>DASXXM010000202.1:0-10301 GCA_036503065.1 Pseudonocardiaceae bacterium | reverse complement strand
CGTCCTCGCAAATGACGGACTTGCCGTCCTCGCTGAGGCCGATCACTCGCAGCGCCCGCATCACGTCCTCCTGATGACTTCACCTCGCCGGGTACGACGTTATGTCGGCGTGCCTGCTTGACGCCGAAGGCGCGCCGTGCCCGACGAGTCCGGGTTCAGCGCAATCGTTCCACAACCCAGTCGACGCACTCGGTCAACGCGGTCACGTCGTCCGGCTCGATCGCCGGGAACATGCCGACGCGCAACTGGTTGCGCCCCAACTTCCGGTACGGCTCGACGTCGACGATCCCGTTGGCGCGCAACACCTTCGCCACCGCGGCCGCATCGATGTCGTCGGTGAAGTCGACGGTACCGACGACCTGCGAGCGGTGCTCCGGGTTGGCCACGAACGGGGTCGTGTAGGTCGTGCGCTCTGCCCAGGAGTAGAGCCGCGACGACGAGTCCATGGTCCGCTTGACCGCCCAGTCGAGGCCGCCGTTGCCCAGCAGCCAGTCCACCTGCTCGGCCAGCAGGAACAGCGTGGCCACCGACGGCGTGTTGTACGTCTGGTCCTTGGTCGAGTTGTCCAGTGCCACCGGCAGGGAGAGGAACTCCGGCACCCAGCGGCCCGACGACCCGATCTCGTCGACCCGGCTCAGCGCGGCCGGGCTCATCAGCGCGATCCAGAGCCCACCGTCGGACGCGAAGCACTTCTGCGGCGCGAAGTAGTAGACGTCGAACTCGTCCGCGGCCACCGGCAGCCCACCGGCACCCGACGTGGCGTCGATGAGGACCAGCGACCCGTCCGACCCGGCCGGCCTGCGCACCGGCACCATCACGCCGGTCGACGTCTCGTTGTGCGCCCACGCGATCGCGTCCACCCCGTCGGCGGCGGCCGGCACCGGCGCGTCACCCGGTTGCGCGGACACCACGACCGGGTCGCCGAGGAACGGAGCGCCCTGCGTGACCTTGGCGAACTTGCTGCTGAACTCCCCGAACGTGAGATGCAGCGACCGCTCCCGCACCAGGCCGAACGCGGCCGCGTCCCAGAACGCGGTGGTCCCGCCGTTGCCCAGCACGACCTCGTAACCCGCCGGCAGGTTGAAGAGCTCACGCAGCCCGGACCGCACCCGGCCGACCAGCGACTTGACCGGCTTCTGCCGGTGAGAGGTGCCCAGCAGTTCGGCACCCGCGGCGGCGAGCGCCTCAACCTGCGCCGGCCGCACCTTGGACGGACCGCAGCCGAAACGGCCATCGGTCGGCTTGAGGTCTGCGGGGATGGTGAGGGTGGTCGGGTCCGCGGCCTTGGTCATCTTCGGCGCCCTTCGAAACGCGGGGTGGGGACATGGGTCCGGCGCCGTTGCCGGACCTCCAGTCTTTCAGTGCGCGCGGGCAACGGCACTCGCGGGGCTGCGACTCTACTGTGACATCGCTGTCACTTGCGTCGGGTAAGGGTGCACGGCACCCGATCCCTGATCGTGGGGGCGCGCCTTGGTCAGTTGTGGTTGATTTCTTCCCAGCCGGGCACCTCGTCGGGCGTGCGCGGGCCGGGGCCCACGTACTCGGCCGACGGGCGGACGAGCCGGCCGGTTCGCTTCTGTTCCAGGATGTGTGCCGACCAACCGGCGGTGCGGGCGCAGGTGAACATCGCCGGCATCATGTGCGGCGGTACCTCGGCGAAGTCCAGGATCACGGCCGCCCAGAATTCGACGTTGGTCTCGATCGGGCGGTCGGGGCGGCGTTCGCGCAGTTCGATCAGCGCGGCCTGTTCCAGGGCCGCGGCCACCTCGTAGCGTTCGGCACCCAGTTCCTTGCAGGTGCGGCGGAGGACCCTGGCCCTGGGGTCTTCCGCCCGGTAGACCCGGTGGCCGAAGCCCATCAGGCGACCGTGTTGATCAAGGATGTTGGCGACGACCTTGTGGGCGTCCCCGATGCGCTCGACGTCCTCGATCATGGGGAGGACTCGGGCCGGGGCGCCGCCGTGCAGTGGGCCGGACATCGCGCCGATCGCGCCGGACATCGCCGCCGCGACGTCCGCGCCGGTGGAGGCGATCACCCTGGCGGTGAACGTGGATGCGTTCAGGCCGTGTTCGGCCGCGGAGACCCAGTACGCCTCGACGGCCCGTACGTGCGCCGGGTCGGGTTCGCCGCGCCAGCGGACCATGAAGCGTTCGGTGATCGTCGCGCACTGGTCCACCCTGGACTGTGGCACGGCCGGATGTCCGATGCCGCGGGCCGACTGCGCCACGTACGACAGCGCCATCACGGCCGCCCTGGCCAACTGGTCCCTCGCCTGCTCGTCCGTAATGTCCAGCAGCGGCTGGTATCCCCAGATCGGGGCCAACATCGCCAGCGCGGCCTGCACGTCCACCCGGACGTCCCCGGTGTGCACGGGCAGCGGAAACGGCTCGGCGGGCGGCAGGCCGTGGCCGAAGCGGCCGTCGACCAACAGGGCCCACACGTCGCCGAAGGTGACCTTGCCGGCCAGGTCCTCGATGTTCACCCCGCGGTAGCGCAAGGCACCGCCGTCCCGGTCCGGCTCGGCGATCTCCGTCCGGAACGCGACGACACCCTCCAGGCCCGCTTTGAACCCCGGGTCCGCCGTCTGCTGCTCGGCCATCGTCGGATTGCCCATGGTCTGATTGCTCTGCACCACGGTGTGCACGCCCCTTCGCGAGGATTGCTCGACGTTTGACGCACGGCCGGCGAGCCCGGCTGGGGTACAGGTATGGACGACCCGCTACGCACCGCGCTTTTTCCCCGAACCCTGCACCCGAAAGGGTGGGTTCGCAATGTGTTCGCTCGGTGTCTTCTGTCACGAATCAGCGCACGATTCAGTGAACGCCGGGCAGATCTTTACCCGATCACCGGCAAAGCCTCGTGAAGCCCTGTCTGACCTGGGACAACGTGCCGCTCGGCGGACCGGTGACGGCCGTGGTCGCCGGCTACCGACCGTCGCGGGATCGGCCGACGCGTTCGATCAAGCGCCCGAACGGCGGTGGGCGGGATCACCGGGCAGGCGGTTCCGGTTCCGCCGACAACCCCGTAGCGTCCACCGACACGGTGCTGATTGCCGCAACTCCCACTCGAGCTTCCGCACAGCGGGCCAGGCTGGAAGGTGGTAAGGGATGTCCGAGACCGATATCGCGTTGGAGCTGCCCGCCATGCGGGTCTCCTACGAACAGAGTGCGCTGGACGAATCCCAACTGGCCGCCACCTGGCAGGCGCAGTTGCAGCACTGGCTGGACGAGGCACGCGGCGCCGGGCTGCCGGAGGCGAACGCGATGGTGCTGGCGACCTCGGACACGTCGGGCCGGCCCTCCTCCCGCACGGTGCTGTGCAAGGGCATCGACGAGCGCGGTGTGGTGTTCTACACCAACTACACCTCCAGCAAGAGCCACGACCTGCTCGCCACCCGCTTCGCGTGCGCGACCTTCCCGTGGTTCGCGATGCAGCGGCAGGCGCACGTACGCGGCACGGTGGAGAAGGTCAGCCCGGCCGAGACCGCCGCCTACTGGGCCAGCCGGCCGCGCGGCTCGCAGCTGGGCGCCTGGGCGTCGCCGCAGTCGAGGGCGGTGACCAGCCGGGGAACGCTGGAAACGGCACTGGCCAATGTGGAGCGCCAGTTCGCGGACGCGGAGCGGGTGCCGGTGCCGCCGCACTGGGGCGGCTGGCGGATCCGGCCGCAGACCGTGGAGTTCTGGCAGGGCCGGCAGGACCGCATGCACGACCGTCTCGTCTTCGAGTTGACGGTCGACGACTGGCGGATCCGCCGTCTCGCACCGTGAACGTACTGAGCCGTTAGTTAGCTAAGCTAATGCTTCGTGGCCTCGGAACCTGACACAGCCAGTCCCGCAAGGCGGCGTGGACTCGGCGCGCTCGTCCTGGACACGAGGCCGCTGCGGGTGGTGCCGTTCCGGCGGCTCTGGGCGTCCACCGCGGTTACCGCGATCGGCAGCCAGCTCACGGCCGTCGCGGTGCCCAAACAGGTATACGACATCACCAATTCGTCCGGCTACGTCGGCCTTGCCGGCGCGGTGGCGCTGGTGCCGCTGCTGGTGTTCGGCGTGTGGGGCGGCGCGATCGCGGACACGGTCGACCGGCGCAAGCTGCTCGTGGTCACCAACCTGGGCATCGCGGTCACGTCGCTGCTGCTGTGGGCGCAGGCCGCGGCCGGGCTCGACTCGGTCTGGGTGGTGCTGGCGCTGCTGGGCCTGCAACAGGGCCTGTTCGCGGTCAACCAGCCCGCGCGCAGCGCGTCCGTGGCCCGGCTGGTGTCGGCCGAGTTGATGCCGGCCGCGAACGCCGTCTACAACATGGTGTTCAGCTTCGGCGCGGTGCTCGGCCCGCTGCTGGCCGGCGCGTTCATCCCGGTCCTCGGCCTGCCCACGCTCTACCTGATCGACGCGATCGGCCTGTGCCTGACGCTGTGGGCGGTCTGGCGACTACCGCCGCTGCCGCCGCTGTCCGGCAGGGCGCGCCGGGCCGGGCTGGCCGACATCGTCGACGGGTTCCGCTATCTGGGCGCGCGCAAGGTGATCCTCGCGTCGTTCCTGCTGGACATCATCGCCATGGTGGCCGGCATGCCGCGGGCGCTGTTCCCGGAGATGGCCGAGCACACCTTCGGCGATCCGCCCGGTGGCGGGGTCGCGCTGGGCTGGCTGTTCGCGGCCATCCCGATCGGCGCGGTGGTGTTCGGGCTGTTCTCCGGGTGGCTGTCGCGGATCCGCCGGCACGGGGTGGCCGTCGCGATCGCGGTGTGCGCGTGGGGGATCGCGATCGCCGGGTTCGGGCTGTCGCACTCGCTGGTGTTGGCCGCGATCTTCCTGGCACTGGCCGGGGCCGCGGACATGGTCAGCATGGTGTTCCGCAACTCCATGGCACAGACCGCGTCCACCGACGAGATGCGCGGGCGGATGCAGGGCGTCTACACGGTGGTCGTGACCGGCGGACCCCGGTTGGCCGACATCGCGCACGGCGTGGTCGGCGCGTCCGCGGGTACTACGGTGGCGGTGACCGGCGGTGGTGTGCTGGTGGTGGTGTTCGCGATCATCGCGTGTGTCCTGTTGCCGGCGTTCTGGCGTTATCAGGCACCCGTGGCGGGCTAGTCTGGTCGCTGCTGGGGTATTCGTGAGGGGGCGTCGTGATCGGTAGTCGGTTCGGGCGGACGGTTGGCGTGCTGGCCATCGGCGTGGTGCTGGCCTGCGGGCTGGGCGCCTGTGCGAAGTCGATCACCGGCTCGGCCACCCCAGGGGCCACCCTGGTGCCGGCTACCACCAATCCGGCCGGCGGCGGCGGGTCGGCCCCGCCGAGCACACCGTCCGGCGGGCCCAGCGGTGACCTGTCCAAGCAGGCACAGCAGACCTGCGCGCTGCTGCCCAAGGACTCCGCCAAGACGGCCTTCGGCGTGCCGGACGTGACGGTCACCGCGGACAGCGGCACCACGCTGGCCGGCAACATCCAGCAGGTCAAGTGCGTGCTCACGTCGACGAACGGCTTCCGTGCCAACGTGGTCGTGCAGATCTACCCGGCCACCGCGATCACCACGGCCGACCAGTACTACCAGATCATGCAGCGGCAGTTCAGCTCGGTGCAGAAGCTCAGCGGCATCAGCGGCGCCGACGTGGCGGGCATGTTCCGGAACACCCAGACCGGCTCGACGGTGGACGAGGCGTTCGCGGCGAAGAAGGACACCAGCAGCAACACGGTCGACGTGGTGATCGCGGGCGTCGCGGACAGCCCCGGCATCACCACGAAGCTGGTCACTTTCATCACCGCGCTGGCGAACTCGTAGCCTGCACCCATGACCGGTGCACAGTACGAGATCACCTCGGGCACGTTCCGGGCGGTGATCACCGAACTCGGCGCCGGCCTGCGCGCCTTCGAGTCCGACGGCGTCCCGTATCTGGAGACCTTCCCGGCCACCGACGAGCGACCGCCGATGGGCGCGGGCGCGGTGCTGGTGCCGTGGCCCAACCGGGTGGCCGGCGGCAAATGGGAGTTCGACGGCAAGCCGCAGTACCTGGACCCCAACGAGCCCAACCGGGACAACGCCATCCACGGGCTGGTCCGCTTCCGCCCGTGGCGCGTCGTGCTCCAGGAGACGGCCCGGATCACGCTGGCCATCGACATTCCGGTGCAGCCCGGCTGGCCGGTACCGATGCACGCCGGCATCCGCTACGGGCTGGGCCGCGCCGGCCTGACCGTCGAGCACACCGTGCGCAACGTCGGCGACCAGCCGGTGCCCTTCGGCGTCGGCAACCACCCGTACGTGCGGGCCGGGCACGCATCGCGGGACGAGTGCGACCTTCAGTTGGCCGCGCGCACCGTGCTGCCGCTGGACCTGGAGACGATGAACCCGAACGGCCCGGCGACCGAGGTGGACGGCACGTCGGCCGACTTCCGCACGCCCATGCCGCTGGCCGGCATCCATCTGGACACACCGTTCGGCGACTGCCGCCCCGAGGCCGACGGCCTGATCCACCATCGCCTGACCGCGCCGTCCGGTGGCGTGGAACTCTGGGCCGATCCGGACTTCAAGTGGGTGCAGGTGTTCACGCCGGAAACCTTTCCCGGCGTCGGCCGCGCGTTGGCGATCGAGCCGATGACGTGCCCGCCGGACGCGCTGAACTCCGGCGTCGACCTGATCACGTTGGCCCCCGGCCAGACCTGGTCGGGCCGGTGGGGGCTGACACCGCTCACCTGACGTGACCTTGCGGTGGCCGTGATCTTTGTTAGCCTTGCTAATCATGGACGTGGCGATCACAGGTGGGTACGTGGTGCCCGTCGACGGGGCACCTGTCGACGGTGGGACGGTACTGGTTCGGGACGGCAAGATCACGGCCGTCGGCTCGGCGGCGGACGTCGAGGTGCCCGACGGCGTGACCGAGGTGGACGCGTCGGGCTGCTGGGTGGTGCCCGGCTTCATCGAGTCGCACGCGCACGTCGGGGTCCATGAGGACGGCGAGGGCTGGGCCGGCAACGACACCAACGAGATGACCGACGCCAACGGCGCCCGGTTCCGCGCGTTGGACGGCATCAACCCGGCGGACCTGGGTTTCCTCGACGCGCTGTCCGGCGGCGTGACGTCGTCGATCATCAAACCGGGTTCCGGCAACCCCATCGGCGGCGCGACCGTCGCGGTGAAGAACTGGGGGCGCACGGTCGACGAGATGGTCTTCCGCGAGTCGGTCAGCGTCAAGAGCGCGTTGGGGGAGAACCCGAAGCGCGTCTACGGCGACAAGGGCAAGACGCCGGCCACCCGGCTGGGCGTCGCGGCCGTGCTGCGCGAGGCGTTCGTCGCCGCGCAGAACTACAAGGCGAAGCGGGATCACAAGGCGGACAAGGGAGAACCGTTCGAACGCGACCTCACGCTGGAAACCCTGGCCCGCGTGCTGGACGGCGAACTGTTGTGGGACCAGCACACCCACCGCGCCGACGACATCGCCACGGCCATCCGGCTGTCCGAGGAGTTCGGCTACCAGTTGGTCGTCAACCACGGCACCGAGGGCCACCTGATCGCGGATCTGTTGGCAGACAAGAACATCCCGGTGATCTTCGGCCCGATGTTCACCACCAGGGTCAAGGTCGAGCTGCGCAACCGCACCATGCGTGCCGCCGGCATCATGGCCAAGGCGGGCGTCAAGGTGGCCATCACCACGGACCATCCCGTCGTGCCGATCCACTTCCTGGTGCACCAGGCCACGCTGGCGGTGAAGGAGGGCATGGACCGGACCGAGGCGCTGCGCGCGCTGACCATCAACCCGGCCGAGATTCTGCGGCTGGACGACCAGGTCGGCTCGCTGAAGCCGGGCCTTGACGGTGATGTGGTGATGTGGTCCGGTGATCCGCTCGACGTGATGAGCCGCGCGCTGCGGGTGTTCATCAGCGGCCGCGAGGTCTACTCGTACGACGAGGAAACCAACGAGGCCACCGTCCCGAATCCCTACTACACCAAGCCGTAGCGGTGGTGGCAACCGAAGCACAGCCGTAGGACCGGGTGGGAGCGCAGACCATCAAGGCGGCAGCCGAGGACGTGGTACAGCGCATCTACCACCGCGCCGGCTTTGGCTGAGCAACAGTGGTGCTACAGCATATTTGCAACAGCATATTTGCTATAGCGTGGACAGTACCTGAGTCGTGATTCTGCTGCAGCATGTTTGCTATAGCGCCAGGTTGACTGAGCGATGGTAGTGCTACAGCGTATTTGCTATAGCGTGAGCCTTGGTTGTGGCGCTGGCCGCCGCGGTGTCTTCCCCGGAGCGGAGTGCAGCGACGCGCCAGCGGCGCGGAGTGGAGCGCAGGGGAAGACACCGCATAAAGACATCCCAGGAGTTTGAATGTCAAGCAGCGACCTTCTCGACGCGATGCGACCAGGCGGTCGCTTCGTCGTAGAGGGTGCGGGTCTTGAGGCAGCCGTGCAGGATGCCCACCAGCCTGTTGGCCAGGTGGCGCAGCGCGGCGTGGTGGTAAGCGCCCCGGGCTCGTTGCTGGTCGTAGTAGGCGCGGGCGCCGGGCGAGGCGTTCAACGCAGCGAACGCCTGGGACATGAGGGCGTCGATGAGCCGGTCGTTGTGCACGAACCGGGCCAGCACGGTCTTCTTCTTGCCCGACGCTCGGGTGATCGGGCTGGTGGCGGCGTAGTTCTTGCGGCACTTCGCGTCGGCGTAACGGTCACGGTCGTCGCCGAACTCGGCGAGCACCCGGGCACCGAGGACCGGCCCCAACCCGGGCTGGGACAGGATGATCTCAGCGTCCGGGTGCGGACCAAAATGCGCATCGACCTGCTCCTGCAGAGTCTTGACCTGCTCGTGCAGCGTGGTCAGCACCGCGGTGGCGGCGCGGGTGGTGGCCGCGTAGGCCGCGGTGATCACCGCGGGCTGGCCCAGGTGCTGCGCCCGCAGCACCGCCTGGATAGCTGCGGCCTTGCGCGGGATGTCGCGGCGGCGAACCCGCTTGAGTGCCCCGCTGATCTGAGCGATGCTCAGCCTCGCGGCCGACACGGGGTCCGGTGCTCTGGCCAGCAGTTCCAGGGTGTCAGGGGCGTCGAGATCCTCGAACGCCTCCACGGCCGCCGGGAAGTACTCGCGCAGGGCGTGACGCAGCCGCTGGGTGTGGCGGGTGCGTTCCCAGATCAGTGTCTTGTGCGCCCTGGCGACTACCTTGATCGCCTCAGCCTCGGCGGTGTCGCCGGCCACCGGGCGCAGTTGGTGGGAGTCGGTGCGCACCATGTCGGCCAGAGTGTGCGCGTCGGCCGCGTCGCTTTTGGCGCTGGACACGCTGTGGCGTCGCCGATAGTGGGCCACCGACAGCGGGTTGACCGCGAACACGGTGTATCCGGCGGTGATCAACGCCTGGACCCACGGTCCTCGGTCGGTCTCGATCCCGATTCTCACCTCCGTCTCGTCGTTGTCCTCGCCGAGTTGTTCGGCGATCATGGCGTGCAGCCGGGCGATACCTGTCACGCCTTCGGGCAGTCGTGCCTTGCTCAACCGCCGGCCAGCCGAGTCCATCAGCTCGACGTCGTGATGCGCCTCGGCCCAGTCGTCGCCTACGAACAGCACCTGTTCTCCCGTCCTTGGACCACGGTCAGCAGCCTGCGGGAGAGCTATCAGCGACCTAATGAACCGGTGCTCACGCCACAAGGGGCGGGCACGACATCCCATCAGCGATCTACTCTCCCGGCCCACCGGCAGGGGCACGATCTTTATGCAGACCTCGAAGGTCTGGCGGATACAGTGCTCACTTGCCAGCGGCTACCGGATGCGAGTCTGCCCGATGCCGACCCGCTAACACTCATTAGGCGGCAAGCGCCTCGCGCGCGGAGCGCGCCAGTGTCACGTTCAGGACCAGGTCGCGCCTGCCGGTTCCCGGATGGTCGCGTTGAGGCGGTTGAACAGGTTCGTCGTCGCGATCATCAGTATCAGGGCCGCGAGCTGTGACTCGTCGTAGTGATCGGTGACCGAGTCCCAGACGTCGTCCGGCACCGCGTCCGGCCGGTCGGCCAACCGGGTCATGGCCTCGGCAAGAGCGAGCGCGGCCCGCTCCGCGTCGGTGTAGAACGGCGCTTCCCGCCACGCGGCCACCGCCCACAGGCGTTCGTCCGTCTCGCCCGCCTTCTTCGCCGAGTGGTTGCCGCCGTAGACACACACCGAGCAGCCGTTGATCTGACTGGCCCGCAGGTGCACCAGTTCAAGTGTGCGCTGCGGCACCCCGCCCTTGCTCGTTGCCCTGAGCAGGCTCTGGATGGCCTCCATCGCGCCCGGCAGTACCGCGGCGGCGTTCTTCATGCGCGCTTCCATCGTGACGTCTCCTTCGGTCTC
>DASXXM010000201.1:0-6797 GCA_036503065.1 Pseudonocardiaceae bacterium | reverse complement strand
GCGGTGATGCCGCCGAAGACGTTGACGAACACGCTGCGCACGGCCGGGTCGGACAGGATGATCTCCAGGCCGTTGGCCATCACCTCGGCCGACGCGCCGCCGCCGATGTCCAGGAAGTTCGCCGGCTTCACCCCGGCGTGCCGCTCACCCGCGTAGGCGACCACGTCCAGCGTGGACATGACCAGGCCTGCGCCGTTGCCGATGATCCCGACCTCGCCGTCCAGCTTCACGTAGTTCAGGTGCTTGGCCTTGGCCCTGGCCTCCAACGGGTCCTCGGACTGCTTGTCGACCAGGTCGGCGTGGCCGGGGTGGCGGAACGCGGCGTTGTCGTCCAGCGTGACCTTGCCGTCCAGTGCCACGATGTGGTCCTGGGGGTCGCGGACGAGCGGGTTGACCTCCACCAGCGTGGCGTCCTCGGCCACGAACGTGTCCCACAGCCGCACGATGGTGTTGACCACGCCGTCGAGCACCTCGGCCGGGAAGTTCGCCGCGGTGGCGATCTCGCGGGCCTTGGCCTCGTCGACACCGGCGATCGGGTCGATCGGGATGCGGGCCAGCGCTTCCGGCTTCTCCACCGCGAGCTGCTCGATCTCCACGCCGCCCTCGACCGACGCCATGGCCAGGAAGGTGCGGTTGGTGCGGTCCAGCAGGAAGGAGAAGTAGTACTCCTGGGCGATGTCGCTGGCGGTGGTGACCAACACCCGGTAAACGGTGTGGCCCTTGATGTCCATGCCCAGGATCGCGGCGGCCTTGGCCTCTGCCTCGTCCGGCGTCTCGGCCAGCTTCACACCACCGGCCTTGCCCCGGCCACCGGTCTTCACCTGCGCCTTCACCACCACGGTCTGGCCGAACCGCGCCGCTGCGGCCCGAGCCTCCGCGGGCGTGGTCGCCACGGCACCGGGCAGCACCGGCACGTCGTGGGCGGCGAAGAGGTCCTTCGCCTGGTATTCGTACAGGTCCACGCTGGAGTCTCCTGACTACGCCAAAAGTTTGGTGCTGCTCTGAGCCGGGCCGCTGTCGAACTGGTCCGACCCTATCGACCGCGCCTGCGGCCCGTGTCGCGGCTGCCGGTGAGGTCGGTCACCGGACCGGTTCAGCTCACGCCTCGGCGTCCTGGGTCGCGACGTTGGCGCGGACCCAGTCCACGATGTCCTGGGTGGGCGAGCCCGGCGTGAACACCTTCGCGACGCCGAGTTCGGCCAGCTTCGGGATGTCCTCGTCCGGGATGATCCCGCCGCCGAACACCACGACGTCGTCGGCGCCCCGGTCGGCGAGCAGCTCGACCACCCTGGCGAACAGCGTCATGTGGGCACCGGAGAGCACCGACAGGCCGACCGCGTCCGCATCCTCCTGCAGCGCGGTCTCGACGATCTGCTCCGGCGTCTGGTGCAGGCCGGTGTAGACGACCTCGATGCCGGCGTCGCGCAACGCCCGCGCCACCACCTTGACACCTCGGTCGTGGCCGTCGAGACCGGGCTTGGCGACCACGACGCGGATTCGGCCACTCATGCCTTCCTCCTCATGTCGACGGCAGTTCTCTTGACGGGTTCGGCCCTGTTGACGGGTTCGCCGCGGGCCAGCCAACCGGCCATGCCGGCCGCGACGAGAAGAGCGACCAGGCAGGCCACCGCTATCGGCAGCCCGGGCCCGGCGCTCGTGCCCGGCGCCATCGACCGGTCCAGTGGCAGGGACAACAGGCGGACCAGCACCAGGCCGGCCGCGCCGATGAGGAGCCCGACCGCGCGGGCCGGGCGGCAGATCGGCGCCAGCAGTGCGGCGGCCAGCACGGCCGCCAGGCTGAACACGAGGCCCCACGAGGCGAACCGGAAGTCCGACCAGATGCCGGGCGGACGGAAGCCTGCGGCCTGGAGCACCGGCAGGCCGAACGCGCCGACGGCCAGCGCCGCAGCGACCACGGCGGGCACGAGCACCCGCGGGCGCCAGGACAGCTCGGTCAGGTCGACGTCGTCGCGTTCCACGCCACCGGCCAGTCCCGCCGTGCAGGCGGCGGCCAGTGCGGTGACCATGGCCAGGCCGGTGGCCCAGGTGCCGATGCCGATGCGGACGCCGTCGATCTGGGTCGCGGTCATCGCGGTGTCGACGGCGCCGAACCCGGCCAGCAACACGGAAACCCACGCCACCGCGAACGCGGGCCGGACCACGAACGCCCAGCGGGGGATCAGCATGCCGACCGCGCAGACCCCGATCAGCACGGCGGCCGGGATCAGCAGGCGGCCTGCCACGTCGGTGTTGCGCGGCAGGTCGGCGGACAGGACGTAGAGGTTGGTGTCGGCGCCGACCAGCGCCGCGCCGGCAGCCACCAGGCCGAGCACGCCGGTGGCGACGTGCAGTCGGGACTGGCCGGGCAGCTGGAGTTCGGCCGGTTCGCGCTGCACGTCGGTGTCGTCGTCGGGTGCCGGCCGGATCACGCGTTCGGTGGTCAGGGCCAGTGCGACCAGCAGCGCCGCCGCGACCAGGGCCACGAAGGGCCCCCAGTTCGGGTGCAGGCCGGCGACCGCGAAGCCGGACACCACCCTGGGCAGCGCGATGGCCAGGACCACGGCCTGGCCGCCGAGCAGCCAGCCGCGTGCCGTCACCGGATCGGCCGATGTGACGGCGATGGTCGCGGCCAGCGGCGCGGCGACCGCGATCAGGAAGCCACCGGCCATCGCCATGATCGGGGCGTCCAGGACGCCCTTGGCCAGTACGAACGGATTGGTCGAGGTGAACGGCGCGGCCATCAGCCCCAGCGCGACGACGACGCCGAGGCCCAGAGCGATCAGGACCGGCCCCTGGTAGCGGCCGGAGGTGCGGCCCGACTCGCGGGCCGTCGGATCGGTGTCGCCGGTCCCGATCGCGAGGAGGCCGCCGACCAGGACGAGGACCTCGCCGGCCAGCAGCAGCCACAGGCCGGCCGCGCCGTGCAGTCGCAGGAGCGCGGTCGGCATGACGAGTTCGGGACGCGCGGCAACGCTGCCCTGTACCGCCAGTTGGGCGTCGGCGATGGCCCGGCCGGGGGCGAACAGCGCCGCGGCCAGCAACGCGCCACGGGCCGCCGGCACCGAGCCACGCCCGGCCAGCACGAGCGCGACGCCGACCGGCAGCAGGCCGAGCACGAACATCAGCGGACCGGCGGCGAACCCGGGCGGCATGGCCGGACTGACGACCGGCAGCAACGGCCCGACCGCGAGCGAGGCCCCGCCGACCAGCCCGACGCCGAGCGCCCAGCGCAACCGGATCGGCAGTGCCGACCAGTTGGCCGGCCCGGACGCGCGGTCCGCCGGTTTGCCGGCCGGAGGCACTTGTCTGGAGGGGGTCCGCGCGGTCACCTGGCTGACGCTAGCAAGGTCACGGCGGGTGAGCCGGTCGGTCCGGGCATGGCGTCGGCGGGTGGCTGCCACGCGGGGCTGCGTTTACGTCGCCGACACGCGCTGGGTACTCAACCGGTCTTCTGTGAGGTAAGTCACACTCGATCGAGTGGCGGTCCCGGACCGGGTTGGTCGAACCGGGAGCCACTCACGGTGCGCGATCAACCGGAGGGCGCCGAACAGCCACAAGGGATCGACGTCGGTCCGGCGGTCGGTGGTGGCGACGGAGCGTCACGTACTGATCGCAGACGCAGCAGGGCCGCCGGTTGTCCACAAGGCACGCATGCGCCTGTTGCCGGGCCTTGTGGCGTTTCGTTACTGTCCCCTGGTTCGCAGTCACGGTCTGATCACGACGGCCATCCGAACATGGAAGGACCTGCTTTGGCGCCACACCGCTCCCCCGGTGGCCAAAACTCGTCCACGGCGTTAGACGAGCCGAACGGGCGGCGCAAGCTGGTCGCTCCGTCGCCGGTGTTGCGCGGCCGCGCGGTCTTCGCCGCGGTCGCCCTCGGCGCGATCGCCGCGGCAGCGGCCGGCCAGTCGTTGTTGCCCAAGAGCGAACACCACGCCACCACGTACCTGGCCGATGCCGGCGGCACGTCGGCGATGATCGGCACCAATGCCAACGACCAGCAGTCGCTGGAAGTGCAGCCGGTCTCGCACGCGCTGGACGCGTCGGCGGAAGCTCAGCAGGTCGCGGAAAGCCAGAAGATCACCGGCCAGCAGAGCGCGACGGACACCGCGGGCGGGGCCAACCTGACCACCGGCGCCACGTTCGCGGCGCCGTGCGCCGGGACGGTCGTGTCCACGTTCGGCGGGCAGTACGGCTCGTTCCACTACGGAATCGAGATCAAGAACGTCCGCAACACGCCGATCGTGGCATCGGCCGCCGGTGTGATCATCGCCGCTGGGCCGACGAGCGGCTTCGGCCTGTGGGTGAAGGAACAGCTTTCCGACGGCACGACGCTGGTCTATGCCCGGGTGAACACCTATTCGGTGCAGGTGGGTCAGCACGTGGCCGCGGGGCAACAGATCGCCGCGATGGGCGATCGCGGCTTCAGCAACGGATACACGCTGCATTTCGAGGTGTGGGATCCGACGGGCAAGAAGATCGATCCGCTGGGTTGGCTCAACCAGCGCGGCATCACGCTCTGACCGCGCGGCACCTTGCCGGCAGCCAAAGCCCTACAGCTTCACCAGCGGAACACTGCCGATCAGCATCAGGCGGATCGTGCCCGCCGTGCCGAAGTCGATCGTCGCGGTGGCTCTCGGGCCATCGCCGTCGGTGGCGACCACCGTGCCGAGGCCGTACTTGTCGTGGCTCACCCGGTCACCCGTCTCGAGGCGGATCGACGGCGTGTCCTGCCAGCCCTTGAACGGGGTCGTGCGCATGCCGCGCGCGGCCAGGTTCGCCTGTGCCGAGTCCTGGCCGCCGCGTCGCCAGGTGGTCTGCGCCGTCGGTGCCGAGCGGTCGGGTTCGGTGCGGCGCCAGTCGATGAGCTCGGCCGGGATCTCGTCCAGGAACCGGGAAGCCGGGTTGGTCATGGGCTGACCCCATGCCGAGCGGATCAGGGCCCTGGACAGATACAGGCGCTGGCGGGCCCTGGTGATGCCGACGTAGGCCAGTCGCCGTTCCTCGGCCAGTTCCGTCGGGTCGGACAGGGCGCGCAGGTGGGGGAAGATGCCGTCCTCCCAGCCGGTGCAGAACACCACCGGGAACTCGAGGCCCTTGGCGGTGTGCAGGGTCATCAGGGTGACCACGCCGTCGTCGGAGTCCGGCACCGAATCGGAGTCGGCGACCAGGGACACCCGCTCCAGGAACGCGGCCAGGGTGCCCTGTACCGGGGTTTCCGCCTCGCCGTCGAGGACCGGGGCGGTGGCTTCGATCGTGGCGAACTCGCGGGCGACCGTCACCAACTCGTTCAGGTTGTCAAGGCGGCCCGCGTCCTGCGGGTCGTCGCTGGCCTCCAGGTCGACCCGGTAGCCGGTGCGTTCCAGTACCGCCTCGGCGATCTCGGCCACCTCGACACCCGCTTCGACCATCAGCCGCAGTTCGTCCATCATCTCGACGAAACCGGCGATCGCGTTGCGGGAGCGGGGATTCAGCAGCGGGATCTTGTCGTCGACCGCGTCACGCAGGGCTGCCGCGAAGGAGATCCGCTGCTGCTCCGCGTGGTTGGCGACCACGGCTTCGGCGCGGTCGCCGATGCCTCGCTTGGGCACGTTGAGGATGCGGCGGAGGCTGACCGTGTCCTCCGGGTTGGCCAGGGTGCGCAGGTAGGCGAGCATGTCGCGGACCTCGCGGCGCTCGTAGAAGCGGACGCCGCCGACCACCCGGTAGGGCAGGCCGAGCCGGATGAAGATCTCCTCGAACACGCGGGACTGGTTGTTCGTGCGGTAGAACACCGCGATGTCCGCGTTCGACGCGTCGCCGGCGTCCACGAGGCGGTCGATCTCGCCGGCCACGAACGCGGCCTCGTCGTGCTCGTTGTCCGCCACGTAGCCGACGATCTTCTCCCCGTCGCCCGCCTCGGTCCACAGGCGCTTGTCCCTGCGGTCCGGATTGCGGGAGATGACGGCGTTGGCCGCGCTCAGAATCGTCTGCGTCGACCGGTAGTTCTGCTCCAGCATGATCGTGCGAGCCTGCGGATAGTCCCGCTCGAACTCGAGGATGTTGCGGATCGTGGCGCCGCGGAACGCGTAGATCGACTGGTCCGCGTCGCCGACGACGCACAGCTCGCCGGGATCCGCGTCGCCCGGCCCGACCAGCTCCCTGACCAGCGAGTACTGGGCGTGGTTGGTGTCCTGGTACTCGTCGACGAGGACATGCCGGAAGCGGCGGCGGTAGTGCTCCGCGGTGTCGGGGTAGGTGCGCAGCAGTTCGACCGTGCGCATGATCAGGTCGTCGAAGTCCATCGCGTTGGCCAGGCCGAGTCGCCGCTGGTAGCTGTCGTAGACCTCGGCGACCCTGCGCTGCAGGTCGGTGGCGGCGGCCGCGGCGGCGTCGTGGACGCCGACCAACTCGTTCTTCAGGTTCGACACGTGCACGGCGAGCATGCGGGCCGCGTAGCGCTTGGGGTCCAGGTCCAGGTCGCGGGCCACGATGGTGATCAGGCGACGCGTGTCGTCCGAGTCGTACACCGAGAAGTTGGAGCCGAGGCCCAGCGTCTTGGCCTCGCGGCGCAGCAGGCGCACGCACATCGAGTGGAACGTGGACACCCACATCACCCGGGCACGCGCGCCGATCAGGTCGGAGACCCGTTCCTTCATCTCGGCGGCGGCCTTGTTGGTGAACGTGATCGCCATGACCTGACCGGGATGCACGTGCCGTTCGGCCAGCAGGTAGGCGATGCGACGGGTCAGCACCCGTGTCTTGCCGGAACCGGCGCCCGCCACCACGAGCAGTGGCGAACCGGTGTGGGTGACCGC
>DASXXM010000200.1:0-4302 GCA_036503065.1 Pseudonocardiaceae bacterium | reverse complement strand
CGCTGCGCGAGGCGCTGCGCAAACCGGCCCTGCTCCCCCGCAGGCAGCACGACGACTGACAACGCGCGAGAATGGCCGCATGACCGCACCAACCACAGGCATGGAGATCCGGCTCGCGAAGCGGCCGACCGGCTGGCCGACGCCGGAGGACTTCGAGACCGTCGAGGCCGAGGTGTCCCGGCCGGGCGACGGCCAGATCCTCGTGCGCAACCTCCTGATGAGCGTCGACCCGTACATGCGCGGCCGGATGGACGACGTGAAGTCCTATGCGCCACCGTTTCAGGTCGGTGAGCCGCTCGACGGCGGCGCTGTCGGCGAGGTGGTCGAGTCGATGGTGGACGGGTTCAAGCCCGGCGACGCCGTGTTGCACGGCCTTGGCTGGCGCGAGTACGGGCTGCTCGACGCCAGGCACGCGGTCAAGGTGGATCCGTCGGCGGCGCCGCTCGGCGCGTACCTCGGGGTGCTGGGCATGACCGGCCTGACCGCGTACGCCGGGCTGCTGGAGGTGGCCGAGTTCAAGGCGGGCGACACGGTGTTCGTGTCCGCCGCGGCCGGGGCCGTCGGTTCGGTGGTGGGCCAGATCGCCCGGCTGAAGGGTGCCAGGCGGGTGATCGGCAGCGCAGGATCGGCCGCCAAGGTCGAGTACCTGGTGGACGAGCTGGGCTTCGACGCGGCGTTCAACTACAAGGACGGGCCGGTGCGGCAGCAGTTGGCCGACCTGGCACCCGATGGCATCGAGGTCTACTTCGACAACGTCGGCGGCGACCATCTCGAGGCCGCGATCGCGGTGGCGAACGTCCATGCGCGCATGACGATCTGCGGGATGATCTCGGTCTACAACAACACCGAACCCAGCCCCGCGCCGCGCAACCTGGCCCAGGTGGTCAAGAAGCGGCTCACCCTGCGCGGCATGCTCGTGCGCGACCACTTCCACCTGCAGGAGCGGTTCGTCGCGGAGGTCGGCGGCTGGCTGCGCGACGGCGAGTTGCGTTACCAGGAAACCGTCGTCGACGGTCTGGCGAACGCGCCGGCGGCGTTCCTCGGCATGCTGCGCGGCGAGAACACCGGCAAGATGCTGGTCAGGATCGCCTGATCAGCTTGCCGGGATTGAGGATGCCGGTCGGGTCGAGCGTGTCCTTGATCGCGGCCAGCACCTCGATCCCGAGGTCGCCGATCTCGCCTGCCAGGTACGGCGCGTGGTCGACGCCGACCGCGTGGTGGTGGGTGATGGTGCCGTTGTGGCCGCGGATCGCCGTGCTGGCCGCGGTTTTGGCGCGCTGCCACTGGGTGATCGGGTCGGGGTCCCGCGGTGTCAGGACCGTGAAGTACAGGGATGCGCCGGTTTCGTAGGCGTGTGAGATGTGGCACATGACGATCGGGCGCCCGAGTGCGTCGGTCAGCGCGGCGCGGACGGCGTCGCGCAGCTCGGACAACGACGACCAGTGGGCCGCGGTTTCCAGGGTCTCCACGCAGACCCCGTTGTCCAGCAACGCGTCCCGCTGGCGTGGGCCGCCGAAGCGGCCGTGCCGCCACGCCTCGCCGGGCGCCTTCCCCAGCGCCACCGGCCGATGCTCGCGCAGCACTCGGCGGGTGGCCAGCCGTGCCCGGCGAAGGTCCCTGGCGCTTGTCGCCTCCCAGCCCAGGATCAACAGGCACGGTTCCCGGATGCCGCGCAACCGGAGATACGCGCGCAGTGCTGTCGTCTTCATGCCGCCGGACAACGCGAGGGCCACGTCCGTCTCGTCCACATCGGACAGCCGGGTCACCGTGGCGAGGGCCTGGTGTTGGGCCAGGGACCGGACCGCCGCCGCGCCACGTGCCCAGCCGTCCAGGACGTAGGCCTGGTAGCTGCGGTGGGTCGGTACCGGCCGGACCCGCACGGTCACCTCGGTGAGCACGCCGAACGCGCCTTCGCTGCCGACCACCATGGCGCGCAGGTCCGGGCCTGCTGCCGATGCCGGTGCCACGCCGAGTCGCCACTCGCCGCGCGGGGTGGCCACGCGGACGGCGGCCACCATGTCCGCGAACCGGCCGTAGCCTGCCGACGCCTGCCCGGCGGACCTGGTGGCGGCGAATCCGCCGATGGTGGCCCGCTCGAACGACTGCGGCAGGTGACCGAGCGTGAAACCGTGCGTGGCGAGCAGTCGCTCGGCGTCCGGGCCGCGCACACCGGCCTGGAGCACGGCCAACCGCGACACCGGGTCCACGGAGACCAGTCGGTCCAACCGGACCAGGTCCAGCGCGACCACGGCGGCCAGGTCCCCGCGCAGCGCGCTCACCCCGCCGACGACCGACGTGCCGCCGCCGAACGGCACCACACCGATCCGGAACCGGGCACAGACCGCCAACAGCGCCGTCACCTGGTCCGGATCGGCCGGCAGTACGACGGCGTCCGGCACCGTCAGTTCGCCGCCCGCCCGGTAGCGGACCAGGTCCAGATAGGACAGTCCGCCGGCTCGGCCGAGCCGGGATTCCTCGTCCACCAGGACGTTCGACGAGCCGACCAGCGCGGCCAGCGCGGCATGTGCGTCGGCCGGCAGGGCCGAGCGTGACACGACGTGGGTCGGGTCGGCCGGGGTGCGGACGTCGGCCAGACCGGTGCGGGACCGCAGCCACCGCAGCGCGTGCGCGGGCAACGGCTGCGGCTGCGCCGTCCACCGGCCGCGAATCGTGTGCGGGATGGGTTCGGGCACCGATACAGTGTTACACATGACGTCTATTCGTCACAGCGATGACGTGCTGCTGGACGCGGCCCGGCACTGCGTGCTGTCGGTCGGGGTCCGGCGGACGACGCTGACCGACATCGCCCGGCGCGCCGGGACCAGCCGGATGACGGTCTACCGGCGGTTCCCCGGCGTGACCAGCGTGGTCGCGGCCCTCATGACCAGGGAGTTCGGCGCCCTGCTCGACGAGATCGCGGCAACGGCCGACAACGCCGCCACGGCCCGCGAACGGCTGGTCACGGCGGCCGTGCGGGCCGCCGCCCGGCTGGCCGGCGATCCGCTGCTCACCAGCGTGCTCGACCGCGATGCCGAACTGCTGCTGCCCTACCTGGTGGAACGGGTCGGCAGCACGCAGCGGCTGGCCGAGCAGTTCGTCACGGCGCAGCTCATCGCCGGGCACGCGGACGGTTCGATCCGGTCGGGGCCGGTGGCCGCACAGGCGCGGGTGTTCTTCCTCACGGTGCAGGCGTTCGTGATCTCGCACCGACCGGCCGGTTCGGACGTGCCCGCCGATGACCTGCTGGCGGAACTGGCCGCGCTACTCGACCACGGACTGGCGGCGGCATGACCACCCACGTTCCGGCCGGTTCGCTGCGCGCCACCTCGCTCAATCGGAGCAGGCGCGCCAGGGAGCTGGCCGAGATGGCCGAGACACGGGTTGACCTGCTGGTGGTCGGCGGCGGGGTGACCGGGGCCGGGGCCGCGCTGGACGCCGCGTCGCGTGGGCTGTCGGTGTGCCTGGTCGAGGCGCACGATCTGGCGTTCGGGACGTCCCGGTGGTCCAGCAAGCTCGTACACGGCGGCCTGCGGTACCTGGCCAGGGGCGATGTCGGCCTCGCCTACGAGAGCGCGGCCGAGCGCGGCATCCTGATGACGGTGGTCGCGCCGCATCTGATCCGGCCGCTGCCGCAGCTCATCCCGTTGTATCCCAACGTATCCAGTGGCAACGCCGGCCTGGCCATGGCCGGGCTGGTGGCCGGCGACGCGCTGCGGCGGGCCGCCCGCACGCCGACCGCGCTGCTGCCGCCGCCACGCCGGGTGCCCGCCGCCGAGGCGCTGGCGCTGGCCCCCGGCCTGCGCCGCAACGGCCTGCGCGGCGGGCTGCTGTCGTTCGACGGCCAACTCGTGGACGACGCCCGGCTGGTCGTCGCGCTGGCCAGGACCGCGGCCGGATTCGGTGCCAGGGTGCTGACCGGCACGCGGGCGCTGCGGCTGCACCGGCACGGCGCCGACGTGCGCGATGAGCGGACCGGCGAGACGTTCGAGATCCGGGCGCGCGCGGTGCTCAACGCCGCCGGGGTGTGGGCCGGGCAACTGGTCGACGACGTGCGGTTGCGGCCGTCACGGGGCACCCACCTGGTGCTCGCCGCCGACACGTCGGACATCCGGCACACCGCGATCACCATCCCGGTGCCCGGCGAGACCAACCGGTTCGCGCTGCTGTTGCCGCAGGACGACGGGCGGCTGTACGTCGGCCTGACCGACGAACCGGTGGCCGGTCCCGTACCGGACGTGCCGGCGATACCGGAGTCCGATGTGGACTGGTTGCTGATCGTGGCGTCCTCGGTGCTGGCCACCC
>DASXXM010000199.1:0-16063 GCA_036503065.1 Pseudonocardiaceae bacterium | reverse complement strand
CAGGCTGCGAGGTTCCACCATGGGCCCCAGGTGATGCCCTGGGATGCCGCGTCGGTTACCTGGGCGTAGCCGGTCCAGTTGTCGCGCATCACGTACGTGTGGTCGACGAAGACGAGGCTCACCATTGCCGGGTTGGCCACGTATGCGCGCTGGAACTGGCGGTAGGCGACCGACCGCTGTGCCGGGTCGATCGTGTGCCTGCCGGTGTCCAGTGCGGCGGTCACGGCCGGGTCGCTGTTGGCCAGCGGCGAATACAGGGCGAAGTCCGGGTCGAACGGGTTGCCGGTGCTGATCAGGGTGGCGTCGGTGGCGGACTTCGCCGGTAGTTGGGCGGGTGGGACGGCGGCGATCGTCACCGTGATGCCGATCGCACTTGCGGCTGCGGCGAATGCGGTGGCCAGGGCCTTGTCGACCGCGTCGCCGGTTGGGTAGTCCAGGGTGAATGCGGCGGGTACGCCTTCCTTGGAGCGGCCGCCGTCGGTGTTGGCTATCCAGCCTGCCTGCAGCAGCGTCGTGCGGGCCTGGTCCTGGTCCGTGGTGAAGGTGGCGGTTGGCTCGACGAACTCGGGCAGCGCGGCCGGCATCGGTGTGGGGGCTTGCTGGCCCGCGCCGGCGACTGCACCGGTGACCAGTGCGCCACGGTCTACGGCGTGGTTGAGTGCCAGGCGGATCGCCGGGTCGCCGGTGACCGGGCCGTGCGGCGGGAGTTGCACCGCGCGTAGGTCTGCGCTGTGGTCGGTGAGCACGCTGAAACCGTTCGAGTGGGCGAAGGTCGCCGCCTGGATGGGTGACAGCGGGGCGCCGTCGAGTTTGCCGGCGCGTAGTTCGGCGGCTCGGTCGGTGTCGGTCGGGACGAAGTGGACCACGACCCGCTTGACTTTGGGTGGTCCGCCCAGGACCGCCGGGTAGCGCGGGTTCGCGGCCAGTGTGAGCTGGCTGCCCTTGGTCCAGGACACCAGGGTGTACGGGCCGGTGCCGACGGCCATCGGCAGTTGGCCGACCGGTTCGACGGTGGCCAGCGCGGGCGCGGGCAGGATCCCCAGCACCAGGCGGTCCGGGAACGGCGCGTACGGATACGCCAGGTCGAACCGGATCGTCGACGGACCGACCTCGTCGATGCCGGTGAGCATCGAGTAGTCGTCGCGCACCGGGGCGGCGAACGCCGGGTTGATCAGCGCTCGGTAGGTGGCCAGCACGTCGACGGCGGCGAACTGGGTGCCGTCGCTGAACCGGATGCCGCTGCGCAGCGGCACGGTCCACGACCTGCCGTCGGCCGACGGGACCGGGGCGGCGGACGCCAGCACCGGGCGCAACGTGCCGTCGGTCTGGTGCTCGTAGAGGCCGTCGAAGATCTTGGCGCTGCCGTTGGGCGCGTAGCCGGCCAACGGGTTGAGGGTCGCCGGCTCGACCGGTTCGGCCAGCACCATCGCGGTGTTGTCCGACCTGCCGGACGCGCTCGGTGTCGGCGCGCCCGTGCAGGCACCGGCCAGGCCCGTGACCAGGATGATGGAGAGCAGCAGGAACCGTCGACGCACGGACACCGACCCTAGTCGGTGCGCCGCGAGCAGATCGGAGTCACGCCGTGCGGATCGCGTTGTGCCAGTTCACGTCGACCCCGGACCCCGAAGGCCAACCTGGACCAGGTAGCGGAGTTCGCCGCCCGCGCCGCCACTCAGGGCGCCGAGATCGCGGTGTTCCCCGAGGCCACGATGGCCTGCTTCGGCGTGCCGCTCGGTCGGCTGGCCGAGCCGCTGGACGGGCCGTGGGCCACGGCGGTCGCCGAGATCGCCGAACGGCACGGGTTGACGGTGGTGGCCGGGATGTTCACGCCGTCCGACGATGGTCGGGTGTGCAACACACTGCTGTTGACCGGCGGTGGGCGGCATCTGGGTTACGACAAGATCCACCTGTTCGACGCGTTCGGGTTCGCCGAGTCGGCCACTGTGGCGCCCGGTGCCGAGTTGGTCGTGGTGGACTTCGGTGCCGTGCGGCTGGGCCTGGCGATCTGTTACGACGTGCGGTTTCCCGAGTTGTTCGTGGCGTTGGCCGATCGTGGCGCGAACGTGATGGCGCTGCCGGCGTCGTGGGGTGCCGGGCCGGGCAAGCTCGACCAGTGGGAGCTGCTGGTGCGGGCGCGGGCCCTGGACTGCACGTCGTGGGTGGTGGCGTGTGGCCAGGCCGATCCGGTGGCGAGCGGGATCATCGGGTCGGGTCGTGCGCCGACCGGGATCGGCCACAGTCTGGTCGCGGACCCGTATGGCCGGATCGCCGCGCGGTTGGCCGGGGCGCCGGACCTGTTGGTGGTGGACGTGGATCCGTCCGTTGTCGACGCGGCGCGGCAGGCGATTCCGGTGCTCGCGAACCGGCGGCTGTAGCCGGCTGCTATCACCCGCATATCCAACAGTCTCTGTGGCTAGACTTGCGGTCATAAGGCAAGGGGGGTGAGTGCCGGCATGACCGTGCCCCACGAGCGTTCCGACGATCCGCAACCGGTTGTCGAACACCCCCGAGTGTTCGTTTCCTATGCTCACGACTCGGAGGACCACAAAGCGCAGGTTGTTCGGTTTTGTCATTTTCTACAGCAGATGGGAATGGATGTCCGATTTGATCGGTGGACCGAGTCGACACGGCAGGACTGGTCGAGATGGGCGGCCGGGGAAATAGCGGCTGCGGATTTCGTGATCGTCATAGCGTCCGCGGCATATCGGCGGCGTGCGGAGGACATCGATTCGTCGGACGGCCGCGGCGTGCGCTGGGAGGCGGCCATCCTGCGTGAACTGGTTACCGCCGACCGCAATGCGTGGTTCCCGAAGCTGTTGCCGGTGGTACTGCCCGGCGGCCGCCTTACGGACATTCCGTTGTTCCTCCAGCCGCATTCGGCCAGCCGATACGTTGTCACCGACCTCACGGTACCCGGCACGGAAGCCCTGCTTCGGACACTCACCCGACAGCCACGGCACGTCGTACCACCGATCGGTCCGATTGTTTCGCTGCCGGCCCACCGCCCGGACGGAACAGTTGCGGCCAACCCGATAAAGCCAGAAAGAGCGATCACCCGATATCCCGGCTCGGTCAAGCTCGACGTCTGTCGGCGTCTCGGTGACAGTTGGCGGGAACTCGCCGACGTCCTGGAGATACCGCACCATGAGTGGCGGCGGTTTCCGTCCGGCTGGGAGGCCGCTGGGGTATGGGAATGGCTGGAGATGCGTGACGCGCTCGGCGCCCTGCGCGGCGCACTACTGCGGATCGACCGCCCGGATCTCGCGCACCTGCTCGACGGCGAAGACAACGACGACACGCATGACGCGACACCAGAAGCCCGGAGATGACGATTATGCCAGCGCTGAGCGCCCTGTTGATCTGGCTGCCGACCGAAACCAGCCAGGGCGCGCTTCGAAAGGCCCTGGTGCGGGTACGTCAGCGCCTGAAGGAACACGGCTACACGCTTGAGGAATGGTCCGACCCTTCGGACGGTCGCCGCCTCGACGACGAGACGCAGGCACGGATCCAACGCGTCGACCTGGTTATCGATGCCGGCGGTGGCCAGCCGTTCGTGTCCGGCGAGGTCGGCTTCGCGATCGCGCGCTCGATCCCGGTGGTGCTGGTCCGGCAAGAAGGAATGCCATCCGACGGCATCGGGGACACGTTGCCGCGGCGCATCCATCGCTACCCACAGGACGTTTCGGACGACAAAGGTTTCGAGCGGTTCGAGAAGCTACTGGACAGCCACCTCAGGACGTTGGCCGAAAGCGTTCTCACACCCGGGTACCGTGCCCTGCGCAGGGCACGTAACCACCTGATCGCCACCTTCCAGGAGTTCTTCACCGACTATCCCGGCGAACACCCGCAACTGCATCTGCTCAGTGGGTGGGCCAACGCCCTTGCCGAGGAGATGCACGCCGGCGGCACGGCCCGGATGGAGACCGACTCCGACTATTATCTGCCGACATTCTCCGCGCTGCGGGGCTGGGCGGGCGGCAAGGTCAGGGCCATCGCCGACCTCACCGACAACACCGAGACCTTCTGGAAGCCGGAACATCCGGAGATGATGAGCGCTCCGGTCACCGAACGGATATTCCTCATCAACTGGCAACTGTTCTTCGAGAACGAACCGGAACTGACCCGGTACATCGAACAGTGGCGGCTGCACAAGGAGAGCCATCGGGATCGCGAGTACGAGATCTACATTGCCACCAAGGACCCGCGGGACGACGTGCGCCATCCGTTCGCGCCGTCCGCGGTCGGGCACCACATGCTGTTGATCAACCCGGACGTGATCGGCGGCTACATCCGCCGGTACTCACGCGACGAACGTCGCCTGCTGGTGATCGAGCACGATCGTGGCGAAAAAATGCTGTTCGACACCGCGGAGCAGTTCTACAACATGGTGAAGGCAAGGGCCGTTCGTTTCGATCCTGCCTACGGGTTCCTGGAACTCAAACGGCAATGGCTGGCCAAGACGAGGATCGGCCAGTGGGACCCGGAGTGGACGACCGCGACCGAGGAGCGGTCCGCCCACTACTTCGACCGGTACGACCAGCACATTCGCTGCTGGATCCCGTTCTACGACCAGATGTTGGCAGATTGCGCGGCCAGCGTGGAGAGCGAGATCGTCCGCATCGTCCGGTCCTTCCCGGAATCGCAGGTCGAACTGCTGGAGATAGGTTACGGGACCGGCAACCTGACCGAGCGGCTCGCGCCATGGATCGAGACGTTCAATCGTCCGTTCGAGGAGCCGGGCGAGAGGCCACCTGTGCGCGTCTACGACGGCGTGGACCGAGCCGGACGGATGAAGGACCAGGCAGAGCGCCGGCTCGCGGTAAACCAGCGGCAATATCTCCACATGCGGCTGCAGACCAGGACTGCGTGGGACGACGTCAGCGACGACGATACCTACGACATCATCTTCGGCTCGCTGATCATGCACTTCCTGATCGGCGCCAACCCGGCCGCCGACGTACTCGACAGGTTCTTCCACGACTGCCAGACGCACCTGCGCGACGGCGGGAGCCTGGTCTTCGCCGACGCGTTCGACTCCGATCTCGTCTCGACCGAGAGCACCACGACGAAGTGGCGCGACTGGATGATCCGCCACGGGCTGAGCGCGGCGCACGCCGACAACTTCCTGGCCGGCAACCAGGACATGGTCCAGGCCGCCTCGGTCGAGCAGTTGGAGAAGGCGGCGGCGGAACATCACTTCCGTTTGACCAAGCGGAAGAAGTACGTCGGTCCGTTCCAACTCCTGGTGTTTCAGCGGGAAGGCTAGGTCGGCATCGTCCCGTCGGCATCCGCCGCCAGTTCGCCGACCAGGTCCAGCCGCCCGAGCACGAGCAGGACGTCGGGTAGCTCGCTCAGCCGACCTCGGCTCTCCAGCCACTCCCACACGCCCTGTGGTTCACGGCCGCGCTCGAACGTTCGGCGGTCATATGGCGGGATCTCGCAGAGGTCGGCGACCTCCTGCCAGTCGGCGTGCAGCCGGCGACAGACGGACACCTTCAGCTGCCCGCTGTATCCGGACCGACGTGCCGCCGCCGACCCGACCGGATCAGGTTCGGCGATCTCCTCGTGAGCCGTCACGGCCCGCTCAGCCACCGCGAGCCACCAGAGTCGATCAGCATCGTCGGTCGCATCCCGCGCCGCCGACATGGCGCAGCCGGCCAAGCACAGCAGTTCCTGCCGGCGCCACGCCTCGGCCGAACAGAATTCGCCCGCCCACGCCCGGGTGGTGCGGTGCACCGCCGCGATCAGACCGAACAGCCACGACGGCCCACCATGGCCGTCGTCGCCGACCAGCTGTCCGGCCAGCGCGTCCCGTTGCGTCGGAACCAGGCCGGCCAGCTCGGCGGCGACCACGGAAACCACCAAACTGACCGGATCTTGTACGACGGGCGATGAATGCGAATACACGACCAGATCGGTCAGCCAGTAGTCCGTCACGTGGGCGCCGCCATGCGGCGCGATCAGCAAGCTCCCGCCATGCAGATTGCCGTGCACATTGCCGACCAGCACCGGAAATGCCCGGTTACTGCTCGGGTCGAATTCGATCGACCCGCCGCCACAGCGCCCGAGAAGGTCCAGCACCGACATCTCGACACATGTCGGTTCCTTGTTCCACCCACCCAGCAGAGAACCGACGACCCCGGCGAACCGACTCGCCGGGTCGGCCGTTCGACGGGTGTCGGTGCCGCGCCCGAGAACGCCCCCACGCAGTTCCTCGTTCAGCGGATGCAGGTTGCGCCGCATCCCATCGGAGAACCGTTGCAACAGCAGCAATCGCCCGTCGCTCGCCCGCAACGGGGGCACGGCCAGCGCGGTCAGGTGCGCGGCGGCGAACTCTGGTGCCGTCACCCAGGCCTCGTCGTACCGGGCCAGGACATCGACTTCGTCCATACCGTCGGGCAACGGGCCAACACTGAGTACCAGATTCCGGGTCTCACCCCGGGGATTCCGCTCCATCACCACCGCGGCCGGCCGTCGCGATCGACCCGTGAACAAAGGCCGCCGCAGTGTGTAGGCGACTTTCTCCGCCGTGGCGTACCGCTGGAGGATGAAGCCCGCGTCCACGCCAAGCCAGTGTGAGAGACCTTCGTCAAGGCCACGCGAAATCACCACACCTCCTGACCGAACTATAGATTATGACGTCGTCGACGACGAGCGCAATAATCGCAAGATGGCTGGGCTAACGGAGGTCCATGCCAAGATCCAGTGCGATGACCGAGTGGGTGAGGGCGCCGACGGACAGGTAGTCGACGCCGGTATCGGCGTAGGCCCGGGCTCGGTTCAGGGTCAGGCCGCCGGATGCCTCCAGGCGGGTCTTGGTGCCGGCCGCGTCACGGCGGCGGACGGCTTCGGCGCAGTCGGCTGGGGTGAAGTTGTCCAGCAGGATCTCCTCGGCGGCCAAGGCTAGTGCCTCGTCCAACTCGGCCAGGGTGTCGACTTCTACCTCGCGCGGGAGTTCCGGGGCCTGGGCACGGACGGCGGCCAGGGCGGCGGTGATGGAGCCTGCCGCGACGACGTGGTTGTCCTTGATCAGCACCGCGTCGCCGAGGCCGAGACGGTGGTTGACGCCGCCGCCCATGCGTACCGCGTACTTCTGCGCCAGGCGCAGGCCGGGGAGGGTCTTGCGGGTGTCTCGGATCGCGCAGCCCGTGCCGGCGACTTCGGCCACCCAGGCAGCGGTTGCGGTGGCCACGCCGGACAGGTGGCACAGCAGGTTGAGCGCGGTGCGTTCCGCGGTCAGCAACCCGCGGACCGGACCACGGAGGATCAGTGCCGGCTGGCCGGGTCGCAAGTGGGTGCCGTCGTCGACGCGGTCCAGCACGTGCACGCGGGTGACCTGCTCGAACACGGCCAGTGCGACCGGAATACCGGCGATGACGCCCGCGGTGCGCGGGGTCAGTTCGGCGATGGCGACCGCGTCGGCCGGGACCGTCGCGGTGGTGGTGGCGTCGGGGCCGTAGCGCAGGTCTTCTGCCAGGGCGGTGCTGATGAGACGATGCACGTCGGCCGGGTCGAGGCCTGCTGCGGTCAGTTCGGCGGCGGTCGTCGGGGAGAAGGTCATGCCACGCCTCGCAAAGCCAGGGGTGCCACCACGATGGGCTGGCCGGACACGTCGAGTCTGATGCGGACGCTGTGCTGCCAGTGGTTGTCGTCGCGGTCGGGGTGGTCGGCGCGGAGGTGGCAGCCGCGGGACTCGGTTCGGTACGCCGCCGTGGCGAGCAGGGTTCTGGCGGTCAGCGTCAGTGCCGCGTCCTCCACCGCTCGCCGTGTCCATAGTGGACGGACTACCGTCGCGGTTTCGATGGTCGCCGTTGCGGTGCGCAGGCCGGCCGCGTCCCTGCCGATGCCGGCGTGGCGGCTCATGGTGCGTTGCAGGACGTCGCGGTTGGCGATCGCGGCGGCCGGCAGTCGGGTGGGTTCGACCGTGCCTGGGTCGCCGAGGCGGCCGGCGGCCAGGTCCCTGGCGACCGCGTGCGCGGTCCGCCTGCCCACCACCAGGCCCTCCAGCAGGCTGTTGGAGGCAAGGCGGTTCGCGCCGTGCAGGCCGGTTCTGGCCACCTCGCCCGCCGCGTACAGGCCGGTCAGCTCGGTTCGTCCGTCCACAGTGGAGACCACGCCGCCGCAGGCGAAGTGCGCGGCGGGGGCGACCGGGATCGGCTCGTGGGTCGGGTCGATACCGGCCGCGACACAGGCCGCGTGCACGGTCGGGAACCGGCCGGCGAACGCGGCAACGCCGGTGGCGTCCAGGTAGACGTGGTCGGTGCCGGTGTCGGCCATGCGCCGGGTGATCGCCGCGGACACCACGTCACGGGGGGCCAGGTCGGCCAGCGGGTGCACGCCGAGCATCACGCGGCGGCCTGCCGCGTCGACGAGTACCGCGCCCTCGCCGCGGACGGCCTCGGTGACCAGCGGGCACCGGCCGCGCTTGTCCGCGCCGGTGAACAGCACGGTCGGGTGGAACTGCACGAACTCGATGTCGGCCAGGGTGGCGCCGGCCCGCAGCGCCAGGGCGAGGCCGTCGGCGGTCGCCTCGACGGGGTTCGACGTCGTTTGGTAGAGCTGGCCGACGCCGCCGGTGGCCAGCAGCACGGCGGGTGCCCGGACCAGCCCGGACACGCCGGCCGCGCTCAGGAGCAGCAGGCCGCCGACCGCGCCTGCCGACGTGTGCGCCACGTCCACCGCGACGTGCCCGGTCAGCATCGGCACGCCGCCGTGTCGGGCGGCGGCCAGCAGCGCACGTTCGACCTCGGCGCCGGTCGCGTCGCCGCCGGCGTGGACCACGCGGAACGCGCTGTGTCCGCCTTCCCTGGTGCGGGCGAGGTGGCCGTCGGGACTTGGGTCGAACACCGCGCCGCGGTCGCGCAACCCGGCGACCGCGGCCGGGCCGTCGGACAGGACGGCGGCGACCGCTGCCGCGTCGCACAGGCCCGCGCCCGCGGTCAACGTGTCCCGCACGTGGCAGGCGACCGAGTCACCCGGCTCGTGCTCGTCGGCCAGCACGACCGCGACACCGCCCTGGGCCCACCGGGTGTTGCCGTCGGCCGCATCGGCCTTGGTGATCACCAGGACCCGCAGGCCGGCTTCCTGGGCGGCCAGTGCCGCGCTGAGCCCGGCGACGCCGCTGCCGACCACGACCAGGTCGGCCGCTGCCTCCCAGCCGGGGCCGGTCATTCGGCACCGCCGGGACGACCGATCTCGATCATGCGTTGGACCGCACCCCGCGCCCGGTCCGCGATGTCCCGATCGACCCGCACCTCGTCCAGCCCGTCACGCAGGCAGCGCAGCAGGGCCGCGGGTGTGATCATCTTCATGTAGCGGCAGGAGGCACGGTCGTTGACCGGCTGGAAGTCGACGTCCGGCGCGGCCCTGCGCAACTGGTGCAGCATGCCGATCTCGGTGGCCACCAGGACGTGGTCGGCCCTGGTTCTGCGGGCCTGCGTCAACATTCCGCCGGTAGAAAGGATCTTCACCCGGTCGGCCGGTACCGCGCCTTCGCCCGCCAGGTAGAGCGCGGAGGTCGCGCAGCCGCATTCGGGGTGTACGAACAGTTCCGCGTCCGGGACCGCGGCCACCCGGGCCGCCAGCTCGTCGCCGTTGATGCCGGCGTGCACGTGGCATTCGCCTGCCCAGACGTGCAGGTTGGTCCGGCCGGTCACGCGGCGCACGTGCGCGCCGAGGAACTGGTCCGGGCAGAAGAGGACTTCGGTGTCGGCCGGGATCGCGTTCACCACGTCGACCGCGTTGGACGACGTGCAGCAGAAGTCGGTCTCCGCCTTCACTTCCGCGGTGGTGTTCACGTAGGACACGACGACCGCGCCCGGGTGCTCCGCTTTCCAGGCGCGCAGTTGGGCCGCGTCGATCGAGTCGGCCAGCGAGCAGCCGGCGCGGGCGTCCGGGATGAGCACGGTTTTGGCCGGCGACAGGATCTTCGCCGTCTCGGCCATGAAGTGCACACCGCAGAAGACGATGGTCGATGCGGCCGACTCGGCCGCGATTCGGCTCAGCGCAAGGGAATCACCGGTGTGGTGCGCGATGTCCTGTATCTCGGGCAGCTGATAGTTGTGCGCCAGGATCACCGCGTCGCGTTCGGCGGCCAGCGCGTGGACCTCGCGCTGCCAGGCCGCGTCCGGCACGACCCCCCGATAGACCCCGTCCCGATCCCGCTCGATGGTGCTCGTCGCGGTCATCTCGCCTCCCTGTAGGGTTTTCGACTTTCGGTTGAAAACCTCTCTCGATAGTATCAGCCAGGTGAGTCAGCTGGCACATGAAGTCCTGGCCGCGGTGCTCCAGGTGCGAGAAAGGTCACTCCAGGTGCTGCTGTGGCGGCGGGCCAGGGAACCCGCTGTCGGCCGCTGGTCACTCCCCGGAGGCGGACTGGGCGCGGCGGAGGACGTGGAGACCTCGATCCGCCGGCAGCTCGCGGAGAAGGTGGACGTCCAGCAGCTGGCGCACGTCGAGCAGCTCGCCGTGTTCAGCGCGCCGGACCGCAAGCCGGGCCCGCGCGTCGTGGCAACGGCGTTCCTGGGCCTCGTGCCGGCCGACAACGATCCGGAGGTACCGGACGACACGGACTGGTACCGGGTGGACGCGCTGCCACCGCCCGCGTTCGACCACGGCGCGATCGTGCTGCGGGCCCGCGATCGCCTGCGCGCCAAGCTGTCGTACACGAACCTGGGCTTCGCGCTGGCGCCGCCCGCGTTCACCATCTCGGAACTGCGGGAGATCTACTCGGCCGCGCTGGGCTATCGCGTGTCCGCGACCAACCTGCAGCGCGTGCTGTCCCGGCGTGGCCTGCTGGAGCCGACCGGTGTCACGGCGGCACCGGGACCGGCGGGCGGGCGTCCGGCGGCGCAGTTCCGGTTCGCCGCGCACGGTATGGAGGTCACCGACCCGTTCGCGGTGTTGCGGCCACCGCAGGACAGATCAACCGGCATCTGACGGGCCGGCGTCGTACCGTGGCAGGGTGGCCGAGACGATTCCCCTTTTTCCGCTGGCGGCGGTGTTGCTGCCCGGAACGTCGTTGCCACTGCACATCTTCGAGCCGCGCTATCGGCAGCTGATCATGGACCTGGTGACGGATGCCCTACCCGGCCGGCATTTCGGCGTGGTGGCCAAGAAACCGGGCTGGACGGTGGACATCGACCGCGTGGACCAGGTCTGCGGTGTCGGCTGCGCCGCGGTGTTGCGCGAGGTCAAACGCCTGCCGGACGGCCGCTTCGACATCGTGACCAGGGGCGACCGGCGGTTTCGCCTGCTGGCCATCGATTCCACCAGCGCGCCGTACCTGCTCGGCGTGGTGGAATGGCTCCCGGATTCGGCGCCGACCGGCCGACTGGCCACGCTGATGCCCGCACTCGCCGCGGCCGCCCGCGCGGCCCACCAACGCTACTGCCGAGCGGCCTGGCAACACGACGACTGGACAGAACCCCCGAACGACACCGACCCGGCAGAACTGGCACACGTCATCGCGGCCGACTGCCTGCTGGCGGAAGAAGACCGACAGCGGTTGCTGGAAGAAACCTGCCCCGCCAAACGCTTGCGGCTGGCCCGGCGACTGCTGCACCTGGAAACGGAAATCCTGGGCAATCTGCACGCCGTACCGATGCAGCTCGCCGAGTTGGCACAGGAAACCAACCTGAACTGACGTCAGACCGTGACGGCGATCTTGCCCCTGGCCCGTCCGGCTGCCAGTTGGCGCACCGCCTCCGGCGCCTGCGCCAGCGGGTACGTGGCGCCGACCACCGGGGTGAGTTGACCGGACTCGATGAGCCCGCTCAGTGTTTCCATGTCGGTGTGCCGTTGTCTGGCGATGAACATGGTCAGCCGCTGGTGCACGAAGACCGACAGCATGAGCGCACTGAAGGGCCGGCCGGTGCCGAGCCACCTGCCGCCGCCTTCGCCACCCGTAACGACGAGTGTCCCGCGCGGCGTGAGCGCCCGGCGCAACCGGGACAGGCCGGCCAGCCCGCCGATGTCCATGATCAGGTCGTACTGCCGGCTGCCGTCGGCGAAGTCGCCGCTGGTGTAGTCGATCACATGGTCGGCGCCGATCGAGCGGACGAGATCCACCTTGGCCGTGCCGCACACGCCGGTGACCTGCGCGCCGAAGGCCTTGGCCAGTTGCACGGCGTACGTGCCGACACCGCCGGACGCGCCGATCACCAGCACGTGCTGACCGGCTTTGACGCGGCCGCTGTCGCGCAGGCCCTGCAGAGCGGTGACCCCGGAGACCGCGATGACCGCGGCCTGCTCGAAGCTCAGCCCGGCCGGCTTCTTGGCGAGCTTGTCCTCCCGTGCCGCCGCGTACTCGGCGAACGAGCCCTTGCCCACGCCGAACACCTCGTCGCCGACCGCGAACCTCGTCACGTGGTCGCCGACCTTGACGACGGTGCCGGCCACGTCCATCCCGGCGACACGGTTCCTCGGCATACCCAATGCGAGCCGGGCGGCGTACGGCTTGCCTGCCATGAAGTGCCAGACGCCACGGTCGACGCCTGCGGCGTGCACCCGGACGAGCACCTCGTCGGCCGCGATGGTGGGCTGGTCGATCTCGGTCATCCGCAGCACGTCGGCGCTGCCGTAGCCGTTCTGAACGATCGCGTGCATGGCCTTCTCCCTAGCCTTACTAAGTACGTCGTACTAAGTACGGTACGGTAGTGAGCGCCGTTGTCAACCACGGTTCGAACGTGAGGTGCGATGACCCCGACCACACGGGCCCCGCTGAGCCGGGAGAAGCTGTTCGGCGCGGCGATCGACGTCGCGGACACCGGCGGCATCGCGGCACTGACCATCCGGTCGGTCGCGGCCGAACTCGGCGTCAAACCGATGTCGCTGTACCACCACGTGGCCAACAAGGAAGCGATCATCGACGGCATCATCGACATCGTCTTCAGCGAGATCGACCTGCCCCCGGCCGACGCCGACTGGCGGTCCGCGCTGCGCCGGCGCTGCCACTCGGCCCGTGCCGTGCTGCGCCGCCACCCGTGGGCGACCCCGGTCATGGAGTCGCGGTCGTATCCGGGGGCGGCCACGTTGCGGCATCACGATGCGGTGCTGGGCACGTTGCGGCGTGGCGGTTTCCCGGTCGCGCTGGCCGCGCACGCCTACTCGCTGCTGGACAGCTACGTCTACGGATTCGCCCTCGAGGAGGCCGCACTGCCGTTCAGCCCGCAGAACGTGGACGACGCGGTTGCGGCGTTCCTGGCGCAGTTCCCGACACAGGAGTACCCGTATCTGGCGGAGATGGCCACGGAACACGTCATGCGGCCCGGCTACGACTACGGCCACGAGTTCGACTTCGGCCTGGAACTGATTCTCGACGGCCTGCAACGAAAACTGGCGCGGTGATCAGGTGAAGCGGCGGCCGAGGTCGTTCATGCCGTTCCAGGCGGCCAGTACGCCGTAGGCCAGCGCGGTGCCCAGTGGTTGGACCAGTAGGACCCACGACGTTTCCAACCGGGGCGCGAGGTTGAAGACCGCGCCGGGCTTCGGTGCGGCGGTCAGGGTGTAGTGGCCCGCGGCGAACGAGATGCCGGTGTGCATGGCCAGCCAGGCCGCGATGAACGAGCCGAGCACGCCGGCCAGCAGAATGGTCGGGCCGCGCCGTTCGCGGAGCAGCCACATGGCCACGCCGGTGATCAGGCCGGCGGCCAGGCCCATCAGCATGAAGATGGCCAGGTCGTCGAAGCGGTGGTAGCCGTAGGGCGACGGCAGGGCGACGGGGTGACCGGACGCGTCCAGCGCGCCGGGGATGGCGGGGGCGATGCGGGACCAGATCCACGCCAGCGGCAGGCCGAGCAGCGCGGCGGTCGACGCCACGCTGACGGCGGGCAGCAGGTCCGACCTGATGGCGACCATGGGGCGGCGGTAGGGGGCCGTTGGCCGGCTGCCGATGAGCTGCGCCAACTGTTCCGCGGTCGGCTGCGACCAGTCCGTCGGCGCGGCCGTGTCAGGTTCCCCGGTCCTGTCCCCTGCCGTTGGCGTCGGCCGTTCGACCGGCTGCTCCGCCACGCGAGACCTCCCCACCCCAGCTCGACCGGCCCAGGTCCGGCCGTCGACTCGTTGACCCTAGTGCCCGGTCGACCCTAGTGCTCGCCCTGGCCAGGGTGCTCGGGTGGCGGTCAGTTGGCGGTGAGTTGACCGTGCCGGCCGCACGTGGCCGTCCAGCCCGCCGGGGTCACCTGGACCACCATGCGGCGGGCGCAGTGCGCGCAGAACCGGGGTGGGTCCACGAGGGCCAGTCGGGCGCGGCACTTCTCGTGGCCCTCGCCGTCCGGCTTGCCGCACCAGGCGCAGTACGTCACAGGGTGTCGCTCAGGGCTTTGATCGGCATCTTCAGCTCGCCCAGCATCCGGAGGTCCTGCTCGGCGGGGCGGCCCAGGTTGGTCAGGTAGTTGCCTACGATGATGGCGTTGATGCCGCCGAGCATGCCCTGCTCTGCGCCGAGATCGCCGAGGGTCAGCTCACGACCGCCCGCGAAGCGCAGGATGGTGCGGGGCAACGCGAGGCGGAACGCGGCGACCGTGCGCAGTGCGTCCGTGCCGTCGACCACCGGGTAGTTCTCGTACGGCGTGCCTGGGTTGGGGATCAGGAAGTTCATCGGGACCTCGTCCGGGTCCAGTTCGGCAAGCTGACCCGCGAACTCGGCGCGCTGGGCCACCGTCTCGCCCATGCCGATGATGCCGCCGCAGCACACCTCCATGCCCGCGTCGCGCACCATGCGCAGGGTGTCCCAGCGCTCCTCCCAGGAGTGCGACGTGACGACCTGCGGGAAGTGCGACCGCGCGGTCTCCAGGTTGTGGTTGTACCGGTGCACGCCCATCGCGACGAGCTGGTCGACCTGGGGCTGCGTGAGCATGCCGAGCGAGCAGGCGATGTTGATGTCGATGCCGACCGCGCGGATCGCCTCGATACCGGCCCTGACCTGTGCCAACAGCCGGTCGTCCGGGCCACGCACGGCAGCCACGACGCAGAACTCGGTCGCGCCGGTGGCCGCGGTCTGGCGGGCCGCCTCGACCAGGCCGGGGATGTCCAGCCACGCCGCGCGGACCGGGGTCGGGAACCGGCCGGACTGCGAGCAGAAGTGGCAGTCCTCCGGGCAGCCGCCGGTCTTCACGCTGACGATGCCCTCGACCTCGACCTCCGGTCCGCACCAGCGGGTGCGGACCTCGTGGGCCAGCGCGAGCAGTTCGGGCAGCCGGTCGTCGGCCAGCTCCAGCACCTGGCGGGTCTGGGCCTCGGTCAGGCCGATCCCCCGCGCCAGCACCTGGTCCCGTGCCTGTCGGAGCACATCGGTGGTGGTCTGCTCGGGTGCTGCGGTCACCGTTGTCCTCCGTGGCTGTGGGGTCACTGCACTGCTCGGACAGTCTGCCTGACCAGCGTCGCGGCGCGCCGCGAGCTCGGTCACCTCACGCCGTGTGCAGGGCGGTGAACACCGCCGAGTCGAAGTCGCCGTCCAGCCACGGCGACAGCGAGTCGCGGGCCACGGCGCGGAACTCGGCGGGCGGCAGGGCCGCGATCCCGTCGGGCAGGGCGCCCAGCAGCGGTGCGCCCGCCGCGACCGGCAGGTCGATCAGGTTGGTGCGGGCGGCCAGGTCTGGCTCGGCGGGCCAGCGGCCGACGACGACGCCGACGCACTCGACACCGCGGCGCCGCAGCGCCTCGGCCGTGAGCGCGGTCGTGTTCAGCGTGCCGAGACCGGGATCGGCGACGATCAGGACAGGCGCGGCCAGCGACCAGGCGACGTCGGCCAGCGTGCCGCCGGTGGTGTCGAACCGGACCAGCAGGCCGCCGGCACCCTCGATGAGGACCACGTCGTGGGTGGCGTCGAGTTCGGTGGCGGCCGCGGCGATCTCGGCCGGGTGCAGGTAGGGCAGGCCGGCGTGGCGGGCGGCGGCCTCCGGGGACAGCGGGTCCGGGTAGCGGCGCAGTTCGCGGGTGGTGATCGCGCCGGCGAGGCGGCGCACTTCCGCCAGGTCGCCGGGATCGTCGGTCCGGACGCCGGTCTGTGCCGGCTTGAGCACGGCGACGCGGCGGCCCCTGCCGACACCGAGGGCCGCGATCG
>DASXXM010000198.1:0-3191 GCA_036503065.1 Pseudonocardiaceae bacterium | reverse complement strand
CTGGGCGGCAAGGTGCTCGGCACGGACGACCTGACCGAGATCTTCCACCGCCTGAGGTTCGACGAGGCCCTGCGCTGGCGCACCGGCGAGGAACTGCTGGACGCCGCCCGCCAGGCCATCAGCAGGGCGTCCGACGCCGCGCCGCGCTGGTTCGGCCTGCAACCGGCACAGGCGTGCGAGGTCCGTCCCGTCCCGGCGGCCGACGCGTCGGGCGCGCCGGCCGCGTACTACATGCCGCCGCCCCGGCGTCTACTACGCCAACACCGACCAGGTCACCGAGCGGTTCCGGCACCAGGCAGAGGCCACCGCGTTCCACGAAGCCGTGCCGGGCCACCACTTCCAGCTCTCCATCGCGCTGGAACTGCCGGACCACATGCCGCTGCTGCGCCGCATCGCCGACGTGAACGCCTACAGCGAGGGCTGGGGCCTCTACAGCGAGCGGCTCGCCGACGAGATGGGCCTGTACTCCGACGACGTGGCCCGGCTCGGCATGCTCACCGCGGACTCGATGCGCGCCGGCCGGCTCGTCGTGGACACCGGCCTGCACGCCAAGGGCTGGAGCCGTGCGCAGGCGGTCGAGTTCCTGTCGAAGAACACGCCGATGGCCCAGGTCGAGATCGAGAGCGAGGTCGACCGCTACATCGTGTTCCCCGGCCAGGCGCTGTCGTACATGGTGGGGCGGCTGGAGATCCAGCGGATTCGCTCGGCGGCCGAGGCCGCGCTCGGCGACCGGTTCGACATCCGCGGCTTCCACGACGCGGTCCTGGGCAACGGCCCGCTCCCGCTGTCCGTGCTGGCTGAGGTGGTCGACGACTGGGTGGCGTCCCGGTCCTGATCGGCCCTGTCCTGATTGACACCTTCGAGTGACTCGGCTCACAATGGGGCACTTGATCGTGTTCGTGTCCGTTGCACGGTTGACCACCGGTTCTCAGCCGCGACCAAGGGGGACGCATGTCGGACAGCACAACCGTTGTGCCGGAACAACTTGGTGAGGAGTTCCTGCAGGATCCGCACGCGCTCAACGAGCGGCTGCGCGCCGAGGCGCCGGTCCGGCCGGTGGTGTTGCCGCGCGGCCTGAATGTCTGGCTGGTCACGCGCTACGCGGATGTCCGCGCCGCGCTGGCCGACCCCAGGCTGCACAAGGACTCCCGCCACATCGACGAACTGTTCGAACTGAACACCGACAGTTCGGCGGAGACGTTCCACACCGGCGAGGCACTGTTCGCCCACATGCTCAACAGCGACCCGCCCGACCACGAACGGTTGCGGCGCCTGGTGAACAAGGCGTTCACCGCGCGCAGGATCGAGCAGTTGCGGCCGCGCATCGAGGAGATCACCGACGGCCTGCTGGCCGACATCGGCCCGACCGCCGACGTCGACCTGCTGGACGTGTTCGCGTTTCCGTTGCCCATCACGGTGATCTGCGAACTGCTCGGCGTGCCGACCAAGGACCGGGACGACTTCCGCAGGTGGTCCAACGTGCTGGTGTCCGGCGGTGTGCCAGCCGAGGAGATCGACGAGTCGGCCATCGCGATGGCGGGCTACCTGTCCGCCATGATCGAGGCCAAGCGCGCCGAGCCGGGTGCGGACATGATGTCCGCGCTGGTCCAGGCGCACGACGAGGGCGACCGGCTCACCCAGGACGAACTGGTCGCCATGGCGTTCCTGCTGCTCGTCGCCGGCCACGAGACCACGGTCAACCTGATCGCCAACGGCGTGCTGGCCCTGATCACCAACCCGGACCAGTTGGCCGCCCTGCGCGCGGACCGCGGCCTGCTGCCCGGCGCGATCGAGGAGTTCCTGCGCTTCGAGTCGCCGGTCAAGAACGCCACGTTCCGGTTCACCGTCGAACCAACCGAAGTGGGCGGTGTCGTGATCCCGGCACGGCAGTTGGTGGTCCTGTCACTGGGCTCGGCCAACCGCGACTCGGACCGCTACGCCGAACCGGACCGGCTGGATATCGAGCGGGACACCAGTGGCCACATGGCGTTCGGCCACGGCATCCACTACTGCCTCGGCGCGCCACTGGCCCGGCTGGAGGCGGAGATCGCCTTCAACGGCCTGCTGGACACCTACGACCGGATCGAACTGGCCGTCCCGACGGCGGACCTGCGTTGGCGGCCGGGCATGCTGATCCGTGGCCTGGAACGGTTCCCGGTGCACCTGGCGTGAGTTTGTGGTGCTGTCGCTCGGTTTGTCCGACCTGACTGATCCGGTTCACTGAGCGTGATGGTCGACCAATCGCCGCGTCTGGGTGTGAATTCGGCGCGGCAATTGGGTGACGCGGCTAACGCGGGCCGATCGAGTGCGACGATCTCCATATGAGTGGCCCGCATCACGTTCCGCTGCCCGGCAGTTCCCGTACCCCGCTGTCCAATGTCCGGGAGATCGGCCCGGTCGAGCCAACCGAGGAAGTCGGGTTCACCGTCGTGTTGCGAAGGCGCGCGGACCTGCCCCGAAACCTGGTCGAGGGCCCGGAAACGGTGTCGCAGGCCGAACTCGCCGCGCGTTTCGGCGCGGATCCGGACGACGTCGAGCAGGTGCGCGCGGCCTTCGAGACGGCAGGCGTGCGGGTCGTCGACGTGCATCCCGGCTCGCGCCGGCTGTCCGCGGCCGGCCCGGCGGCCGAGGTCAACGCGCTGTTCAGCACCGAGCTGACCCTGGTCAGCAACGAGCCGCTGGTCGGCGACGGCCCGTTCGAGCACCGGTCCCGGTCCGGCGAGCTGCGCGTGCCGGCGTCGGTGGACGGCATCATCGTGGCCGTGCTCGGCCTGGACAGCCGGCAGCAGGCGCGGCCCCAGATGCGTGTCCACCCGGCCGGCGTGGCGCACGTCGCGTACAACCCGCCGGATCTCGGCCCGGTATACGAATTCCCGGCCGGCACCGACGGCACCGGCCGGATCGCGGCGATCGTCGAGCTCGGCGGCGGGTTCGTCCAGTCCGATTTGGACACCTACTTCGGCGGTCTCGGCATTCGGCCGCCGAGCGTCACCGCGGTCGGTGTGGACGGTGCCAAGAACGGCGGTGGCACGGACCCGACCGGCTCGGATGGCGAGGTGCTGCTGGACATCGAGGTGCTGGGCGCGCTGGCGCCGGGTGCCCAGCAGTTCGTCTACTTCGCGCCCAACACCGACCAGGGCTTCCTGGACGCGGTCAGCACCGCCGTGCACGCCACGCCCACCCCGGTCGTG
>DASXXM010000197.1:0-3242 GCA_036503065.1 Pseudonocardiaceae bacterium | reverse complement strand
TTGGATGCATGGTCACACTGCTCCTCTCGCTGATTGTCATGATCAAAACAGTCCTTCTGGGGTGGTTGGGGGTTCGATACGCAGGCCTTTTCTGCGTCCGGTGCGGACGTGGACGGCTTGGAGTTCGCCGCGCTTGACTCGTTGCAACAGTGTTTGGCGGGATACGCCGTGCGCCAGGGTTGCTTCGAGCATGGCCAGCCAGCCTTCGGGGGCGTCATCGACGAACAGGGCGCGTAGTTCGTCGGTCATGCGAATCCGCCAGGGGGCGCCGGGGGTGGTCTGTTCCCCGGCGATGAACCCGTCGCCGAGCCACCGGTGCAGGGTGGAGGGTGCCAGGCCGAGCGTCGCGGCGGCTTCGGCCACGGTGACCAGTTCTCCTTCGGCCGGCTCGGTGCCGGGTTGGTGGCAGGGGATCTTCCAGTGGTGTCGCAGGCTTTGGACTCTATTAGCGGTGTATGACAGGTTCCGGGCGGTGCGGCGGCCTTGCCGGTTGAGTATTCCGGCGATGACGGTGTCGGCGTGGTGGATCGCTAGGCGGCGGATCAACTCGATGGTGTCGTCGTCGGTGCGGATCTTGGGCTGGGCCCGTTTGAGCGGCACGGTCAGCTCGGTGATCGCGCCGCCTTTCCAACGGATCTGCAGATCCGCGCGGCGGCCGGGGTCCTCGGTGATGATGGTGACGATGACTTCGTCGAGCAGGGTGTGCAGGAGCTGCTTGCGGTCCTTATCGGTGGTGCTCGGCGCGGCCCAGATCCCGTCCAGATCGTCACCGAGGCCCAAGACCATGGCCCGTTCGGAGGGGCTCAGCGCCGCCGGGCGATGTTTCTCCCGCCGAACGAGTTCGGCCTCGGCGGCGGCCAGCGCGGCGAGGGTTTTCTCCCAGTCGGCTTCCAGACCGCGCGCGACCAGCCGGTTGTCCGGGTCGACGGCCCGGTAGCGGCGTTCTGCCTTCGCCGCGTCGTAGCGGGTGCGCTCGACTTCGCGGCGGTGCCCGGCCAGGACGGTGTCGTGGCCGTGTTCGAGTTCATCGACCGCGGCCAGACACGCGGACAACGCGGCCGGGGCCAGCGCGGCCAGGAACGCGGCGGCGAGGGCGGCGTCGATGGCGACCCCACCGAACTGCAGGTGCCGGGTCCCTCGGCCGTCGACGAGCGCGCCGGTTCCGGTGCAGTAATAGCCGGGCGTGGCTTTGCTCGGGCCCTGGTAGAACACCGCGAGTTTGCGGCCACAGATCCCGCACGCGGCCAAGCCTTGGAGCAGGGCGGCGCCCTCGCGGACGGCCCCGGTTCCCGGCTCGTGGCGCACCGGGCGGGTGTTGGCGGCGATCTTCTCGGTGTTGGCCAGGTAGGTGGCCCAGTCGATATAACCTCGATGGTGGTCCTCGATCAGGACCTGCCACTGCTCGCGCGGCAGGACCCGGCGATGGCTGCGGATCTGGCCGTCGGTGCCGAGGCGGCGTTCGAACTTCGTCCGGCCGTAGACATACGCGCCGGCATAGGCAGGATGGGTCAGCACGTTGTGCACGGCGTGATACGTCGGCTCGACCCAGCGGATATCGGTGCCGTGCAGGTAGGCCGCCGGGGTCAGCGGCCACTTCAGGCCCTGTTCGCGCAGCCATAGCCACACCGCGCGAGCCGATCCGCACCCGGCGAACCGCTCGAACACCGTGGCGATGACACCGGTCACCGCCTCATCGGGGTGGAACAACACCTCAGCGGGACCCTCACCCCAGACCAATCCGACCGGCAGAGCACGCTTGAGCTCGCCGCGGGCGGCTTTGTTGCGGACCCCGCCGTCCAGGCGAGCCCGCAGGATATGCAGCTCAGCTTCCGACATGGTGCCTTTCATGCCCAGGACGAGACGATCATTGAACAGGCCGGGATGATAGAGGCCGTCCCCGTCCGCGATCAGGGTGTCAGTCATGCCCGCCAGGTCCAGCAACCGATACCAGTCGGAGTTGTTGCGGGCCAGCCGGGACACCTCCAGCGCCAGCACGATCCCGACCTGCCCGAGGCCGACCTGGGCCGCGAGTTCGGCGAACCCTGAGCGTCCCTGGGCCGAGGACCCACTGATCCCCTGATCCTCGTCGATGACCCGGACCGCGCCACGCGGCCACCCCAACGCCACCGCCTTGGCCACCAGGTCGTACTGGCGGGTCGTGGACTCCCGGTTGCGCTCAAGCTGGGCCAGCGTCGACTGTCGGACATAGACGATCGCCGCCCGCTGCCGGTGAGCGGTGCTCACCTTCGGGTGCTCACTCATCGCCGGCCCCCGCCAGCGTCGTCGCGGCGGCGTGGGCGATCAGCCGGGCCAGGATCCTGATCGCGGCGGCCACCCCCCTCTCGGGTAGGCCCACGATCACCTCCGGTGGTGACGCCGGGACCAGTTCGGGCATCAAACTCAGCTGGGCGGGCTCCACGGTTGTCCTCCTCGCACGGCGGGTTCCGCGCAGCCTGTCCACGACCGGCATCAGCACGGTCGCGGAGGCTGGCAACCAGCTCGTGGGCGTGAAGAAGCTGCGCCGGCGCGGCGAGGACCGCCGTTGCCTGATCCAGGCCATGGCCCACGTCCGTCGCCGCGGTGACGCGGTCGGTCCACGCAGCTGGCATCAAGGTCTTGCTTCCATCCGGCAGCACGACCAGCAGCTCGTCGCGGCCGAGTCGGCGCATCGCCCCGATGACCAGCAACCGCCGGCCCTGCAACGGATGCCGCGACCGGGTCACCGTCACCTCGTTCACCGCGGCGTCCCGTCGCCGAACATGCGGACATAACGCCGGTGCCCAGTCGCGTGCGCGATGGCGTTCACGACAAGCGCCGCAGCCGCTTCGTCCAAGCCGGTCAGCACGTCACTCAGATCGACCCGGACACCTTCGGTGAGGCTGGCGGCCAGCAGCAGCACCCGCCGTTCACTGCTTGAACAGCCCAAACGCCCCGTCTCCAGCGCAGCCACGGCCGCCGCCCAGTCAACGCAGGCGGATACGCCGACCTCGGTGGCCCCGACTTGGACACACTCACCGAGGAAGTCCTCACGGCACAACCACCGCCGATGCCCGATCAGCAGCCCGACGGCCGCCTCCTCGGAGTAAATCCCAGCCGCGTGCGCGACCAGCGCCGAAGCAAGGTCCTCGAAGCGGGTAGTGAGTGCCGGCCTCGTTCGGCGAGATTGATCATTCGTGGTTGCGGAAGTTCGTGGAGCACCGGATCGCGGATGAGAGGATCTGGCGGCTGATCGGCAAGTGGTT
>DASXXM010000196.1:0-4595 GCA_036503065.1 Pseudonocardiaceae bacterium | reverse complement strand
TTTCTAGATTCGATCGTGCCGGAGCCGGAGAGCACTTCGGCGTCAACCTCGACGAGGAGAAGGAGGTGACCGATCCGTGGCAAGCCAAGGGTTCCTGAGCGATTCCCAGGCGATGACGCGTGCGGTCACGGGGTTCGCGGATTGTTCGGCGAACGCCAAGAAGGCAATGGCGGACCTCGAGACCGACCTGACGTCGACGCTGGCCAGTTACGCGGGCGACCAGGCCGTCGCGTTCTGGCAGTTGCACACGCAGTTGCAGGAGAAGATGAAGGCCGCCAGCAATGAGCTGGACACCATGTCGAACCTGGTGAACAGCAGCTTCCACAACTACGGCACCGGCGACTCCAACGCGGCGTCGAACCTCAAGACACTGGCCGGCACCGTCGACTCGGGCAGCTCGGTCCTCGGCCGCCTCGGCGGCAGCTGATCAACCGGCATCGGAAAGGACACCGAACCACATGAGTGCCGACCAGATCAGTGTCAACTTCGGCGCGCTGCAGCAGGGCGCGGCATCGTTGACCGCGAAGGCCAAGGCCCTGACCGACTACCTCGATCAGCTCTCGCAGAACCTGCAGCCGCTGAAGCAGAGCTGGTACGCGTCGGGTAGTTCCGCCGGCACGGCGGCGGAGCAGTCCGAGACTCGGCTGCGCGCCGCGGCCACCGACATCGTGAACATCATCAACAGCTTCGGTGGCAAGGTCACCCAGGCGCACGACGACCAGTATGCGTTGGAGCAGAAGAACACCAGCTACTTCGCGTGATCGACCACTGATCGGCCGCTGGTGGGTGGTGGCGCGGATGCGTCGCGGGAGCACGCCATCCACCAGGCGGCCGATTCGTCGAGCACGACGAACCGCCGCCCTCCCGGCTGAGGAGTCCCACCGATGGCCGACCAGTCGTCGTTCTTCGTCCACCTGCAGTCGCTGGCCGACTTCGCCCAGGAGTTGCAGACGCAGCTTCAGGGCATGGCGACTCCCATCAACCATCTCGACACCATGTCGTCGAGTCCGATGCAGCTCGGTGCCTTCGGCGAGGCGGACGCCCTCGCCGCGGCCAATCAGGCCGCGGTCGCGGAGATGACCGACCTGCTCGGCCAGGTCAAGCAGGCGATCGGGTTCGCCGAGAGCATCACCAACACGGTGGCCACCGGCTACCAGCAGGCCGACCAGAACGTCGCGGGCGGGATGAAGGTCGATCCGAGCGCCGGTGTCCAGTCCGGCGCCGCTGCCGCGTCGTCCGGGCTATCCGGGTCGTCCGCTTCGTCTTCTTCGTCCACTCAGGACAGCACCTGGGTGACGTCCGTCGGCAGTACGACGAACAGCAGCACCACGAACAACGGCGGCACCAACTCCGGCGGAGGTTGGACGTGAGCAAGACGAACTTCGCCCAGTACAACCACCAGCAGCTCTGCGCGATGCTCTACGCGGGCAGCCCGCAGACCGCGCGGTCCATGGCGGCGACGTGGGACGACACCGGCAACGCGCTGCACGACCAGGTGAACCGCCTGGACCGCCAGCTCTCCGGCTTCTCGGACAGCTGGACGGGCGGCGCGGCCGACCAGTACAAGACCATGGTGACCGACCTGATCGGCGGCATCCGCAAGGTCGCCGACACCGCGTATTCGATGCGCAACATGGCGGAAGAAGCGGCCCAGGCACAGGAAACCGCGCGCGCCGAGATGCCGATGCCGGTCGACGTACCCGTCGTGCCGCCCGCCGCGGTGGCACTGGCCAGTGCGCCGATCCAGGTCGACGCGAACACCCCGGCTGTCGTCGTGGCGCAGATCCAGCAGGCCCGCGCGGCCGCGATCGCCGCGGTGCAGGGCCAGCAGGCGGCATCCGTGGCCGCCGACGCCGCGCAGGTCCAAGCCGTGCAGGTGATGCAGACCCTCGCCGCGGACTACGCGACCGCGCAGAGCTCCATCCCGCCCGCCCCCGACGCGGCGGCCGTCCCGGTCGTGCCCGGCACCACCGGCGTCCCGACCACGACGATGCCGGTGATGATGCCGATCTCGACCATCGGCGGGCCGACCGACACGTCGTGGTCCGTGTCCGGCGACCTGGGCAGCCCGACTCCCGGCACGGACCCGACCTCCGGCGTGCCGATCTCCGGCGCCATACCCAAGCAGCCACAGAGCCCGCTGTTCGGCGACATGTTCACGGCAGGCGTCGCGGCGGCATCGGCGGCCGTGTTCGGCCGGTTCGGCTCGCTGATCCCGAAGGTCCCCGGGTTCGCCAGCAAGAAGGGCCCCGCCACGCCCGGCACCGGCACCACGCCGCAGCTCGGCGACCGGACCGCGGCCGCGTCCGGCCTTGGCCCGCAGGTCGCCGGCGCGGGGGCAGGCGGTGCCGCGCTCGCCGGCCTGAAAGGACTTGGCGGCGGTGGCGGCATCGGTGGCATTGGTGGCGGCATCGGTGGGATGGCCACGTCGGCGCCGTCGGCGAGCCCGTCGATGCTCGGCGCGTCCGGCATGACGAGCGAACTCGCGGCCGCCGGTGGCGCGGCAGGCGGCGCGGCGGCAGGCGCGTCCGGTATGCCGATGATGCCCATGATGCCGATGGGCGGCATGATGGGCGGCGGCGACATGGGCGGTGCGCGGCGCATCCCGCCGTGGCTGGTGGAAACCGAGGACGTGTGGGGCGAGTCGTCGTCGGTGTCCCCGACCGTGATCGGTGAGGATTGATGGCCGGCACCGCGTTCAAGGTCACGATCAGCGCGCTGACCGACGCCGCGAACGACCTCAACAACCAGTCCAGCACCCTGTCCACGGTGCACCAGGCGCTGACCACCACACTGCCCGCCACCGCGTTCGGCTCGATGCCCCAGTCGCAACAGGTCGCGCAACTGCACTCGTCAACCATGACGACGTTGGCGCAGGACGTCGACGCAGAAGGAAAACGAGCCGGCACCCTGGCCACCGGCCTGACCAACTCGGCCGGCAACTACACCCAGGGCGACCAGACCGCGGCCGGCTACTACAAGTCGCTGATGGACGGCCAGAACGGCACCACCGCGACCGGCTCGTCCGGCGTCGACACCGGCGCGTTCGGCAACCAGGTCGCGCAGAACCGGGTGAAGGTCGCCAACGCCCTGGGCGCGGAACAGACCAACAACGCGAACCTGAAACAACAACTGGCCGACCTGCAGGCGCAGGACAAGACCGGCCCGGTGGACGACTTCGGCCGCACCATGAACGAGCAGCAAGAGGCGACGATCACCGACCAGATCACTGCCTCGAACCAGAAGATCGCGCTGTATCAGGACATCATCGCGAACAACCGCCAGATCATCGCCTTCGACCCGTCCGGCAACGGCAAGATCGCGGAGCTGATCGGAACCATCGGCCCGAACACGAAGAACGTCGGCGTGCTCGTGCCCGGCCTGAACACCACCATGGCCAACTTCAACGACTACGCGAACGACGCGAAGAGCTTCGTGCAGGCCAACCCCAACGGCAACCTGGCGATGGTCGCGTGGGCCAACGGCACGTTCCCGCAAAACCTGGCGCAGGCCGCCGATCCCAGCTTCTCGCAGGCGGACGCCCCGGTACTCGCCGACTTCTCGCACCAGTTGCGCGACCAGATCAACCAGTACGCCGGCCCCGGCAACAACGTACAGACCACCTTCGCCGGCCACAGCTACGGCGGCGCGATCCTCGGCCTCTCCGAACAGGGCGGCCTGGACGCCAACCGTGCGCTGTACGTGGAACCGGCCGGCATGGGCCACAACGTATTTCTGCCCAGCGACCTGCACGACACGCAGGCCAACGTGCAGCGCTACTCGATGAGCGCGCCGTACGACCCGATCAACTCGATCCAGGGCGTCCAGGTGTTCGGACTCGGTCACGGCGCCGACCCGAACACCTTCCCCGGCACCACCGACCTGGCGACCGGCAACTACGCCAACGGCCAGCCGATCATGGGCCTCGCCGCACACAACGGCGTGCTGACACCGGGTTCGGACGCCTGGAAGAACATGAACGGCGTCTTCACCGGCGGCCCGGTGACCCTCAAGCCACCGGACCCACCTGTGGACCCGAGCATGTTCATGCAGTAGCGGTCCCGGTGTCGCGGACCACGACGACCACCTTGCCCGGCGCGTGTCCCTGTTCCTGATAGCTGATCGCGGCCTGGATCTCATCGAACGGATAACACCGGTCGATGACCGGAGTGACCTTGCCGTCCTCGATGAACGTGGCCAGCGTCGTCAGGTCACGGCCCGTGTCCGAGGCCGCGTTCGCCAGCGCAACTCGCTGGGACAGCAGCGGCGCCATGGCCATCCCGGCGAATATGTGACCGGCCGGCTGCACCCATCGGCCGGCCCGCCCGCCGACCAGGACCACCGTTCCCTTGCGCGTCAGCACGCGCCGACATGCCGCCACCGACTGGCTGCCCGCGATGTCCAGCAGCAGGTCATAGTGCTGACCGTTGCGGGTGAAGTCCTGCGTGGTGTAATCGATGACGTCGTCCGCGCCGATCGACCGGACCAGGTCCACGTTCCGCGTGCCGCAGACGCCGGTGACCGTCGCGCCGAATGCCTTGGCGAGCTGCACGGTGAACGTGCCGACACCTCCCGATGCCCCGTTGACGATGACC
>DASXXM010000195.1:0-13213 GCA_036503065.1 Pseudonocardiaceae bacterium | reverse complement strand
CTCGCCCGCAACACCGGTCCGCAGCACGAAGAAGTCCGGGTCCAGCCGGGACACCGGCACGACGAGCAGCTTTGCCTTGTGCGACCAGGCAAGCGTCATCAGGTCGACGGCGTCCCTGTCGTTGCGGACGAGGTCGCCGTCCGGCGCGCACGTCACTACTCGGACACCGTGCCGCTCCAGGACGTTCATGACCACATCGTACGGTCGGCGACCAACCGAATTCAGCCCGCGCCGAGCATCCGCAGGATCAGGGCGCTGTAGTGGGCGCCCAGTTCGGTCGGGCCGGTCCTGCTCGTGGCGCCGTACCAGCGGGCCACGTCGATGCCGAGGGACAGCACGGCTCGTGCCGCCGTGCGGATGTCGGGCACGTCGAAGGCACCGGTCGCGACGCCGTCCGCGATCACGTCCCGGACCAGCTGCTCGGTACGTCGTCGTAGGTCGGCCACGACTGCGAAGTCCTGTGCCGGCAACGCATCCAGCTCGTACTGCACCACCCTGGCGACCGTGTGCCACTCGGCGTGCCACGCCACGAACTCGGCGACCAGGTGCCGCATCCGGGTTACCGGGTCGGTGCCCTTCGCGATCGCCGACGTGACCAGCGCCAGGGTCTGCTCGTGGCCGCTGAGGCTGATCGCGAACAGCAGGCCCACCTTCGACGGGAAGTACACGTACAGCGCCGCCGGGCTCATGCCGGCGCCGGTGGCGATGTCCCGGGTGGTGGTGGCGTGGAAGCCGCGCTCGGCGAACGACCGCAAGCCCGACAGCATGAGCCTGCGGGCGGCGTCCGGACGGACGTCCGGCCACAGTTCGGCGGGCGCCGCCGTGGTCATGCGACCGGACCGGGCAGGTCGACGAGGCCGGCCAGTCGCGCCCGGTGCCGGCCGGGGGTGCCCAGCGCGATCTCGCTGCTCTTGGCGCGCTTGAGGAACAGGTGCGCGGGGTGCTCCCACGTCATGCCGATGCCGCCGTGCAACTGCACCGCCTCCTCGGCCGCGTGCACGGCCACCGCCGAGCAGTAGGCCTGCGCCACCGACACGGCGACGGCCACATCCGACGCACCGGCCAGGGCGTCGGCCGCGTACCGGGCGGCGGCCCGCGCGGTGACCAGTTCCAGCCACACGTCGGCCAGCCGGTGCTTCAGCGCCTGGAACGAACCGACCGCGCGGCCGAACTGGTAGCGCTCCTTGACATGGCGCACGGTCGTGTCGAGGCACCACTGCGCCACCCCGAGTTGTTCGGACGCCAGCACACCGGCCCCGGTCGTCAGAGCCTCGTCCAGTGCCGTGGGCGCCAGGTCCGGGCCGGCCAACAACGTGCCGGGCGCGCCGGCCAGGGTGACGTCCGCGATGCCCCTGGTGCGGTCCAGCGCGGTCACGGGTGTCACGGTGACGCCGTCGGACGACACCGAGTACAACGCCGGTCCGTCCGGCCCGATCGCCGGCACCACGAGCAATCCGGCCACCGCCGCGTCGGCCACCGTGCGGACGTGGCCGGTCAGGCGACCGGCGGTGGCCCGCACGGTGTCCGGAAACGGGTCGCCGGGCATCATGGCCAATGGCACCGCCAGCGCGGCGGTGAGGTCGCCTGAGGCCAGCGCGGCAAGCGGATCGGCGGCAGCGCAGGCCACCAGGGCCGTCGTGGCCAGGACGGCGCTGCCCAGGAACGGCACCGGCGCCACCGCGCGGCCCAACTCCTCGGCCACCACCGCGGCCTCCCTGGCCGAACCGCCGACGCCACCGAACTTCTCCGGCACCAGCAGCGCGGCGACGCCGAGTTGGCCGCCCAACGTGTCCCACAGCGCCAGGTCGCACGGCTGGTCGGACTCGATCGTGGCGAGCACCCGCGTCGGTCCGGACCGATCCGCCAACAGGTCCGCGACGCTTGCGCGCAGCGCCTCCTCGATGTCGGAGTAGAGCAGGTCGATGGTCATCGCGGCAGGTCCTTCCACGGAATGTCCTTGTCCACCCTGGGTTCCGACGGCAGGCCCAGTACCCGCTCCGCGATGATGTTGCGCAGGATCTCCGACGTGCCACCCTCGATCGAGTTGCCCTTGGCCCGCAGGTAGCGGTAACCGGCCTCGCGGGCGGTGAAGTCGACCAGGTCCGGTCGGCGCATGGTCCAGTCGTCGTAGCGCAGGCCCGCCTCGCCGAGCAGTTCCACCTCGAGGCCGGACAGCGCCTGGCTGAGGCGGGCGAACGCGAGCTTCATCGCCGAACCCTCCGGGCCGGGGCTGCCGACGGCGAGCTGCTGGCGCAGCCGTTCGCCCGCCATCCTGGTGGCCTCGGCGTCCACCCACAGCTTCAGCAACCGGTCGTGCAGTTCGTGGGTGCGTTGTTCGGGATGGGTGCGCCAGGTGCCGGCGACCACGCCGAGCATGCCGCTCTCCCGTGGCGCGGCCTGGCCGCCGATGGCGACCCGCTCGTTCATCAGCGTGGTCTGGGCGACCTGCCAGCCCTGGCCGACGGCGCCGAGCCGGTGCGCGTCCGGGATGCGTACGTCGGTCAGGAAAACCTCGTTGAACTCGGCCTCGCCGGTGATCTGCCGCAGCGGCCGCACGTCGACGCCGGGCGCGGTCATGTCGCACACGAAGTAGCTCAGCCCGGCGTGTTTGGGCAGGTCCGGGTCGGTGCGCGCGAGCAGGATCGCCCAACGGGCGGAGTGCGCGCCGGATGTCCAGACCTTCTGGCCGTTGAGTATCCAGTCATCACCGTCGGGTACCGCCCTGGTCGCCGCCGCCGCGAGGTCGGAGCCCGCGCCGGGCTCGCTGAACAGCTGGCACCACACCTCCTCGCCGGTCCACAGTGGACGAAGGAAGCGCGCCTTCTGTTCCGTGGTGCCGAAACGCAGGATGGTCGGCGCCGCCATGCCGAGACCGATGCCGATCCGGCGCGGCTCGTTCGTCGGCGCGCCGACACGGTCGAGTTCGGCGTCCGCGACGGCCTGCAGGGTGCGCGGCGCGTCCAGTCCGCCGAGGCCGACCGGGAAGTGCACCCAGGCAAGGCCGGCGTCGAACCGGGCACGCAGGAAGTCCAGTCGGTCCATGGCGGCCGGATCGTGCTCGGCCAGCAGCGCGGCCACCCGGAGTCGAACGTCCGCCGCGTCCAGGGTTTCCGTCGTTGTCATTGGTCGGTCCTCACGCGGCCAGCAGGGCGACGAATTCGGCCACGCAGGCCGGTTTGGGCTCGTTCTCGATCTCCACGACGAACTTGAGCACCGCCTGGGTGCCCCGTTCGACCTCGTTGATCGCGAGCAGTTCCGCGCCGGCCCGTACTCGGGCGCCGACCAGCACCGGATTGGGGAAGCGCACCTTCTCCAGGCCGTAGTTGATGCCCATGATCAGGCCGCCGACCTGGTAGATCTCCGCGCCCAGCATGGGCAGCAGGGACAGCGTCAGGAAGCCGTGCGCGATGGGGCCGCCGAACGGGCCTGCCTTCGCGCGGTCGATGTCGACGTGAATCCACTGGTGGTCGCCGGTCGCGTCGGCGAACATGGTGACCTGGTCCTGGGTGATCTCGTGCCAGTCGCTGTAGCCGAGATGCTCGCCCTTCGCGGCGACGAACTCGGCCAGGTCGGCGAACTTCCGCATGTGGGCTCCTCGGCGTCGGTGCTGACTGAGCGCTTAGCAACACTGCGCGCTTGCAACGTAGTCGACTTCGCGTTGCGCCTCAACCACCCGCGACGGACGTCTCCGTGATCACCTTGGCCAGCCGGTCCAGCAGGGGTAACACCGTGTCCGGGCCGCTGTCGGGCAGCGCGAACAGGCAGCGCGTGATGCCGACGTCCGCATAGGCCTCGATGGTGGCCGGGTCGGGTTGGGCGGCGAACAGCGTGATCGGGATCGGGCCGCGGCCCTGCGCGCCCGCCCTGCGTTGCAGCGCGGCGGCGCGGCGGCCGAACTCGGTCACGTTGGCCAGGGTGACGCGCTGCGGCAGCCATTCGTCGCCGAAGTCAAGTACCCGGTCCTCGACGCTGGTGCCGTTGCCGCCCACCAGGATCGGCGGGTACGGCTTGGTGATCGGCTTGGGCCAGCTCCAGATCCGGTCGAAGTCGACGTGTCGGCCGTGGTAGGCGGCCTCGTCCTGGGTCCAGATCGCCCGCATGGCGTGCATCCGTTCGGCGAACACGGCCATCCGGTCGGCCGGGTCGGTGCCGTGGTTGGCCATTTCCGCCCGGTTCCAGCCCGCGCCGACGCCGAACAGCAGTCGGCCGCCGGACAGCCGGTCGAGGCTGGCGACCTCCTTGGCCGTGGTGATCGGATCTCGTTGCACGACAAGGCAGACACCGGTGCCCAGCTTCAGGGTCGTGGTCGTGGCGGCGACCACGCTGAGCGCGACGAACGGGTCGTAGGCGTGGGCGTAGCCATCGAGCTTGTCGGCGCCTGCCCTCGTTCCGGCTAGACCTGTCGGTTCGGCGCTGCTGGCGATGGGGCGGCGGCTGGCGACCGGGATGTGGGTGTGTTCCGGGAAGAACAGGGATTCGAAGCCGCGTTCCTCGGCCGCGCGTCCGAGACTCACCGGGTCGATGGTGTAGTCCGTCGCGTACATGATCAGGCCGAACCGCATGTCACCCCACGGTACCCGGCGAGTTTGGCAATCAGCTGGCTACCATGCGTGACGCCGCTGTAGCGGTCGCTACAGCGGCGTCAGGTGTTTCGGGTGTCAGGCCGAGCGGCGCTTCGGTGCGATGTTCTGGTTGAGGCGGAACGCGTTGTCCGGGTCGTAGGTGTTCTTGACCGCCGCCAGCCGGGCCAGTTTGCGGTCGGAGTAGGCGCGCTTCAGGCCCGCTCCTCCGGTCTCCGTCATGGTATTGACGTACTCGCCGTTGGCGAAGTCGTCCAGGTAAGCGGCGTGCCGACGGGCGGCGGCCATCCGGGCGTCGTCCTCGGTGGGGTCGGTCCAGCGGACGCCCGCGCCGTACTCGAACTTGGCGTTGCGGTGGCTGAACGCGGTCTCGTCGTCCGCGGTGTCGGCGATCGCGCCGCCGTAGGACAGCAGGCTCACGCTGTCCGGGCGGATGCCGTCGGCCGGGTCGTTCGCCATCGCCGCCACCAGGGCGTCGATCGCGGCATTCGGCAACTCGTCGAGGTAGTGGCCCTTGGAGTAGCGGCGGTAGTCGTAGCCCTGCGGGGCGTCCGACCGGGTCTGCAGGTCCAGATAGGACAGTTCGCCGACCGTTTCGCTGGTGGCGCGGCCGAGGGAACGCAACTGGGGCACCAGTTTCGTGCCCTGTTCGATGTCGCCGACCCACACGTAGCCGATGGTGACCTGCTGGTCGTGGTCGATGCTGGCCTCGAACGTGGCCTGGCGCGGTGCGGTCTCGTTGATGTCCCGCCAGTCGCGCAGCACCCGTGCCGCGTCCTCCGGCGCGAAGGTCCACTCGGCCGACAGTGCCCGCGTGCCCACCTGGTGCAGCCGGAACTCGAACCGGGTGACGACACCGAAGTTGCCGCCGCCGCCGCGCAGGCCCCAGTACAGGTCGGGATGCTGCGTCGCGCTCGCGGTCACGATCTCGCCGGTCGCGGTGACGACCTCGAAGGAGACGACGTTGTCGCAGGCCATGCCGCACTGGCGGGCCAGCCAACCCATGCCGCCGCCCAGCGTCAGGCCACCGACGCCGGTGTGCGACACGTTGCCGGCGGTGGTGCCGAGGCCGTGCGGCTGGGTGGCGCGGTCCAACGCGCCCAGCAGCGCACCGCCGGACACCCACGCCCTGCGCCGCGCCGGGTCGACGTGGACCGTGTTCATGCGGCGGAGGTCGATCATCAGGCCGTCGTCCGGCACCGCGAGACCCAGGACGCCGTGCCCGCCGCCGCGCACGCCGAGCGGCAGGTCCAGTTCGCGGGCGGCGCGTACCGCGGCGGCCACGTCGTGCACGCCGTCGGGGCGGACGATGGCGCGGGGCCGCCGGTCGACCATGGCGTTCCACACCGTGCGGGACTCGTCGTAGGCCGCGGTGCCGGGCAGTACCAACTGTCCGTCCAACTGGTCGCCGAGTCGCTGGAGAGTCGGCGCGAGTGCTGCGGTCCGGGTCATCGCTGTCTGTGTCATGGCACTAGCGTGGCAGCGCGGTGGTACCCCGTTAAGGTCCAATTTCGCTCGCGGATCGTGGTCCAATCTATCAGCGGTTGACCGCGATGCCGAGCTCGTCCAGGGGTACCTCGTGACCGGCGTCGCAGCGCACTTCGACGTGTACCCGGGCGCCGCAGCCGTGGTGGGTCGCCCGCAGTGGTGGGCGGTCGGTGAGGTGCTCGTCGCCCCACTGCATCAGGGCCATGGCCACCGGCAGCAGGTCCCGGCCGGTGTCGGTGAGCACGTACTCGTGCCGGGTCCGCTGGCCGGGCTCCTGGTACGGCCTGCGTTCGAACACGCCGACAGCCACCAGTTCCTTCAGTCTCGTGGCCGCGACCGCTTCGGTGATGCCCACCCGCCGGGCGAACTCGTCGAACCGGCGGGCGCCGTAGAAGGCCTCGCGCAGCAGCAGCAGCGTGGACCGGTTGCCGATCGCGCGCATGGCCCGGTCGATCGAGCACTGCGCGGCCACCCACGTGTCCCGCTGCGCGAGCACGCCCTCGAGATGCGCTTCCATGCGCCAACCCTCTCCTGGCTTGTATTCGGTATAGCCAGCCTCTACGGTACTGACTATGTCAAACCATAGCCAGGGCGCGCGGTGGGTGCTGCCGGTGCTGTCCGTGGCCGCGTTCATGGCCAGCCTCGACCTGTTCATCGTCAACGTCGCGTTCGACGCCATCGGCCGTGACTTCAGCGGCGGTTCGCTCGGCGACCTGAGCTGGATTCTCAACGCCTACGCGATCCTCTACGCGGCGCTGCTGGTGCCGTTGGGGCGGCTCGCCGACCGGTTCGGTCAGAAGGCCGGTTTCCTGCTCGGCCTCGGGGTGTTCGTCATCGGCAGTGCCGCGTGCGCGCTCAGCCCGAGCCTGTGGCCGCTGGTGGCCTTTCGTGGGCTGCAGGCCGTCGGCGCGGCCGCGCTCACGCCGACCAGCCTCGGCTTGCTGATCACGGCGGTGCCGTCGGCGCGGCGCACCAGGGCGGTGCGGATCTGGGCGGCTACCGGCGGTGTGGCGGCGGCGGCCGGACCGGTGGCCGGGGGACTGCTGGTGGCCGCGTCGTGGCGTTGGGTCTTCCTGGTCAACGTGCCGATCGGCCTGGTGGCGCTGGTGATCGCGGCACTCACGCTGCCGGACGCGCGCCACGACCGGTCCGCGCGACTGCCCGACCCGGTCGGCGTCGGCCTGGTCGTGGTGGCCGTCGGTGCGTTGGCGTTGGGTCTGGTGAAGGCGCCCGACTGGGGTTGGGGGAGTGGTCGGGTGATCGGGTCGCTGATCGTCGCGCTGGTGACCGCGACGGCGTTCTGGTGGCGCTCGGCACGGCATGCGTCGCCCGTGGTCGAGCCCGCGCTGCTGCGGGTGCGCACGTTCGCGTGGTCCAACGTGGTGGCGATCGCCTTCACGACGGCGTTCGCCGCCGGGCTGCTGTCGAACATCCTGTGGTTACAGGAAGTCTGGCACTACTCGGCGCTGCGCACCGGTCTGGCGATTGTGCCGGGGCCGCTGATGGTGCCGCTGTTCGCCGCCGTGGCGCAGCGACTGTCGCACCGCGTGTCGGCGGGCCGGTTGACGTCGGCCGGGTGCGCGCTGTTCGCCGTCGGCTCGGTGGTGATCCTGCTCAGCCTCGGCCAGCAGCCCGCCTACCTGACCGAGGCGCTGCCGGGCTGGCTGCTGACCGGCATGGGCGTCGGCCTCACGCTGCCCACCATCCTGTCCACCGCGACCCGCGACCTGCCGGCCACCCGAGCGGCGACCGGCAGCGCGGTGGTGAACATGAGCCGACAGATCGGCACCGTGCTGGGCATCAGCCTGCTGGTCGCCATCCTGGGCACCACCGACACCTACCCGGCCACCCACGCCGCCTTCACCGCGGCACGGTGGGTCACCGCGGCGGCGGCTCTGGTCGCCGCGATGGCCGCGATCGGCATGTCCGGCCGCCGAACCGTGGTGCCGAGCCAGGAGACCGGCGCCCGGAAACCGGTCGGCACCGGAACAGGTCGCATAGGGACTGTCGGACCGGGCGGCTAGCCTTCGGTTCATGTTGGATCACGTCGGTGTTCAGGTGGCGGACGTCGAGGCGTCGCTCGCCTTCTATCTAAGCGCGTTCGGGCCGATCGGGCTGCACGAGACGGTGCGGTTCCCGGACGGGGGCGACAGCATCGTCGTCGGCATCTCCGGGGCGGACGGCGTACCCCATTTCTGGCTCAGCAAAGCCAGGAACGCCGAGGCCCGGGAGCTGCACCTGGCCTTCGGGGCCACCAGCCGCGCCGAGGTCGACGCGGTGTACGACGCCGCGGTGGCCGCGGGCGCCGAGGTGCTGCACCAGCCGCGCATGTGGCCGGAGTACCACCCCGGCTACTACGGCGTGTTCCTGCGCGATCTGGACGGCCACAACGTGGAGGCCGTCTACCACGGCCGGCCGTGAACACCGACGAGTTGATGCGGCCCCTCCGGGCGGCCGTGCGTGCGCGACTCGGCGCTGCGCCGGGCGCGGTACTGGCGATCAGCCAGGGCAACGACGTCCACATCGAAACCGTCGGCAGCGCAACACTGGACGGCGACACACCACTGTCCGCCGACACGGTGTTCCGGATCTCGTCGATGACGAAACCACTGGTCGCCGCACTGGCGATGATGCTGGTCGAGGACGGCGTGTTCGGTCCGGCGGACCCCGTCGAGCGGTGGCTGCCCGAATTGGCGAACCGCAGGGTCCTGCGCAGTCTCGGCGGCACCGACACCGAGCCTGCCGAACGCCCGATCACCGTCGACGACGTCCTGACCATGCGGATGGGCTTCGGTTTCGTCTTCGACGAACCCTGCCCGACACTGGAACTGGCCGCGCGGGCCGGTCTCGGCATCGGTCCGCCGGACCCGGCGAACCCGCTGACCCCGGACGAGTGGATCGCCCGGTTCGCCGAACTGCCGCTGCTGCGCCAGCCGGGCGCGGACTGGATGTACGACCTGGCCTACGGCGTGCTCGGCGTCCTGATCGCCCGCGCCGCCGGCCGCCCACTCGACGAACTGCTGCACGAACGCCTGCTCGCCCCACTCGGCATGACCGACACCGGGTTCACCGCCACGGACCCGGCTCGGCTGATCCCTTGCTACCAGGGCGATGGCACGCTCTTCGACCCGGTCGACGGCAGCCGATGGGCCAACCGGCCGGCCTTCCCGGACCCGCGCGGCGGCCTGGTCGCCACCGCCCGCGACTACCTGCGCTTCGCCAACCTGCTGCTGCGGGGCGGCGTCACCGCGGACGCCACCCGCCTGCTGAGCGCGGGTTCGGTCACCGCCATGACCACCAATCGGCTGACCAAACCCACCGACTCCTTCTTCCTCACCGCCGGCGCCTGGGGCTACGGCATGGAAGTCATCACAACGGAAGCACGCTACGGCTGGGGCGGCGGACTGGGCACGACGTGGTACTCGTACCCCGACCGCGATCTGGCCGTGGTCCTGCTGACGCAGTGCCTGCCGCCGCCGGAGCCGTTGGTCGACGCGTTCTGGTCGACCCTGCATTCGCTGCTATGACGCGAGTACCGTGGCGATCTGTTGTGGACGGAGCACCCGCATCAGGCCCTCCATCAGGTAGTAGTCGGCGTACGGCAGGGAGATCTCGATCCCGTCCTCGGCGGGCCGGTTGCGGGTGCAGCGGGCGACGACCGCGTCGGCGCGGGTCGAGTCGGTGGTCAGGCAGGTCCGGCTCAGCGCGTTGAGGATGTCGAGCGCGGCCTCGCGGTAGCGCGGCTCGTGTGCCGCGACGGACAGGTCGAGCAGGCCGCATGCCATGATCGCGCCCGCCGACGCGTCCTTGATGTCGTTGGGTGCCTGCGGCGCCAGGTAGTCCCACACCGGGACGTTGTCCTTGGTCAGCGAACGCAGCGCGAAGTCGGCCAGCCGCCGTGCGGTGGTGAGGAAGTCCTGCTCGCCGGTGCGGCGGAACATCGTGGTGAAGCCGTAGATGCCCCAGGACTGGCCGCGCGACCAGCACGACGTCGGGCTGTAGCCCTGCACGGTGTTCGGGCCGATCGGTGCGCCGGTCACCGGGTCGAAGTCGAACACGTGCGGCGTCGAGCCGTCCGGGCGCAGGAAGAACTTCTGTTGGGTGCGGGCGTGTGCCAGCGCGATGTCCAGGAACTTGGGGTCGCCGGTCTGCTGGGTGGTGAACCACAGCAGGTCCAGGTTCATGATCGTGTCCATGATGGCCCGGCCCGCGTTGGGCAGCGTGCCCAGCGTGCCCCAGGCCCGGATGAATTGGCCGGCTGGGTTGAACCGCAGGATCAGCGAGTTCGCGGCCGCGATCGCCCCGTCGCGCCACTTCGGGTCGCCGGTCAGCCGCCACGCGGTGATCCACGACGGCGTGAACAGGAAGCCGAGGTCGTGGGTTGTGGTGTCCGCCTCGCGCGGCGCCAGCTTGGTCGCGAACGACTCGGCCAACGTCCGGAACTCCGCCTCACCGCTGAAGAGCCACGCGAGCCACAGCGAACCGGAGTAGAAGCCGCCCACCCAGTCGCCGTCCTGGGTGACGGTCCACTTCTCGAACTTCGTGCCTTCGGGGAACCCGGGGACGACGGGCGCGACCGCGCGCAGCTTGGCCACCGTGTAGTCGGCTGCGTTGGTGAAGGTGCGCAGGGTGGGTGCGTCCATTGTGTGGTCCGGGGTACCTTCCTGGGCGGCCGAGGCGAGACCGGGCAGCGCGGCTGAGGCGACCACCGCGGCGCCGGTCGAGGTCAACAGGGTACGTCTGGACATGCTCATGGCATCCCTCGTCTCGGGTTCAGCAGCCCGGGGTCAGTGCGGCCACCTGCTGGCCGGCTTGCAGGAACGCGCCGACGCCGTACGCCGCGGTGTCGGTCGCGGTGACGGGTTGGGCGTCCGAGGGCCCGGTGGCCGCACCCTGCACGAAGCCGAGCAGTCCGCTGGGCTGCAACGCCTTCGTGGTCATGCCGTGCCACGCCCGCTGCACGACCGGGGTGTAGAGCCACGCGGGCAGCACGCCGTTGTTGACGCCCCACGCCAGCCCGTAGTTGAACAGCGCGGTGCCGGTGGTCTCCGGGCCGGGGTGGTCGAACGGGTTGGTGAGGTCGACGTTCCAGAAGCCGTCCGGCCGCTGGAGGAACAGCAGGGTCAGTGCCATGCGGCGGTACACCTGGAGGTACTCCGCGCGGTGCGGGTCGGTGACCTGCAGGTTGGTGAGGACCTTGGCCATCGCGGCCAGCGCCCAGCCATTGCCACGGGACCAGAACGTGTTCGTGCCGATCGTGCTGGCGTCGCTGTGCCACAGGCCGACGAACTGGTCGTAGAGGCCACGTCCCGCAACGCCGCTCCTGGTGAACTCGAAGAGCGTGTGCATCGCGTCCAGGTCGGCCTGGCTGTTGTCCAGCACGGCCATCTGGGTGAACGACGGCATCGCCATGTTCAGCGCGTCAACCGTGTCCCAGTACCTGGTCTGGCCACTGTGGACACTGACGACCTCGGCGTTGATCCGATCGTCCAGTGCCGCCAGCGTGGTCCGGTCCGGGTGGAAGAACTGCAGGGCGAGGTATGCCTCGCCGGCGGCGAGGTAGTCGGCGAAGAACGGCCCGTTGGGCTCGCTCTGCAGCTGGTAGTTGTTGGCCTGGGCCCACGGCAGCGTGCGGTGGTTGGACACGCCGGTGGTGCGGACCAGGTCCAGGTTGCCGACGTGGAATGTGGCGTTCTGCCAGTCGTTCGGCGCGAGATCGGTGCCGTTGGCGACCCAGTAGTTGGCCGCGGACACCATGTCCGTGGTGACCGAGCAGGTGGCCGCCGCGGCGGCCGTCGGTACCACGATGACACCGAGGCCGGCCAGTCCGGCGATCAGGAGGGCGAGGCGACGGCACAGCAGCGCTGACATGCGTTCCCCTTAGCGTGTTCACGTACTAGAACGAAAACCGCCGTATGGCAGAAGCTCACATATGTGGCACATCCTCGAACCTAGTGCGCGAATCTGACGACTGTCAACGAGCCCAGTACCTTCACCTGCACGGAAACGCGGACCTAAGGTTTTTCTGTTATCGCCGGCCCGGCCCGGTGTCTCCGGTTCGACATCGATGTCGAGTGAACGAGGTGGGCATGCACGCCGGGGACGAGCCCGATGTCGCGACGGTGGTCGCGGCGCGGGACGGCCGGGCCGGGGCGGTGGACGCGCTGGTGGCCGGTTACCTGCCGTTGGTCTACAACATCGTCGGCCGCGCGCTGGGCGGCCACGCGGACGTGGACGACGTCGTGCAGGAGACCATGCTGCACGCCCTGCACGGGCTGCCCGACCTGCGGGAGCCGGGCAGCTTCCGGTCCTGGCTGGTGGTCATCGCGATGCGCCAGGTGCGCAACAGGTACCGCGCGGAGCAGCGGACCGCCGAACTCGCCGACGACGTGGCCGACCCCGGCGCGGACTTCGTCGACCTGACCATCGCGCGGCTGCACCTGGCCGACCAGCGCCGGGACCTGGCCGAGGCCACCCGCTGGCTCAGCGACGACGACCGGCACCTGCTGTCGCTGTGGTGGCTCGAGGCGGGCGGCCGGCTGTCCCGGACCGAGGTCGCGGCCGGGATCGGCCTGTCGCCGCAGCACACCGCGGTGCGGGTGCAACGGATGAAGGCGCAACTGGACGCGTCCCGCGCGGTGGTACGGGCACTGCGCGTCACACCGAGGTGCGCGGACCTGACCCGGCTACTCGCGGACTGGGACGGCAAGCCGAACCCCTTGTGGCGCAAGCGGTTGGCCCGGCACACCCGGGAGTGCACGCGCTGCCAGCCCTGCTGGCACGACCTGGCACCGGCCGAGCGACTGCTCGCCGGGCTGCCGCTCGTGCCGCCCGCTACCGGCATCGGCCTGCCCGCGACCCACCCGTTGCCGGGTCACCAGCCGCCACCCACCGACCCGACCGGCGGCCGGACCGCCAGCTACGCGCGGCACACGTTCAACCGGCTGTGGCAGCACGCGGTGGCCAAACCCGTGGTGGCCGGCGTGACCGCGCTGGCCGCGGCAGGCGTGGTGGTCGCGCTGCCGGCCCACCACACCCCGGTCACCACGGCCGTCGCGGCACCGGCGACCGTGGTGACCGGTTCCCCGTTCGTCCCGACCGCCGCCCCGATCCCGACCACGACGACCACGACGGTGCCCAGACCG
>DASXXM010000194.1:0-3562 GCA_036503065.1 Pseudonocardiaceae bacterium | reverse complement strand
TCTAGCGCGACCCCAGCGCCGCGATCACGAGGCGCAGCGCCTCGTCCCAGTCCTTGCCGAAGTCCGCGTACTGCATGTCGCCGCCGATCGTCTCGTTGGGCCCGAGCGCATGGTCGGGCAGTCGGCACTCGGCCAGCATGGCGGGGATGAGCCAGGTCCGGTCGCGTGGCATCAGCCGCTGCCGCTCGACCGCGACGATCAGCTCCTCGTTCATGAACGTCTGGTCCTTCCAGTAGTTCGGCGAGAAGCAGGGGATGAAGAAGTCCGAGTCCGCGATGGCCCGCATGATGTCCGACCGCCAGCGCCGGCCCGGCAGCAGCCGGGAGCGGTCCAGCCAGACGTCGTACCCGGCATTGTTCAGGTCCAGCTCCAGCCGTTGGACCAGTTCGAGATCCTCCTTGACGTAGGACAGGAAGACCCGTTTGCCGGTTGGTTTTCCGGGCGCCCGGAACAGTGCCGGGTTGGTGGGCAGCCGGAACGCGGCACCTGCCTCGGTCTCGTCGACGAGGTCGCAGAGGATTCTTTCGGTGTCGTCGAGTTCGCCGGCCGGCGCGCCCTGTCGATAGGTCTCGTCGAGCCACTGCCGGTCCATTGTGGCCAGATTTCGCCACGCGCCCGGCACCTCCTGCGGTGCCACCCGGCAGGCGACCGTGCCGGTCGCGGCACCGAGCAACGCGGCGAAGCTGCGATCCGCCGATCCGGCGACGGAGATCCGCAGGCGGTGGCACCGGCCGGCATAACGGCGAACCGCGTCGACGTAGCCAGGTGCCGCGGTCGTCGCGAACGGGTCCGGTGGCGATTCCAGCGGCCACATGGGACTCGATCGGCCCTTGCGGGCGAGGGTGGTGTACTCGGTCGCCAGTCGCCCCAACCGAACGGCGAAGTCGGCGGATGGCTGACAGGGCTCAAGATAGATGCCGACGGTCGTCGGCACGGTCAGTCGGGCGAGCGCAGGCCAGACCGCATCCCACGAGCCGCCCGCCACCAGCGGCGCCATCGCGAAACAGACCCGCCGGTCGGTGTCCCGGCGGCCGGACGGTGCCCAGTCCAGCCGTTTGCGCAGTTCGAACGCCGGCTCCAGCGGCGCGAGGCAGGCGCGCACCTCGTCGGCGTCCATGATCGGTTGAAGTTGCCCCGGCGCGGTCGCCAGCCGATCCCGCAGCGCCACGGCGGCCGCCGGGACCGCCGTCGCGTCACGGCCGTGCACCCGTCCCAACAGGACGCAGGACAGCGGCGGCCCGTTGCGGCAGCGGACCTCCCAGCGGGTGCCGTGTTCGGTGGTCCACAGGCCGGCCAGCCAGGCGCGCTCGGCGGCCGACCTGTCGGTTGACGCCGGCAGCAGTCGGACCCCCACCCACGCCCAGTGCGCGGTGGCCGTGGACTCGACCACCACTCCGTCGGTCATGGGCGCTGGAGTGGGATCGGGTTGCTGGCGGCGGGAATCGGGGCCGGGCCGAAGTCGCCGTCCTCGATCTGCGGCAGGCCCTGCGGGAAGCCGTAGTTCAGCGGCACGTCCCGGCCTTCCGCCGCCGCGTAGAGGCCCTCCCGGCAGGCGGCGTGGATCGCCTCGCGCATCGCCCGTGGCCGTTCGGTCCGCATCATCTGCCGTTCCAGGTCCTGCCGGCCCGCCATGCCCTCGATCATGTCCAGCAGGAACTGCTTGACCAGCGCGGTGCCGCGCCTGCTGCGCCACATCATCCACCCGAGATACAGGCTCGTCCCGTAGCTGAACACGGAGACGTAGGCGGTGTAGGTCCCTTCCTGCATCACCAATCGGTTGCTGATGTTGTGCTGGCCGAACCCGGTGCGAATCCGCCGCACCCGCCACCCGATCGGCGACTGCCGCTCCCGCAGCGTGCCGGAAATGTGGCTGTACACGGAATCCGCCTTGGCACCGCGGTCGGGCAGCAGCACCCGCCACTCGGCGATCGGTTCCGGCACCTTCGACAGCAGCAGGACGACCCAGAAGATCACGAACCCGATGAGATTGCCGAGCGCGAACAGGACACCGGCCGAGTTGCCCCCGCCGCCCTGCCCATTCGGGGACGTGAAGGCGGAGAATCCGCTGATCGCCGCGAAGAAGACGAAGACGGCCCACGGCACGAAGGCGACGATGAACGCCCGCAGCCACAGGTGCCAGAGCACCCGCCAGCCGACGCTCTCGTCGAAGCCGAGCTCGATCTCGTTGTACCGAAGCATCTTCTCCAGGTAGGCGTCGTCGGTCCCGCCACCTCGGTTGTTCGGCATCGCGCTTGGTCCCCTCTCGCCTGAATTTGGCTGGCATGGTATCGGGCGCCATCCGGCAATTCCATGACAAAAGGTGGAAGGTCCGTTCGCGGAAACAAGGGAGGCCGGTCCCGGCGCGTACGCCGGGACCGGCCTCGTGATCCTCAGGAGTGCACGGCTGCCGCGAAGAAGATCAGTCGGCTGTCGTTGGGCAGGGTGATCGAGACGATCGGTTTGGCCGATCCGGTGTCCACCGTCAGCCCGTACAGGCTCACGTCGTGTGGGGTCGGGTTGCTGGGTAGCTGGTTCCACGTTGTCGTGGCCAGGATGCTGCCACCGGGGCCTGGCGTGTTGTTGAACCAGTCGGTCACGTCGATCGGGACCAACGAGTTCGTGCCGTCGCCGTAGTTGACCTGGAGGAAGCCCAGGATCTCGCCGTTGTGGGCCGCGGTGATCATGCTGATCTTGCTGCCGGTGCCGGTGACCGTCAGGGTCTGACCGGTCGCCGCCACCGCGTCCGGGGTGCCCGGCGCCTGGGCCGGGAACGTGACCGGAGCGCCGTCGACGTTGACCGGGTTGCCCGGCGTGATGCCGAAACCGGCGAGCGCCTGCGCCGAGTAGCTGTTGCCGACGCCGTCGAAGTTGCCGACGGCCGGATTGGCGTTGTCGGACAGGGCGACGGTGTTGGCCGCGGCGGCGAACGAGACGCCGGGCGGTGCCGTCGGGTTCGGCGGCGGGTTGGCGGTACTGATCGAGAAGATGTTCATGTTCCCGACGTTGGGCAGTGTCACGTCCGCGATGGTCTTGCCGGCCGGGATCGGGTAGACCTCGCCGTAGATGCCCACCACGTGGTTGCCGATGCCGCCGGTCGGCGGCTGGTTCCAGTTGCTGGACGCGACGACCGAACTCAGCCCGGTCGGTGCGTCGGCGAACCAGTCGTTGAACGAGACCGGCACGGCCGTGGTCGTGCCGTCGGTGAACGTCACCGTCATCGTGCCCTGGCCGGAGCCGTTGTGCGCGGAGCCCACGATCACGATGGCCGAGCCGCTGCCGGACATCCGGATCACCTGGCCCGCCGCGGTGACGGCGTCGGGTGTGCCCGCCGCCTGCGACGGGAACGTGGCGCCCGTGGTGCCGACCGGGAACGTGCCGCCCGGCGTGATGCCGACCGCGGCCAGGTTCTCCGCGGAGTAGCTGTAGCCGGAGCCGTCGAAGTTACCCGCGGCCACATTGTCGTTGTGGCTCAGGCCGACCACGGTGGTCGCCGCCGACAGCGACGCGAACGGGATGGTGGCGTTCCGCGTCTGCACCACGGACCGCGCCTGGCCGTTCACCG
>DASXXM010000193.1:0-5596 GCA_036503065.1 Pseudonocardiaceae bacterium | reverse complement strand
CCCAGTTCATCTCCCGCAGAACCGTCCGCACCATGTCCTTCTTCGACGGAGGCACCGGCGCAGGTACCGGTGGCGGCTGAGCTGCGCTAACGCGTGCCCGCAGCGACCGCATGGCCACGCGCAACTCGCTCAACCCCAACTCGGTGCCGAGCATGAACAGCGCCGGCGCGATGCCTGGCAGCGCCCAGGCCGCCACGAGCACGGTGCCGGTGGCGTCCTGGATGTTCAGGCAGATGCTCAGGCTCGCGGTCGCGCCGGCCAGCACCCCGGCGTACCAGGTACGCCAACCCAACTCGTCGGTGAGCGCGTGGCGCACGATGACACCGGAACTGAGCGCCATGAACCCGTCGATGATGGTCGGGAAGAGGAACAGCAGTTCCCTCGGCGCGATGTGCCCGTTGGTGGCGGCGATGTTGACCAGATGCGACCAGGACAGCGCTCCTGCCCCGAGGGTCAGCAGGACCACGCCACCGTAGATGATCCACTGGATCACTCGGAGCAGTCGCCGCTCGATGGTCGCCAACCGCTCTCGGTCGGTGGCCCTGTCCTCCGTGGTCGGCTGAGTACTCAGTAGGCGGTCGTTGAAGATCGCGGTCATCGGGCACCACCTGGCCGGCCGATACGAGTCGTGGGTGCTAACGACGAGCTAACGCACCCGCCGGGACAGTGCGGTACCGTCCGACAGGCTCCGATACCCCCTGGTAGTACCTGACGTGGGCGAATGGCACGGTGCGGCATCATTCGGCACCGCCCGGCCGCGAGAGCAGCTGGCTCTTAAACAGCGGGTTCGAGGTTCGAGCCCTGGCGGCGCACACATCGGTTTGAATGCTTTCAATAAGTACGGCTCTACCGTTGAACGGGTGTTCAATCTTCAACGTGGCGGTCGGCTACACCTAGCCGAGTCCCAGGGCCTGGGTGAGCAGGTGTTGTGCCTGGGCGTTCAGGTCGTCGGCTGCCGCGACATTCGGGTGATCGGTGTTGGTCAGGACGGTACGGATCGCTGCGACCAGTGCGTCGCGTTCGGTGCCTAGCCGCTGCAGGGTGTTCTCGATCGTCGTGTAGTCGCGGTCGGTGGGGGAGGCGCTGGCCAGTGCGACGGTTGACGCGCGCAGTGTGGCTGTGCCGAACGTGCCTACGGCCGCGTTGAGTTGGGTGTAGAGCCGGCCGAGTTGGAGCAGTCGGTCGCGCTGGGCCGCCGGCAGGTGCGTGGTGGTGTCCTCGAGCAATACCCGGCCGTCTGAGGTGTAGTCGTCGTGCAGGCCCAGCAGTGCCAGCATCGTCGGCCGGATGTCGGTGTGGTCAGACCACGTCGAGTTGTCGACGCCGTGGTGTGCCACACCGGGGCCGGCCAGGCCCAGCCATGTCGTGGTGATCTGCGGCTGCACGTCGCCGTGGTTCCATGCCTCGGACGGGTTCTCATTGACGCACGAACCACCGCATGAGGTGCTGCCGCCTGTGATCCAGAAGTCGTCGTTGCCGAACAGCACCAGGCTCGGCGTGCGCTTCGGGTCGCCGGTGACCAGATGCAGCAGGCGTTCCTCGACCGGGTCCGCCATGAACTGGACCAGCGGGGTGGTCCGCCCGGTGGCCAGGTCGGGCGCGGTCAGCGTGGCCGACGTCCGCGCGAGCGTACGCACGGCTGGATCGGTGCGGCCGGGCTGGTTGTGCGCGTAGAGCGCGGGCGCGGAGTCCGCGGACACGTCGGTCGGCGTCGTCACGCCCTGCGCGCCCAGCAGACCGTTGAGGTTCGCGTCGACCTCGCCGATCCGGTTGTACGTGCAGGCCACGTGCACGCCGTCGCAGCCGGTCGGGCTGGGCGGGCCGCCGACGAAGTGGTCGCCCTCGTCCGCCGTGATCACGAACAGTGTGTTGGCCGTGGTGATGCCGTGTGCGGCCAGGTCACCGAAGAACGTGCCGAACGCGGCGTTCTCGGCCCGCGCCTGCTGCACGTAACCGGCTTCGCCCGGCCCGAACGGATTGCCGGTCTGCCACGACTCGTGCAGGTCGGTCAGGTACGTGTACGTCACCGGCACGCCGTGCGTCTGCATGTCCAGCGTGTAGGACAGCGCGTTCGCGCCGATCATGGCGTTGTAGCCGGGGAAGCCGACGTTGCCGTTGCCGTCGGTGATCACGTTGCCGGACAGGTCCCGCACCGGCCCGGACGGGCTGATGAACGGCTGCACGAACTTGTTGCCGTACAACGCCTTGAAGCCCGAGTAGCCGTGCGGCTCGCTGGGCAGCCGGTCGGCGACCGCGCCGGTGGTGTGCGCGCAGGTGCTGGACGTGACCGCGCAGTGGACCGCGAGGCCCTCGAAGTCCGAGGTCGCCTTGTTCTGCTGGTTCGGATCCGCCGCTTCCGCGGCCTGCGGCGAGTTCGCACCGAACACGTTCGCCACGTCCGGCACGGTGTTCTCGAGTTCGGTGTTCGCCGCGGCGACCGTGCCGAAGTCACAGCCGGCACGCGTGTAGGGCACCCACGGCGCGGGCGCGTTGGCGCCGGACGGCGTGACCATCGTCGGCGTGCCGTCACCGACCGGCGCACTGTTCGGCGTGGTGAAGTCGACGATCGGATCGGTCCAGTACGCGAACGAGCCGGCGGCGTTCGACGCGCCGCCCGGCGTGTAGTAGTTGTACGAGTTCGCGATCGGCATGCCGTGCTTGTCGCCGTAGACCCCGGTCTCGGCCGTGACGATGTCGTTGGCGGTGTGCGAGATCAGCGGCGTGTGCTCGTGCGTGACGAGCGAGCCGTTGCCGGTGATGAAGTGCAGCAGATTGGGCATCTGCTCCAGGTCACTGGGCACGTTCGGGTTGTCCCGTGTGAAATGCGTATTGTCGAACTGAAGGTAGATAACATGCTGAATGGCCGGATTCGCACTGTTCAGCACACAGCCGGCCCCGGTGGTCGTCCCGCCGCTGGCCGACGCGGTACCACCCGCCGCAGCCACCACGGCAGCAACCGCGACCAGAGCCGAGAAGTTCCTGACGTACCACACGGGCCCACCTCCGCACGCCACAACGGGATGCCCCAGACCGTACGGCGCGCCACCCGACCGGCGTGCGAACTCCCGATGACCAACTGCTGAACCGACGAATCGTCAACGATCTCCGGAGACCCCCGGCGGCCTGGGGAAACCGCCGATCGCCTGTTCGTAGGTGTGCGCCACGCGGAGGACGGTGGCGTCGGCGAACCGCCGGCCGATGAGCATCAGGCCGGCGGGTAGGCCGTCGACCAGGCCGGCCGGGACCGTGCACGCGGGATGGCCGGACACGTCGAAGGGTGCCGTGTTGCCGATCATCGACAGTGCGGTGTCCAGGTAGTCGGTCAGTGGGACGTCCGCTGGCGGGATCTTTCGTGCGGTGTACGGCAGGGTGGGCATCGCGAGGACGTCGAACTCGTCCAGGGCGGTGTCGTAGGCGTTGCGTAGTTCGCGGGCGAGGTGGCGGGCCATCGCGTAGTACCGGCCGCCGCCGACCTCGTACGTGTACCGGCCGGACAGCCCGACCAGCTGGACGGTCTTGGACAGTTCCGCGCCGCGTGCCCGGCGCTGCCGGGCGTAGTGGGCCATCAGGTCGGGGTCGTAGAAGTCCTCGACGTTCATGCCGTAGCCGTTGCCGTCGATCATCTGGTACGACGCGCCTTCGGTCGCGATCACGTTCCATACGTGCATCGCGTCGACGTGCCACGGGATCGACACCTCGGCCACCGCCAGCCCGGCCCAGCGGAGTACCTCGACGGCGGCCCGTACCGACTGGTCGACACCCGGCTCCGACACGGCGGTGGCAAAGCCCTCGCCTACCACACCCACCCGCAGGCCGGACGCTGATTCCTTGAGCGCCGCCAGGTAGTCGACCGGCTCGATCTTGTCGGGCTGGCGCGGGTCCTGGCCGTCCACGCCTGCCAGGACGGTGAGCGCGAGGGCCGCGTCGGCGACGGTGCGGGTGATCGGGCCGAGATGGTCGATCGTCCGCTCGATCGGGAACGCGCCGGTGTAGGGCACCAATCCGTGGGTCGGCTTGTGCCCGACCACACCGCAGAACGCGCTCGGAATGCGGATCGAGCCGCCCTGGTCACCGCCCAACGCCAGGTCGACCTCCCCGCTCGCGACCAACGCGCCGCTGCCGCTCGACGACCCGCCGGCGTTCCGGGTTACGTCCCACGGGTTACGCACCGGCGCCGGCTGTGATGTGAAGCTGCCACCGGAGAAGCACAGGTCCTCGCACACCGCCTTGCCCTTGACGGTCGCGCCCGCGTCCAGCAGCCTGCGGACCACCACGGCGTCGCGTCGCGGCACGAAGCCCTCCACCGAACGCGATCCGTTCATCATCGGCACGCCCGCGACCGCGATGTTGTCCTTGACGGCGACGGTGCGTCCGGCCAGCGGGCCGTCCTCGGATTCCTTGATCGACGTCGTGACGTACCAGGCACCCAGCGGGTTCTGCTCAGGCGTGGGGATGTCCCAGGCGCGTTCCGGCGGCGTGGGTGCGATGCGGTCGTAGAGCGCCTCGACGGCGACCGATGCCTCTAAAGTGTCGGCCACTGCCGGCGCGAAATCCGCGAGTTCCGCCTCGGACAGGCCGAACCCGAAATGTTCGCTGAGTGCCGCCAGCCGGGCCGCATCAGGTGGGGGCAGAGCCGTCACGTGTGCCTCCTTCGCCGAGATCCCCACCCTAGGACACGTCGATATCTGATGGTCAAAAGCAGGTGGTCGGAGCGGGCAGGCCGGCGAAACGGTCGGAGAGCCAGGCGAGCGCGGCGGGCAGGCCGGTGGAGTGCCTGGTTGCCACGAACGGGTATTGGCTTCGTCACGCAACATTGCCCGGTTGCGCTCTTGTCGTCGCCGCTGAACCCGGCTTTCCTGTGACCGTGGAGATCTCGGCGTTTCTCGATCGGAAGCTGGCCCGGCGTTTCCGGACCTACGACACCGACGGCGACGGTTTCATCGAACGACGGGACTTCGTCGAGGCAGCGACTCGACTGGCCGAGGAGTTCGGTCTCGTGCCGGAGTCGCCGGTCCGGCAACGGCTCGACGCGTTGTGCCTGGGGCTGTGGGAGCACCTGTCCACGGTGACCGACACCGATGACGACGGGCGCATCGGTCCGGCCGAGTACAAGGCCGCCTTCGCCGCGGGCCTGCTGGAGACGCCGGCGTCGTTCGACCACGGGTACCGCCCGTTTCTCGACGTGATCATGGAGATCGCGGACGAGGACGGCGATGGGCGACTGGTCGCCGACGAGCACGTGCGCTGGACCGGGTCGCTGATGAGCCTGCCCGATGCCGATGCAAGGGAGGTGTTTCGCCGGCTCGACCAGGACGGGGACGGCTTCGTCACCACCGATGACCTGCTGGCCGCGATCCGCGACTACTACTTCGACGACACGCCGGATTCCACGGGCAGTTGGCTGCTCGGTCCCCTCGATCCTGCCTAGATCATCCGAGCGCCGTCGTTCACCTGTGTGTTCCCTGGGCGGGATAATGTGCTGTTCGTGATCGACAGACGCGCGATGCTGGGTGGGGTTCTGGTCGTTGGCATGTTGGCGGTGACCGGTTGCACGTCAACGGTGAATTTCGGGATCACGGTCGATGGCGTGCGCAAA
>DASXXM010000192.1:0-6492 GCA_036503065.1 Pseudonocardiaceae bacterium | reverse complement strand
GACAAGGGCGTTGACGTATTCGAGCAGCCGTTCGGTGCCCTCCGTCCGGGCCACGTCGGCCGCGGTCGACAGCAGGGAGTTGGACCTGTTCTTGAACGGGTCGCACACGGCCGGGCAGATGGCCGGCAGTTGCCTGGACAGCCGCGCCCGCACATCGCCTTCCCATACCGCGCCGAACTGTCCGTCCAACGCGCTGCCGTAGCTGGCGCCGCCCGGCCGTGGGTGGTAGTTGCACGGGTACATCTCGCCGTCGGAGCCGATCGCGGCGACCAGCCGGGTGATGCGGCAGGCGGCAAAGTGGCGGGTGAGGTCCGGCGGCAGCCCCATCTGGTGGACCTCGACCAGATGGAAGTCGTCGTCGACGAGGTCGGCCTTGATCGCGGCGATCAGGTCGACCACCTCGGCGACCTGATCGGGATCGAGCAGCCGCGCGCCGCTGATGTCCCGCTTCAGCCGCATGGTGTCCACACCGGACTGCTTGAGCAGGGTGGCCGCGCGGTAGACCTCCTGGTAGTTCTCGGGATACAGGATGAACGACGAGTTGATCGCCAGCGACGAGCCCGGCGTGTTCGCCCGCAGCACGGCCAGCTGCCGAGTGTTCTCCAACGCCGAGCGGAACTGGTTGCGCCCTGACGAGCGGCCCTCCACCTTCAGCAGCGCGTAGGCGTCCGGCGAGCCGGCGTCGAGGCTGACGTGGACGTAGGCCGCCCGCACCAGCGCCGCGCGTACGGACTCGTCCATCAGCACGCCGTTGGTGAACAGCCCGACCCGGCGCGACCGGTCCACGAGGTAGTGGATCGCGGCCACCACGGCGGCCTTGGACATCAGCGGTTCGCCGATCAGACCGGAGAACGACACCGCCTCGATCGAATGCTCGGTGCCGGACCGGTCGGCCTTCCGGTAGTCGACGATGCCACGCAGCAGGCCGAGCATCGCGTCCGGGTCGGCGAGCGTGTTGGGCAGCATGGTGTCGGCCGTCTTGGCCGCGTCGAGCAACGTCAGCCCGACGCGGGAGTCGTCCCAGATCTCGATCGGCACGTGGTCGCCGATGCACCACACGCAGCGCAGGTTGCAGCCGCTGGAGGGGTGGATCAACACCTCGTACGGTGGCAGCACCTCACCGTTGAGCATGCCCTCGACCCGCTGCCACTCCCGCCGTAGGACGTCCAGTTCGTTGTACCGGCCGGGTAGGTCGGATCGCACGTGCGTGGCGAGCGGGTTCGCCCGATCGAGACTCGGCGGTGCCGTCATCGGATGCTCCTCGTTGGGTCGGCCGGTTTGTCGCCGCCGGTCGTGACGATGTCGTCGTCCAGCGACATGGCCGCGTCGAACACTCGGGTCTGGTACTCGACGCTGCGGCGGAACTCCGCGCGCATGGCCCGCCTGCCCTCGCTGCCCGCGACGAGCGCGTGCTCGTCCATCAGCTCGGCATGGCGGCGGGTCATATCCGCGTCGCACTCGTTGACGTATCCCTTGACCCATTCCGTGATCTCGGGCCGGGTGGCGGGCGGATCGGTGGCGAAGCGGGCGCCGATGATCTCGGTGAACATCGCGCACGGCAGCAGTGCGGCGGCGAGCACTCCCGTGGGCTGCTCCCAGCCGACCCGCAGCACATGGTTGGCGTAGGCGTCCCGGCTCAGGCCGCGCGCCGCGCGAGCCAGCGGCACCGTAGGCGGCAGACCGAGTCGGGTCAACAGGCGTTGCTTGCGCTGCTGCTTGTCGAGGATGAACGACTCGTACAGCACCCGGAGCGCGGCGCGGGCCCAGTCACAGCCGGTCGGTGCCTTCGCGACGCCGACGGCGAGCGCCCGGTGCATGTCGGCGCTGTAGGCAACGTCGTAGCGGTGGAAGAAGGCGAACCGCTCGTCGGTCAGCGATCCGAGCGCCAGCGACTCAATCCACTCGTGGCGGGCATACCGCTGCCACAACTCGTCCGCGTCAGCGAGACAGTAGGCGGCGAATGACATGTCTGCCTGCCACTCCATCAGTCCACCTCGTGGGCCGGGCCGAGATCGTCGCGGGCCAGGCGCAGGTCGAGCTCCCACAGCGCGGTGCGGTTGCTGTCCCACCGGAGCAGGCGATCGGCATCCTGGTGGTACAACCACTGGTACTCGGTGTGCTCATCGGAGAGCCGGACCTCCTGGTCTCCCGCATCCACTGCGAAGAAGTGCTGCTCGACGACGTACGTGCCGGCGGGCCAGGTCGGCCAGGCCGCGAAACAGTTGGCAGGCACCGTGTCCCGGCAGTCCAACCGGTACATCGGTCCGGTCAGCCCCGACTCCTCGGCCAGTTCCCGGCACGCCGCCGCCAGCGGGGTCTCGCCGGACTCGCCGCCGCCCGCGACGCCCTGCCATCGCTGGTCGTCCGCACGACGGAACACCGCGTACCTGGGCTCGGGCCTGCACCGAAACGGCAGTACCAACACCTGGAACGGTGCCCGCGCCATCGTCATCACCGATCCTTCGTCCGGATGATCCGATCGAGATCCGCCGTACTGGCCAGGCTCGCCACGTGCCAGTCGCCCCGGCCCTGCGCCCGAGGGCCCACGGTCAGGACCGCGAGGCCGGCCGCGCGGGCCGCCCGCGCCCCCACTGTGGAGTCCTCGACACCCAGGCATCCGCGTCGGTCCACCGCCAGCCGCCGGCACGCCTCGACGTACACGTCCGGCGCAGGCTTGGCCGACAGGGCAGGCCCGACGCCGACCGCGACCTCGACATCCAGGCCGGCCCGGGTGACCACGGCGTCGACCAGCGCGGCTGGACTGGTCGACGCGATGGCGACCCGGGCACCGGCGGCCCGCGCCGCCCACAGCGACTCGCGGGCGCCGGGCAGTGGCCGGACGCCCGTGCTGGTCACCGCCGTCAGCACCCGATGGGCGAGTTCGGCCTCGATCTCGGCCCGGTCCGGGCAGCCGAGCACATCGGCCAGCGCCTGTGCGGTGTCCGCGAGCGAGCCGCCCGGCAGTTCCGGAATCTCGGCGCCGTCATAGCCGTGGCCGCGCAACAGGCCGACCTTCGCCGTGTACCAGTGCGGGTCGGTGTTCACCAGGGTCCCGTCGAGATCGAAGACGATGCCGGGCCACATCGGCTACCGCCTCCCCGCCGGCACCGTGACCACCGTGAACGGGACGACCACTCCGGTGGCCAACTCCAGTCCGTTGTGGACGGACTCGTCGGTGAGCGACTTGGCCTGATCCAGGGCGTCCACGAGCGGTATGCGCTGGGCCAGCAGTCCGGTCAGCAGGGCGGAATACGTGCAGCCCGCACCGTGGACGATCGCGGCGGCCCGGGGTGGCAGGCTCGGCGGTATCCGGCGCGGTTGGCCGTTGACGACGATCGTGTCGGCGCCATCGGCCAGGTCGCCGCCCGTGACCACCACGGCCGTGCCGAACCGCTCGGACAGGATCAGGGCGTCCCGGGCGCGGTCGCCCGTGCCGGCCAGGATCGCGGCCTCACGGCCGTTCGGCGTGAGCACCGTGATCGCCCCACGGAGGGCGGTGAGCACCTCGACCGCCCGGGGTGTGTCGCAGAGCGTGTCGCCGGCGGCCGTGACGAGTACCGGGTCGACCACCAGCGGGCAACCGGTCCGGAGGCACAACGCGCTGATGTCGTCGACCAGATCCGGCGGCAACGTGAGGGATCCCAGTTTCACCGCGTCGATCCGATGCGCCGCCACGGCGGCCGCGAACTGGGCACACAGGATGTCGTCCGGGATCCGGTGTACGGCGCGCAACTCGGTGCCGGTCTGCGCGGTCACCGCGGTGACGACCGTCGTGGCGAGGCAGCCGACCGACGCCAGCGCCCGGCCATCCGCCTGGACGCCCGCCCCGCCGAGCGAGTCGGACGACGCGACGACGAGACACCCGGGGATCACAGCGACGTCCTGATGGCACACAGGAAGTCGTGGACCGCGGACCGCATCGCCGACTCGTCGCGATAGGCGACTGTCCGGACCTGCCGGCAGCCGAGCACCATCGCGGACACGCGCCCGGCCACGCGGGTGTCGTACAACGCGAGGACCGGTCGCGCCAGGCCCACCGCGTACGCGATCTCGAAACCGACGCCGAGGCTCGGCTGGGATATCTCGGCGACGAGGCAGTCCGCGCGGTTCAGCGCCGCGACGTCCCGGTCGTAGACCTGCGCCTCGGTCAGGCCGTTGTCCTCGGCCGGGTCGAGCACCTGCGGACTGAGCAGCGTCGCCGTCTCCGCGGCGAGTTGGTCGGCGATCGTCCGGTAGGCCGTGGCATAGTCCCGGCCGCCGAGAATCGACGCGGCGAGGTAGACCGACAGCGTTGCCGTCATGACATCGGGAACGCGTCGGGCCAGCGGAATGCCAGCGCGAGCCGGAACACCTCGGGCAGCCGCAGCACCAACGCCTCGCGCTGCGGCTCGCCCCGGCGCAACCGGCGATAGCAGTCGAGCAGGACGACGACGTCCTGCCAGTACGGTGGCAGCTCCAGCGAGCCCGGTGTGTGGTCGGACAGCCGGCGAGTGTCGGCGCGCAGGCCGGTCTCCCAGTCGCTGACGATCTTCAGGTCGTGCCAGACGTCGGTGTTCGCCGGAATGGACGGGAACATCAGTTCGCCGTCCGGGTGGACCGGCGTCGTGAGCACCCGTGTCACACGGTCCCGGTCCCGCTCGTAGACGTGCAGCGAACCGACATGGTGGTGATAACGACCCGTCGCGACGCCCAGTTGGGTGGCCAGCACTTCCTGTAACAATGTGAACGAGAAGACGTCGCTCACCATGCCGCGGTACGCGTCGTTCGCCCGCATGTACGCGATCAGTTCCAGCGCCCCGTCGCGGAGCAGGAACTGGAAGGACAACGTGCAGGCGACATCGGCGTTGTCGAGATCGAGCGACTCGGTCGGGGAGAATATCTGGATGACGGCACGGCGGGATCCCTCGTCCGTCGTCAGGAGATCGGACACCCGCCGCCACTGGTCGACCGAGTTCACGCCGTTGGCGAAGATCCGGGGTCCATATGCCGAGCCCGACAACCGACGGGCGGGGCCGGTGAAGTTCGCGATCGTCGGCGCGTAATAGCGGAGATAATCCAGCTCGTCCCCGCCGGTGAGATACCACAGAGCCTCGGCGTAGTTGAAGACCAGATTGGTCCGGCGCGCGGGGGAAAGAAAGAACCGCTGCCATGGACGCGCCACGGAGTATGACGCGCCGATCATCTCCCGGATGAGCTGCCCTCGTGGGGCGCTCGCGTACTCGGACCGATGGAAAACCGCGTCGAGCACCGCGGGATAGCATTCATGAAAGCTGTTGAAGTGCGCGCCGTGCAGGGATCTGTCCAACCGGCTGTCACTGACCACGGCCATCAATGCACCGCCCCCTCCGGACGTCCTTCCGCCGGCCGCCAGTGTCCGCCGAAGGCGTCACACCAACGTCACTGCCGACCATGACCGGATCCGCTCATCGAGGCGGAGAACGCTGGCAGCGGCGACGTCAGGCGTGCGTGCAATCCTCGACGAGGTCCCCACCTCGGTATCTGAGTTGTACACCGCGCTGGGATCCAGGTTGGGGCAGGCCAACGCCCGCAACGGCCTGGGGACCCTGCGGCATTGTCGGGACGATGCCCAGGACTACTTCGGCCGTGCCCGCATGATCGCGTGCGAGATCGGAGCTGTCATGGACGACGCACGTGGCCGATCAGCGGCGGAATGCTCGGTCGAGGAAGGCCAGCGTCGGAGCTGACTGGGTTCGCATGAAGGCGGGATCTTCGTGGTTGGCGCCGGGCAGGACGGTCAGTGTCGCGGTCGCGCCGGCTTTGGTCAGCGCGTCGAGCAGGTCGCGGGAGTGCTGTAGTGGTACGACGCAGTCGGCATCGCCGTGCGCGATCCGGAACGGTGGCGGTGGTCGCCTCGCGCCGGTGAGGTAGGGGAAGGGGTTCTCCGCCGGGATGAACGTTCCCGGCAGGTCCGACTGCTCGACGGCGCCGTACCAGTCGACGACGGCCTGCACCGCGCTGGAGACGTTCGGGTTGCCCAGGGCCGGATCGTCGAAGACGGTGTGCTGGTCCGCGGTCACGGCGAGCATGATGGCCGAGTATCCGCCGGCGGAGTTGCCCCAGGCCGCGAAGCGGTTCGGGTCGAGGTGGTAGCGGGCCGCGTTGGCCCGGAGGAACCGTACGGCGGCTTTGGCGTCCTGGACGGCTGCGACCGGATTCCGGTCGAGTCGGTAGTTGACGCCGGCCACCGCGTAGCCCTTTGCGTTCAGTGTCGCGACGTCGGGTACCTGTACCTGGACGATGTCGCGACAGGCGGTGGGCGGTGGTGGGGCCGTGGTCGGGTCGGGATAGGTGGCGAGGGAACTCTTGTCGCCGACTCGCCAGCCGCCGCCGTGGAACCAGATGACCAGCGGTGCCGGGTGGCTGGTCCGGCCCGGCAGGTACAGGTCGAGCCGTTCCTGGTCCGATGTGTTGGCGTATACGAGGTCGTAGGCCGTGGTCGTTGTCGGTAGGCCGCTGGTCGTGGGCCGACCA
>DASXXM010000191.1:0-6656 GCA_036503065.1 Pseudonocardiaceae bacterium | reverse complement strand
CGTCAGCAACCGGTTCCGGCCCGGTTTCGCCGGCGCCGTCTGCCCGATCGCCCAGTCCAGCCCGTGCCTGCTCGACATTGCGGACATCACGTTCGACCAGGCCGTCGCCAGGGCCTACCGGGCCGCGATGGCCACGTACCTCAACTCGTACTACGACCCGCTGCAACGGTTTGCCCTCTACGAGGCGATCAACGCCGAACGCGGCGCGGAGATCGACGTCCAGGTCTACTTCAACGACCGCCGAGACCAGGGCCGCGACGACAAGTCCGGCCCGATGCCCACCACGGCGGAGATCCGGGACGCGCTGGCGGCGAGCCGGCTGGACTGGGGGCCGCGCAGCCCGGTCCCGCAGCCGACGTTCTACCTGGACGTCGACGACGCCCCGGGCGGCGTCGAGTTCGCCATGACGGCGGACACCCGTTACGTGTCACCGGAAGGCATGGAGTCGTTCGTCCGCGCTCTGGAGTCGACGGTGGTCGAGGCCGCGTGCTCGCGGACCGGCGCGAACGCCGTACCGGAAACGGTGTAACACCGATGACAGCGCTCGATGCCGTTGCCGCGTACCTCCCGCCGCGGCGCGTGCCCCTCGAGGACCTGGCCGACCACCTCAACCTCAACGACCGGCAGATCCGGGTGTTCCGGCGGTTCCACGGGCTTGGCGAGGTGTGCCGGGAACCGGACGGCTCGGTGCTGGAACTGCTCGCCGGCGCGGCCGCCTGCCTGGTCGAACTGCGCGGCCAGGAACACCGGGTGCGGTACGTGCTCCACGCGCGGGCGATCTCGGCCGTCGTGCCGTTCCCGATGAACCCGTTGCACGACCTGTGTCGCTCGCTGGGTCTCAGCCACGCCATCGCGTTCACGGTGACCCACCACGCCTGCGCCTCGAGCCTGCTGGCCGTGGACATCGCGGGCCGACTGCTGGCCACCGACGGCGAGCCCGGCGCACTGGCCCTGGTGCTGGCGGGGGAGAAGACGTTCACCAGGGACGCCGAGTTCGTGCCGGAGACCACGGTGTTCAGCGAGGGCGCGGCCGCGTGCCTCGTCTCGGCGGACGGGCCGCGCGACCGGATGGTCTCCTACGTGACCAGGACTCGCGGCGACTTCGACGGCCTGCTCGGCGCCGACCCCGAATTGCTGATCCGGTACCAGAAGGAGTACCCCGAGGCGTTGGCCGAGGTGATCGTCGGCGCGGCCGAGCGGGCCGGGATGAAGCTCAACGACATCAGCCTGATCCTGCCGCACAACGTGAACACGGTGTCGTGGCGGCGGCTGTGCCGGCAGCTGGAGTACCCGCTGGAACGCGTCGTGCTGGACAACGTGCCGCTCACCGGACACAGCTACGCCGCCGACGGCTTCATCAACTACCGCACCGCGGTCGATCGGGGCCGGCTCAAGCGTGGCGACCGGTACCTGGTCGCGGCGGCCGGGCTCGGCGCGACGTTCTCGGCCATGGTTTTCGAGCACTAGTACGGGCAGATGGGATCAGACAGCATGGAGCAAATGACCGCGCAGTCACAGTTCCAGCAGACGGACACCGAGCTGCGGCCCAGGGTCGTGGACGCCATCGGCGCGCTGCTGCCAAAGGTGCTCAAGCGCGAGGTGCCGCGGATGCCGGAGGACACCCGGCTGTTCGACGAACTCGGCCTCGGTTCGGCCAGCACGCTGGAACTGTTGCTGGAACTGGAGGAGGAACTCGAGATCCAGATCGACGTCGAGGAGATCGACCAGGGCGACCTGACGACGATCGGCACCCTCGCCACGTTCGTCGCCGCGCACGCGCTGACGGACGAGTGAGCCGATGTACGCAGCGGGGCCGCCGATGGACGCGGGTGACACCGACCCGCGCAGTGGACCGCTGCGGGTCGTCGGCGCCGCGCGCCGGACGTTCGGCGGGTTCTCCGACCACGCGTTCGACCCACGGCTGCGGGTGTTCCTGACCGATCTCGTCCGCCCGTTCGACCTCCCGCTGCGCAACGACCTGCTGGACAACGGAGCCGGCCATTCCTACGGGGAGATGGCGGCCGAGGTGGTGCTGGCGGCGGTGCCCGCGGACGCGCCGGTCGACCTGCTGGTCATGGCGTTCGGCATCCACGACATCCGGCTGGGCCGGTCCACCGCCTCCTACCTCAGCGAGATCTGCCCCGGCGACGCGATGGCGTTCGCCGTGTGCGACCAGGGTGCCGCCGCCGCGTTCACGGCGCTGCGGCTGATCGGCGAGTACGGCCGGTCCGGGGTGTGCGAGCGCGCGGTGCTGGTGGTCGTCGAGCAGTCCGCACTGCACTACCAGCAGGCATCGCCGGCTCAGGTGCCCGAGCGGCACAGCGCGGTGGCCGTGTTCTTCGAGCAGAGCACGGACGGCAACCACACCGTGGTACGCCAGCACGCCGACGTGTCACCGCAACTGGCGGGCGCGCTGCTCGCCGACGACGTGGCCGCGCTGTCCGCCGGCCGCACCGACGTGACCCTCGTGCTGGGCAACGGCCTGACCCAGTTCGGCCACACGTACCTGGCGGACCGCATGGTGCTCGCGCCGACCGGCCAGCCCTACACCGGACCGTGGTGGGAACTGGCCGGTGGCCTGGCCGAATGGCAGGCGGAAGGCCGGCTGGTGCTGCTGGCCGAGTACGAGCCCACCCTGCGCTACCTCGCACTGTCCGCAGTGGACTTCGGGCCGGCGCCGATGGCCATGCCGCCGGCCGTGCCCATCGCGGTGCCGGGAAGGCAGTGGACATCGTGACCGTCGACGCCGTCCACGTCTGGCTGATCCGGGCCGACCTGCCCGCCCCCGAGATCGGCGGCCTGACGTCGGTGCTCGACGACAACGAGCGGCGCCGCGCCGCGCTGCTCGCGCTGGACGGGCACCGCAGGCGGTTCATCGCCGCGCACGGCGTGGCCAGGGTGATCATCGGACACCGGCTCGGCGTGCCGGCCAACCAGATCGGCTGGCGCCACGGCCTGCACGGCAAGCCGGAACTGACCGGCACGCCCAGCGGCGTCCAGGTCAACCTGTCGCACTCCGGCGAACTGGCCATGCTGGCCATCACCGACGGCCGCCGCTGCGGCATCGATCTGCAACTGCTGCCCGATGCCACCCAGGCCGTCCGGCTGGCCAAGCGGTTCTTTCCGGCCGAGGAGACCCGTTTCGTCGCGTCGGGTGCCACCCCGGATCACCGGGTGCACCGGTTCGGTCTGCTGTGGGCCCGCAAGGAAGCCTGCCTGAAGGTGACCGGCGGACGGCTCATGCCCGGCCTGCGGCTCCCCGTCACCGGCCGGAGCCCGGCCCTGGTCACCGATGCCGGCGGCCCACTCCCCGGTCCGTTCCTGGTGCGGGACCTGATGGCCCCGCCACGTTTCATGGCCGCCGTCGCACTGGAGGGCAGCGCCCCCTTCCGGCTGGTGCGGCACTGGTGGCCTGCCGAGATAGACCACGAAGTTCCCGACATGACGGCGGTGGAGAGATGTTCGACAGCCACATCGGGGTAGCCGACGCCCCCGAGATCGACGACGGCCGTCCGGTTCGGACCGGTGTGCCCGGCGTGTACCTGTATCCCCGGTCGTTCGAGACGATCATCGGCCTGCTGCGCCATGGCATCACGGCCCTGGCTGTCGGCGAACCGTTCCGCCGGCTCGCGATCCCGCCGGTCATCTCCCGGCGCACCATCGAGCACGCCGGTTACGTCAAGACGTTCCCGCAGCTGTTGGGCACGGTGCACAGTTACACCGGCGACGGCAAGGCATGGGGCAAACTCGCCCCACTGGTCGACGAGGGCGGCGACTGGCACGCCCAGCAGGAGATCAGCGACCTGGTCCTGCTGCCGGCCGCCTGCTACCCGGTCTACGAGACGCTCACCGGGCTGTCGTTGTCCGAGCCGCGCAAGTTCCACGTCGAGGCCAACTGCTTCCGCCAGGAGGCGACCGCGGAAACCGGCCGGCTGCGCACCTTCCGCATGGTGGAGCTGGTGACGGCGGGGACCGAGGAGTATTGCCTCGCGTATCGCGGCCGGTGGCTGGAGCGGGTCGCCGGTTGGTTCTCCTCGTTGGGGCTCGAAGTCGCCATCGAGGTCGCCGACGATCCGTTCTTCGGTCCGGGCAAGAAGCTTTTTCAGGCGGCACAGCGGATGCAGGAGCTGAAGTTCGAGCTGAAGGTCCCGGTCGGCGACGGTCTGGTGCAGGCGATCGCGTCGGCCAACTTCCACAAGGACCACTTCGGCGAGGCGTTCGACTTCACCGCCGACGGCGCGGTCGGGAACACGGCGTGCATGGCGTTCGGCATGGAACGGGTCGCGCTGGCGCTGATCAACGCGCACGGCCCGTTCGCCGACCGGTGGCCGGCCTCGGTGTTGTCCGCGATAGGTGGCGGCAATGACTGAGCTTTCTTCGTCGCTGTACCACAAGATCCGGTTCATCCGGCGGTTCGAGGAACGTTCCGTCGACCTGGTCGCGGCAGGCGAGATCGCCAGCGGCGTGCATCCGTGCATCGGCCAGGAGGCGGTCGGCGTCGGTGTGTGCTCGACGCTGACTCATGACGATGTCGTGCTCAGCAGTCATCGCGGGCACGGTCACCTGCTGGCCAAGGGCTGCGATCCGGCTCGGGTGATGGCCGAGATGTGTGGTCGGGTCACCGGGATCGACAAGGGTCGGGGCGGGTCGTTTCATCCGTCGGACTTCAGCGCCAATGTGTACAACTCGACGGGCACGGTCGGTCATGGTGCCGCCATCGCCGCCGGTGTGGCGTGGGCGATTCAGCGGTCCGGCTCATCTCGTGTCGTCGTGAGTTTCTTCGGCGACGGTGCTGTTACTCAGGGCTCGCTGTTGGAAGGGTTCAATCTGGCGGCGTTGTGGCAGTTGCCGGTGGTGTATGTGTGTGAGAACAACAAGTACGCCACCACGTTGCCGGTGCGGACCGCTGTCGCCGGCACGATCACCGGCCGGGGTGCGGCCTTCGGTATTCCGTCGGCCACTGTGGACGGTCAGGATGTCGAGGTGGTTCGGGCGGCCGCGGCTTCGGCGGTGGCGCGGGCTCGGACCGGTGGTGGTCCTTCGTTGCTGGAGTTCGATACTTATCGGTATTTCGGTCACCACACGTTCGAGCTGAAGACGCGGTTGAAGTACCGGTCCGATGCGGAGATCGCTTCCTGGCAGCTGCGTGATCCGTTGGACATCCAGGCCGCGCGGGTTTCGTCGCCGGTCCGTGCACTGATCGACGCGTCGGTGGAGGTCGAGTTGGACTCGGTGGTCGCGTTCGCGGTGGGCAGTGCGAGGCCCGATCCGGTGGACGCGTTCGAGTACATGTACTCCGACGGTTTGCGGCCGCGTGCGGGGGTGGCGTAGTCATGCCCAAGTTGTCTTATTTGAAGGCGTTGAACCGGGCGCTGGGTGACGAGATGGATCGTGATCCGTCGGTCTTCGTGCTCGGTGAGGACATGAACTTCGCGTTGACCAATGTGACTGCCGGGTTTCTGGAGCGCTTCGGTCCGGAGCGCATCCTGGAGATGCCGCTGACCGAGCAGGGCTTCACCAACTTCGCCACCGGGGCGGCCATGGCCGGCCGGCGTCCGGTGATCGAGTTCCAGATTCCGTTTTTGTTGTTGTTGGTTTTTGAGCAGATCACCAATCAGGCGAACAAGTTTCGTTTGATGAGTGGTGGGCAGACGAGTGTGCCGGTGACATATCTGTTGCCGGCCGCCGGGTGGCGTGCGGCCTGGGGGGCTCAGCACTCGGATCAGCCGTACAGCATGTTTGCCCATATGGGCGTGAAGACCGTGTTGCCGGCTACCCCGCGTGATGCCTACGGGTTGTTGGCCACCGCGATTCGGGATGACGATCCCGTGGTTTTCTTTGGTCCCATTGCGTCGCTGGGCGTCCGCGAGGATGTGGACTACGCCGATTTGCGGCCGATACCGTTGGGTGTCGGCCGGGTGCATCGTGTCGGTGAGGACGTTACCGTCGTCGCTCTCGGGCACTTGGTGGCTGATGCATTGGCAGTGGCCGAGGAGTTGGCTGGCGAGGCATCGATCGAGGTCTTCGATCCGCGCTCGGTGTACCCGTTCGACTGGGACGGCCTGGCTCGGTCGTTGGAGCGGACCGGCCGGTTGGTCGTCATGGACGACTCGAACCGCTCATGCGGCCTGGGCGGCGAGATCCTGGCCACGGCGGCCGAAGAGATGCGGTTGGTCTCCCCGCCCAAGCGCATCACCCGCCCCGACGGCGCGATGGTCGGCGCGGCGCCGGAGTTGGACGCCGCACTTCAGCCGACTCGGGAGCAGTTGGTCGCCGCTGTCCGGAAGGTGCTCAAGAGCTGAGCCAGCCGTTCTCACCCGATTCCCTGGAAGTTCTGCTCCGCGTTGGCCACGGCCGTGGCGACCGATGAGTACTGCTGCGGTCCGGACACGTAGGTCGTGACGAAGTCGTTGGGCGCCCACGCGGTGCCGACCACGGTCACCAGCCGTGTCGTGCCGTTGTTGACGAAGGTGAACTGCCACTCGGCGCCCGGTAGCGGGTTCGGTTGGCCGAGGGTGGTCGGGCCGAGCGAGATCAGGTGATAGTCGGCGTACTCGGCTTTGGTGGCCTGCTCCCGCTGTCGCATCAGGCTGACGTCGTAGGCACTGGTGATCGTTGCTGGTGCGGTCGCGCTCGGGAAGACGACTCGTTGCAGC
>DASXXM010000190.1:0-1778 GCA_036503065.1 Pseudonocardiaceae bacterium | reverse complement strand
GCTGGCCAGCCGTTGCCGTTCCGCCTCCTGCGCGGCCACCACCTGCTCGGCGAAACGCTCGTTGGCACGTTCCCGTAGCGCCACTCTGCGGTGCAGCCGGGCCAGGTGCACCGAGCCGGCCAGCAGGCTGCCGATCGTGGTAAGCAGGCGGATGTCGCGCTCGGTGAACTCGCGGCGGTCGCGGGTGTGCACGTTGAGCACGCCGACCAGGCCGGCCAGGTCGCTGGCCATCGGCACGGACGCCATGGACGTGAAGTCCTCGCCGCGCAGCGCCGGTATCCGCAGGTAGCGCGGGTCGGACTCCTTGTGGTCCACGAGCACCGCGGCCTGCCTGCGGGCCGCGACCCAGCCGGTCACGCCGGTGCCCAGCGCCAGGCGCACCTGGCCGACCTCATGGTCGAACGGTGGCGTGGCGCCGGCCAACGACAGCGACTGGCCGGTGTCGTCCAGGACGTGCACGAAGCACACGTCGGTCGCGGTGGCCGCCACGATCAGCTTCGCCACCGCGGCGGCCAGCGGCTCGACGCCGGGGCCTTCCGCAGTGGCCTCGATGATGGCCAGCAGCAGGGTGCTCTCCCGCTCGCGGTCGGTGAGGCCGAGCAGCGGGTCCGTCATCGGAAGATGCCTTCGCGCAGCGCGGTGGCGACCGCGCCGGCCCGGTCGTTCACGGCGAGCTTGCGGTAGATCGACCGCAGGTGGGTTTTCACGGTCTCGTCGCCGACCACGAGTTTGCCGGCGATGGCCCGGTTGGACAGTCCGCTCACGACCAGCGCGAGGACCTCGCTCTCCCGGTGGGTGAGGCCGTGCCGGGCACCGGGCCAGAACTCGCCGCTGGCCAGCCGGGCCGCGGTGCCCATGGCGCGGCCGGCCAGCGTCGGGTCGATCACGGTTTCGCCGTCGGCCGCGCGTTCGAGGCTGCGCACGAGTTCCTCGCCGTCGATCCGCTTGACGAGGTAGCCGCGCGCGCCGGCCCGCAGCGCCTCGAACAGGTACTGCTCGTCCTCGTAGACGCTCAGCAGCACGACCTGCAGGCCGGGGTTCAGTTCGATGAGTCTTCGACACAGGTCCAGGCCGCTGCTGCCCTGCAACCGGACATCGCACAGCACGATGTCCGGCGCGAGCGAGGCGACCGCGTCCAGCGCAGCCTGGCCGCCGTGCGCCTCGCCCACCACCTCGACCCGGCCACGGAACGGCATCAGCATGGCCTTCAGGCCCTGCAACACCATCTCGTGGTCGTCGACGAGCACGATCCGTAGCGGCGACCCCATTGACCGACGATAGGTGCCGGCCGTCATCTTGTCAGTCGACCACCAGGGGCGACCTCACCCGATCGTGGTCGATCGCCGCATCCGCAGCCAGACCACGCCGAACAGCGCGGCCGCCAGCACCAGGAAGATCGCCACCTCGATGTAGCGGATCGCGGTCAACCGGTAGTCGGGCTGGTAGTCCATGAAGGCGCTGACGATCCCACCGCTGCGCAGGCACGTGCCGTAATCGGCCACCGAGAGGACCCTGTGCACACAGGCAAGGTTGTTGATGTCCACCGGCTGGCCCGCTGCATTGATCATGCCCTCGGCCACGTCCAGGCCGTTGTTGCCGACATAGGGTTCCGGGAAATCGGGCACGGCCGCGACGGCGCGCAGGGGCGCGAGGTAGTACGGCCGGTACTGCGACAGGCCGAACCGGACGCCCAGGAACACCACGGCCGTCACGCCCATGGCGGGCACGACCCGCCGCACCAGCAGGCTCACGGCCAGACCGAGCGCCATAGCAAACAG
>DASXXM010000189.1:0-11405 GCA_036503065.1 Pseudonocardiaceae bacterium | reverse complement strand
CATCACCTACGGCTCCGACGCGGGCGACGAGTCCGACCTGGCGGCCCGGCCGCCGGTGGTGACCGTCATGGGTCACGTCGACCACGGTAAGACCCGACTGTTGGACACGATCCGCAAGACCAACGTGCACGAGCGCGAGGCGGGCGGCATCACCCAGCACATCGGTGCCTACCAGGTGGTCACGAACCTGGAGGGCAACGAGCGGCCGATCACCTTCATCGACACCCCCGGTCACGAGGCGTTCACCGCCATGCGTGCCCGTGGCGCGCAGGCCACCGACATCGCGGTGATCGTGGTCGCCGCGGACGACGGTGTCATGCCGCAGACGGTGGAGGCGATCAACCACGCGCAGGCCGCCGCGGTGCCGATCGTGGTGGCCGTGAACAAGATCGACAAGCCGGACGCGAACCCGCAGAAGATCCGTCAGCAGATGACCGACTACGGCGTGATGCCCGAGGAGTACGGCGGCGACACCATGTTCGTCGACATCTCGGCACGCCAGGGCACCAACATCGACGGGTTGCTCGAAGCGATCCTGCTCACCGCGGACGCCTCGCTCGACCTGCGGGCCAACCCGGCCATGGAGGCCCAGGGCGTGGCCATCGAGGCGCACCTGGACCGCGGTCGCGGCCCGGTCGCCACGGTGCTGGTGCAGCGCGGCACGCTGCACGTCGGTGACTCGATCGTGGCCGGTGACGCCTACGGTCGCGTGCGCCGGATGCTGGACGAGTTCGGCGGCGACATCACCGCGGCCGTGCCGTCCCGCCCGGTGCAGGTGGTCGGCTTCACGTCGGTGCCCGGCGCCGGCGACACGTTCCTCGTCGTGGACGAGGACCGGGTGGCCCGGCAGATCGCCGAGCGTCGTTCGGCTCGCAACCGCAACGCCCTCAACGCGTCGCGCGCCAAGCGGGTCAGCCTGGAGGACCTGGACGCGGCGCTCAAGGAGACCAGCCAGCTCAACCTGGTCATCAAGGGCGACAACTCGGGTACCGTCGAGGCCCTCGAAGACGCGCTGATGAAGCTCGACGTCGGCGAGGACGTGGTGCTGCGGGTGATCGACCGCGGTGTCGGTGGCATCACCAAGGCCAACGTGGACCTGGCGATCGCGTCCAACGCGATCATCATCGGGTTCAACGTGCGGGCCGAGGGCAAGGTCTCCGAACAGGCCAGCCGCGAGGGCATCGACATCCGGTACTACACGGTCATCTACCAGGCGATCGACGAGATCGAGCAGGCGCTCAAGGGCCTGCTCAAGCCGGAGTTCGAGGAGATCCAGCTCGGCCGGGCCGAGGTCCGCGACATCTTCCGGTCCTCGAAGGTCGGCACGATCGCCGGCTGCATGGTGTTGTCCGGCGAGATCCGGCGCAACGCCAAGGCCCGCGTCCTGCGGGACGGTGTCGTGGTGTCCGAGAACCAGACCATCACGTCGCTGCGGCGGTTCAAGGACGACGCCACCGAGGTCCGCGAGGGCTTCGAATGTGGTCTCACGTTGAACTCCTACAGCGACCTGCGGTTGCAGGACGTCATCGAGACCTACGAGATGCGCGAGAAGCCGCGCGCGTAGTTCGGTTGGTTCTCATGTGCCGGGGCCGGCATCCCCGTCCGGCCCCGGCACACCGACCAGCCACGGGGAAAACGACGTGTACGTGGGTGCGTTGGAGCTCGACGTCCTGCTCGGGGACGTCCATTCGCTCAAGCAGAAGCGGTCGATGGTGCGTCCGGTCATCGCCGAACTGCGTCGGAAGTACGAGGTGTCGGCCGCCGAGGCCGGCCATCTGGACCTGCACCGCAGGGCGTTGATCGGCGTCGCCGTGGTCGCGCCGGACGCCGAGCACGTCCAGCGGGTGCTGGAGTCCTGCGAACGTCTGGTCGCCGGACGGACCGAGTTGCAGCTGCTGTCCGCGCGGCATCGGCTGGTCGGCCCGCACGACTGAATTCCTGTTTTCTGGTTTCGTAGTTCGCCGTTTCGTGGAGAGGGAGGTTGTGTCGTGACCGACGCACCCCGGGCTCGTCGTCTCGCCAAGCGGATCGCGCAGATCGTCGCGTCCGCCTTGGAGCACGAGGTGAAGGACCCCCGACTGGCCAAGGTGACCATCACCGACGCCAAGGTGACCGCCGACCTGCATGACGCGACGGTGTACTACACCGTGCTACCCGAGTCGCTGGACGTGCCGCCGGACTCGCAGGGTGCCGCGCTCGCACTGGAGTCCGCACGCGGGGTGTTGCGGACGCTGGTGGGGCAGGGGACCGGTGTGCGGTTCACCCCCACGTTGGCGTTCGTCGCGGACACCGTGCCGGACGACGCCCGGCGGATCGACGAGCTGTTGGCGAAGGCCAGGGAGGCCGACGCAGAAGTGGCCCGCATCGCCAACGGGGCCAGCCACGCCGGGGAGGCCGATCCGTACAAGGCACCTCGGGAGGACGCCGACGACGACCCGGCCGAGTGACACCCGATCAGGGCTTCTTAGCCACCAGGATGTCCCGCACGATCGCCTGGTCCACCCAGTGTTCGAAACCCGAGTAGGGCTCGGCGTCCAGCGGGGTGAGGCCGGCACTGCCGACCAGGTCGGTCAGTTCCGCCCGGCCGGCCACCTGGGTGTTCCACGAGATGCCGATGGCGCCGCCGGTCCGCAGCAGCGCCGCCCAGCCGGGCAGCGCGGCCCGGAGCAGCTCACCCGGCGTGCGGGAGAGCTTGTCCGCGCGGCTGCCGTGGCGGATGCCGTACGGGGCGTCCGTCACGATCACGTCGAACGACGCCGGCCGGAAGAACTCGGCCGCGCGCACCGTGTCACCGTGCACATAGGACAGTCGTAGCGTGTCGCCGGACTTGTAGCTCGCCTTGTCGACACCCAGTGAGATGTCCAGCCGCCGCCCCAGGTTCGCGTGTTCACGGCGGATCGGGGCGGCGCTCGCCTGGTGCTTGATCCGCTTGTTCTTCAGCCACGTTCGGATGAATCGGCCGTACTCCTCGAAGTCCTTGCCGTCGATGTCGAGGCCGGACGCGTGGTAGCCGTACATCATCGCCTGGTTCAGCGTGGTGCCCCGGCCGCACATCGGGTCCAGCACCCGCAGCCTGCCCTCGACCAGATCCGCGGGCCGGTCCGTGCTCAGCGCCGTGACGTTGAGCACCAGCTTGGTGAACAGCTCGTTCGTCTTGCCGGAGTACTTCTGGATGGTCAGCAGGTCGCTGTCGAACACGTCCAACCGCCGCAACGGCACCGGTCGCAGCAGTTCGCCCTCGACCTGGAACAGCGAGTACAGCACGGACAGGTTCGACAGCAGCGCCACATCCCGCTCGTCCAACGCGGGTGCGGTGAACGTCACATACGGCACGCCGCCGATGGTGGTCGATGTCAGGCTGGTGAGCCGGTCGCCGAGCACGGCCCGGTCGAAGACCCGCAACTCCGCCATCAGCAGCCGGGCCGACGCGTCCGCGTAGACCCGGTTGGCGGACGGGTAGACCAGCACCGCGTACTCGTTCATCGGCCGCAGCGTAACTTGCCGTTCATGAGCGACATGGTGGACCAGGGCCTGAAAGCGGCGGCGAAGGTGTTGGCGGACGCGCGGGACGTCACGCTGTTCGGGCACCTCAATCCGGACGCGGACGCGTTCGGCAGCGCGGTCGGGCTCGGCCTGGCACTGCGCGACCGGGGGGCGACCGTGCGCGTGTCCTTCGGCTCGCCGAACGAGGTGCCGGAATCGTTGCGCCACCTGGACAGTGCCGGGCTGTACGTGCCGGCGAGCGAGGTGCCCGCGGTGCCCGAGACGCTGGTGGTGCTGGACAGCGGCAGCATCGACCGGCTCGGCCCGCTGGCCGACCGGGTCGCGAACGCCACGGGCCAGGTCATCGTGATCGACCACCACGTGTCCAACACCAGGTTCGGCACGCTGAACGTGGTCGATGACCGGTCCGAGGCCACGGCGGCCCTGGTGCTGCGCCTGCTGGACGAGCTGGGCGCGCCGCTGACCGAACCGGTGGCCCGCGCGCTCTACGCCGGCCTGCTCACCGACACCAGCTCGTTCCGCCGGGCAACGCCTGCCACCCACCAGGCGGCGGCCCGGCTGCTGGCGGCCGGCGTGGACGCGCAGGCCGTGGCGCGGCCGCTGATGGACACGCACTCGTTCGGGTGGTTGCGGATGCTGGCCACCGTGCTGGACCGCGCCGAACTCGACCCGACCGCCGCACGCGGACTCGGCCTGGTGTCGGCGGTCGTGCTCGCGCGGGACGCGGCCGGGCTGCGGCCGGAGGACGTGGAAAGTGTGATCAACATCGTCCGGTCCACCCGGGAGGCCGAGGTGGCGGCCGTACTGAAACAGGCGGGCCCGGACGAGTGGACCGGCTCGCTGCGCGCCGTCGGCCGGCTGGACGTGAGCGCCGCGGCGGTCGCGCTGGGCGGTGGCGGGCACCGGCTGGCCGCCGGCTTCACCACCCACGGCACGGCCGCCGAGGTGATGGCGCGGCTGCGCGCGGCCCTGAACGCGGCGCCGCTGATCCCGTGACGAGCGCTCCCGAGGAACCGGCGTGAGCGACGGCCGGGCACTGATCCGCCTTGCCGTCCCGGCGTTGGGCGTGCTGGCCGCGGAACCGCTGTACGTGCTGGTGGACACCGCCGTGGTCGGCCATCTCGGCGCGATTCCGCTGGCCGGACTGGCATTGGGCGGCCTGCTGCTGTCGATCGTCTCGACCCAGTTGACCTTTCTGTCCTACGGCACCACGGCCAGGGCCGCCCGGCTGCACGGCGCAGGCCGCCGGTCGGCCGCGGTCGCGGAAGGCGTGCAGGCGACCTGGCTCGGCGTCGGGCTCGGCCTGGTGATCCTGGTGGTCGGGCAGGTGCTGGCCGGTCCGGTGGCGCGCGGTCTGGCCGGCGACGGTCCCATCGCGGACGGCGCGGTGCGGTGGCTGCGGATCGCGTTGTTCGGCGTGCCGCTGATCCTGATCACGTTGGCCGGCAACGGTTGGCTGCGCGGCGTGCAGGACACCCGCAGGCCGCTGCGCTACGTGGTGGCCGGCAACGGCCTGTCCGCCGTGCTCTGCCCGATCCTGGTGCACGTGGCGCACCTTGGCCTGAGCGGCTCGGCGGTGGCTAACGTGGTGGCCCAGGTCACGGTGGCCGCGCTGTTCCTGCGCGCGCTGCTGGCCGAGGGCGTGCCGGTGCGGCCGCGGTGGGCCAGTATGCGGGCGCAGCTGGGGCTGGGCCGGGACCTGGTGTTGCGCAGCCTGGCGTTCCAGGCGTGTTTCGTGTCCGCCGCGTCGGTCGCGGCCAGGACGTCGGCGGCCGCGGTGGCCGCGCACCAGGTGGTGCTCCAGTTGTGGACGCTGCTGTCGCTGGTGCTGGACTCGCTGGCGATCGCGGCCCAGGCACTCGTCGGCGCTTCGCTGGGCGCCGGCCGTGCGGTGGCGGCGCGGGCGTTGGCCCGGAAGGTCAGTGGCTACGGTCTCGCGTTCGGCGTGTGCACCGGGGTGCTGTTCGCGTTGCTGGCGGGTGTCCTGCCGAGGGCGTTCACCACGGATGCCGCGGTGCTGGCCCAGGTACCACACGCGTGGTGGTTCTTCGTGGGACTGCAACCGGTGGCCGGGGTGGTCTTCGCCGTGGACGGGGTGCTGCTCGGCGCCGGTGACGCGGCCTACCTGCGGACCGTGACGCTGCTCGCGGCCGTGGTCGGCTTCCTGCCGCTGGTCTGGCTTTCCCTTGCGCTGCACTGGGGTCTGACCGGTATCTGGCTCGGCCTCGCGGCGTTCATGGTCGTCCGGCTGGTGGCCGCGCTGGCCCGGCTGGCCACCGGCCGGTGGGCCGTGACGGGCTCGATCGTAGGAGTGTGAACGGCATCCGGCAGGATGTCCCGCTGTGCCGCCAACACCCCGACCCGTAGTGCCGCCCGGACTTGTCATCGCGGACAAGCCGGCCGGAATGACCAGCCACGACGTGGTGGCGCGGGTGCGGCGGATCTTCGGCACGCGCAAGGTCGGCCACGCCGGCACGCTCGACCCGATGGCCACCGGTGTGCTCGTGCTCGGCCTCGAGCGGGCCACCAAGCTGCTCGGCCACCTGGCCCTGGAACGCAAGGTCTACCTGGCCACGATCCGGCTCGGCGCGTCGACAACCACCGACGACGCAGAGGGCACCTTCCTGTCCGAAGTGGACGGATCAGCGGTGGCGGACGACGCCGTCCTGGCGGGCGTGCGGGCGCTGACCGGGCCGATCGACCAGGTGCCCAGCGCGGTCAGCGCCGTCAAGGTCGCCGGCAAGCGCGCCTACCAGCGGGTCCGCGACGGCGAGGACGTCCGGCTGGCCGCCCGGCCGGTCGTGGTGCACCGGTTCGACGTGCTGGCCCTGCGCCGCGTTGACCGGGCCACCGAGCTGGACGTGCTGGTCGACTGCTCGTCCGGCACCTATGTCCGGGCGCTGGCCAGGGACCTCGGCGCGGGACTCGGCGTCGGCGGCCACCTGACCGACCTGCGGCGCACCCTGGTCGGCCCGTTCGGCCTGCGGCACGCCCGCACCCTCGACCAGCTCGCCGACGATCCACAGCTCTCGCTCGGCCTGGACGATTCCGTGGCCCTGGCGTTCCCGCGACACGACGTCGACGTGCGCGAGGCCGCCGCCGTGGCACACGGCCAGCGGGTCGCCGCGGCCGGGCTGCCCGGCACCTATGGTGTGTTCGACCCGGACGGGCACGTGATCGCGCTGGCCAGGGACGAGGGCAGCGGTGCGAACGCGCTCGTCGTGCTCGCGCCTGCCGGGTAACGGGGTTCGCGGTCGCGGTGGGCCGTAGGCTGGCTGCCGTGCTGAGATGGCGGGGACTCGATCATCTGCCCGGCGGCTGGGGTCGTTGTGTCGTGACGATCGGGGTGTTCGACGGTGTGCACCGGGGGCATCAGGCGCTGATCGGCCGGGCCGTCGAGTTGGCCGGGCAACGCGGCCTGCCCGGCGTGGTACTCACGTTCGACCCGCACCCGGCCGAGGTGGTCCGGCCCGGCAGCCATCCCGCGCAGCTGACCAGCCTCAACCGCAAGGCCGAGCTGGTCGAGGAGCTGGGTGTCGACGTCTTCTGCGTGCTGCCGTTCACGTTGGAGCTGTCCCGGCTGCCGGCCGACGAGTTCGTGCACGAGCTGCTGGTCGAGCGGCTGCACGTGGCGGCGGTCGTGGTCGGCGAGAACTTCACGTTCGGCCACCGCGCCAGCGGCAACGTCGCGCTGCTGCGCGCGCTCGGCCACCGGTTCGGCTTCGTCACCGAGGGCGCGAGCATGGTCACCGTGCCCCGCAACGGGGCGGTCGCCGACGCCGAGATGGTGTTCTCGTCCACCTACATCCGGTCGTGCATCGACGCCGGTGACGTCGCCGCCGCCGCTGCCGCGCTGGGCAGGCCGCACCGGCTGGAGGGCATCGTGGTGCGCGGCGACGGCCGTGGCCAGGAACTGGGCTACCCGACCGCCAACCTGTCCACCGCCCGGCACGCCGCGGTCCCGGCGGACGGCGTCTATGCCTGCTGGTTCGTGCACGGCAGCAGCCGCAGGCTGCCGGCCGCCGTCTCGGTGGGCACCAACCCGACCTTCTCCGGGCGCGAGCGACGCGTCGAGGCCTTCGTGCTGGACCTGGACGAGGACCTGTACGGGCAGCGGGTCGCGCTGGACTTCGTCGCCCGGCTGCGGGACATGGAGCGCTACGACACGATCGAGGCCCTGGTGGCACAGATCGGTCTCGACGTGCGTCACACCCGGGAGCTGCTGGCAGCGGGCGACTGAGTGCGGCTGATCAGCCAATCGGGTTCGCGGTCGGACACATAGTCCGATTCGAACCCGCCAATGGCTGCTGCCTGGCAAGATGACCGTGGCCGACCAGCGGTCGACAACGTTCCGGGAGAGGCGAAGTTTGTGGAGGACCACAAAATCGTCCAGCGCAATCTCGCGCTGCAACGGGAGTGGTACGGCGAGCCGCTCGGCGACCGGGTCCGCCGTCTGGTGCGCGCGTTCAACATCTCGCAGGCGAGCCTGGCCGATGTCCTCGGCATCAGCGCGCCCATGCTCAGCCAGGTGATGAGCGGCAGGCGGGCCAAGATCGGCAACCCGTCCGTGCTGGCCAGGATGATCATGCTGGAGCGGAAGGTGCTCGTGCCGGACGTGGCCGCCGGCAAGCCGGAGGCCATGAAGGAGGCCATGAACGACGTGCGCGACTCCCGGCCCCAGGTGGGCCGGGACGTGCTGCGGGTGGACGGCAGCTCCGATGCCCAGGCCGCCATCGTGGCGCTGCGCAACATCCTGGCCGCCGATGACCTGCTGGCCGCCGCCGAACTGGTCGACGACGAGTTCCCGGAACTGGGCGACCTGCTGCGGCGCGCGGGCGAACGCAAGCCGTAGCCCGTGGCCCGGCTGTTCTCCGCACTGGTGCCACCGACACCCGTGCTCGACCACCTGGCCGCGTGGCTCGCCGAGCACCCGATCGACGCGCCACTGCGGTGGGGCCCGCGCGGCCGGTGGCACGTCACCCTCGGATTCTTCGGCGACGAGGACGACCCGGACCGCAGGACGAAATGGCTGCGCCGCAGGGTCACCGGCCGCGTGGCGCCGACACTGCGCCTTGCCGGTGCCGGCACCTTCCCCGGCGTGCTGTGGACCGGCGTGCACACCGGCACCGAAGCCGACGCGCGGCGACTGGCCACGCTGGCCCAGGCAGCGGGTGCCGGCCGGGCCTCCCACCCACACCTGACGCTGGCGCGATGGCGTTCCGGGACGCCGGACCGGGACGCGTTGATTGCCGTGTTCGCCGGGTATACTGGACCTTGGTTCACGCCCGACCAGTTGCTCCTGATGCGCAGTGATCTTGGAATGCGCAGCGAGCTCGGCTCGGGCGGGCCCACCTACACCACGGTGGATCGCCTGCCGCTGGCTTCAGCTTGACCGCCCTACGGCGGTCGATGCGCGGTGCCGTGCGCGTGCCTGATACCCTCAGTGTTTGAGTCCGGCTGCGGTCCGTGGCGGCTGGTACTGTCTCGCGCTCCCAGGAGCGCAGTCGCACGGCACATATTCACGAGGAGAGAACGAGTGGCGCTGTCCATCGAGCAGAAGAAATCGATTCTTGGCGAGTACGGCCTGCACGATGTGGACACCGGTTCACCAGAAGCCCAGGTCGCGCTGCTGACCAAGCGGATCAGCGACCTCACCCTGCACCTGCAGATGCACCAACACGACCACCACTCGCGTCGCGGCCTACTGGTCATGAACGGCCGCCGCAGGCGGCTGCTCAAGTACGTCGCGCGGGTGGACATCGAACGCTACCGGACGCTGATCAAGCGCCTCGGCCTGCGCCGATGACCCGTTCCGGCGGGGAGTGACCGATCCGGTCGCTCCCCGCCGGAGCAGTGAGAACCAGACAGGGACCGCGTGCCACGGCGTTGTGATTCGTCCGCCGGTCCTCGGTAGTGGTTCCCGATCGCACCGACTGTTGTTCGCACGTCGGCGCCGGGAGCTTCGATCGAAGACCGGCCTCGTCGCAGGGCCGTGACCCGCAGACGCGAGAGCGCGTAGCGGGTTGCCGCGCGGCCCCAAAAGACGAGGAGACAACGAGTGAGTGAAGTAAACGACGGAGCGGTGCACGAGAGCATCGCCACCATCGACAACGGCCGGTTCGGCACCCGAACCGTGCGTTTCGAGACCGGCCGCCTGGCCCGCCAGGCCGCCGGCAGTGTCGTCGCCTACCTGGACGACGAGACGATGCTGCTGTCCGCCACCACGGCGTCCAAGCACCCGAAGGAGCACTTCGACTTCTTCCCGCTGACCGTGGACGTCGAGGAGCGGATGTACGCGGCGGGCCGGATTCCCGGCTCGTACTTCCGGCGCGAGGGCCGGCCGTCCACCGACGCGATCCTGACCTGCCGCCTGATCGACCGGCCGCTGCGTCCGTCCTTCGTGGACGGCCTGCGCAACGAGATCCAGATCGTGGTCACGGTCCTGTCGCTGAACCCGGAGGACGTCTACGACGCGGTCGCCATCAACGCCGCGTCCGCCTCCACCCAGCTGTCCGGCCTGCCGTTCTCCGGCCCGATCGGTGGCGTCCGGGTCGCGCTGATCGAGGACCAGTGGGTGGCGTTCCCGACCAGGGAACAGTCCAAGCACGCGGTGTTCGACATCGCGATCGCCGGCCGGGTGGTCGGTGACGACGTCGCCATCATGATGGTCGAGGCCGAGGGCACCGAGCAGATGACCGACCTGATCGCGGCCGGCGCCAAGGCGCCCACCGAGCAGGTCGTGGCCGAGGGCCTGGAAGCGGCCAAGCCGTTCATCCGGGTGCTGTGTGAGGCACAGGCCCAGCTGGCCGCCGCCGCGGCCAAGGAGACCACCGAGTTCCCGACCTTCCCGGCCTACCAGCCCGACGCGTTCGACGCCGTCACGGCCGCGGTCACCGAAGACCTGGCCGCCGCGCTGACCATCGCCGGCAAGCAGGAGCGGGAAGCCAGGATCGACGAGGTCAAGCAGCTCTGCCTGGAGCGGACCGGCGCCACCGAGGGCGGCGCGTTCGAGGGCCGGGAGAAGGAGATCGGCGCCGCGTTCCGGTCGCTGACCAAGAAGCTGGTCCGCCAGCGCATCCTGCGTGACAAGATCCGCATCGACGGCCGTGGCATCACCGACATCCGGCAGCTCTCCGCCGAGGTCGCCGTGGTGCCCAGGGCGCACGGTTCGGCGCTGTTCGAGCGCGGCGAGACCCAGATCATGGGCGTCACCACGCTGAACATGCTGCGCATGGAGCAGACGCTGGACACGCTCTCCCCGGAGACCACCAAGCGCTACCTGCACCACTACAACTTCCCGCCCTACTCGACCGGTGAGACCGGCCGGGTCGGTTCGCCCAAGCGGCGCGAGATCGGCCACGGCATGCTGGCCGAGCGCGCGCTGGTGCCGGTGCTGCCCAAGCGCGACGAGTTCCCCTACGCGATCCGCCAGGTGTCCGAGGCGCTGAGCTCCAACGGCTCGACCTCGATGGGCTCGGTCTGTGCGTCCACCATGTCGCTGCTCAACGCGGGTGTGCCGCTCAAGGCGCCGGTGTCCGGTATCGCCATGGGCCTTGTCTCCGACACTGTCGACGGCAAGACCGAGTACGTCGCCATCACCGACATCCTCGGGGCCGAGGACGCCTTCGGCGACATGGACTTCAAGGTCGCCGGCACCAAGGAGTTCGTGACCGCGCTGCAGCTGGACACCAAGCTCGACGGCATCCCGTCCGAGGTGCTCGGCCAGGCGCTCGGCCAGGCACGGGACGCGCGGCTGACCATCCTGGAGGTGATGGCCGAGGCCATCGACCGCCCGGACGAGATGAGCCCGTACGCCCCGCGCGTGACGTCGATCCGCATCCCGGTGGACAAGATCGGTGAGGTCATCGGCCCGAAGGGCAAGATGATCAAGTCGATCACCG
>DASXXM010000188.1:0-3395 GCA_036503065.1 Pseudonocardiaceae bacterium | reverse complement strand
CAAGGACCCAGGGGTCACCGCGGTGTTGTGCGGCAACGACGATCTCGCGTTCGGCGTGCTGCGGGCGATGCACGAGGCCGGCCGCGCGGTTCCCGACGACGTGAGCGTGGTCGGATTCGACGACACCCCACTGGCCGAGTTCGGCACGCCGTCGCTGACCACCGTCCGGCTGGACTTCGCCGAACTGGGGCGGGCGTGTTTCGCGCTGCTCCAGGACTACGTGCGCGATCCGACGTCTGTTCGCACCGGTCCCGCGCCCGTGCTCGTCCGGCGGGAGAGCTCCGGGCCCCCCGGCAGGTCAGCCGATGGCCCATTGTTGGTTGCTCTGGCCGTTGCACGTCCACAGTTCGACGGAGGAGCCGTTGGTGGTGCCGGCCCCGGTGACGTCGAGACACAGTCCTGACTGGACGCCGGTGACGGTGCCGTTGGAGTTCAACTGCCACTGTTGGTTCGCGCCGCCGTCACACGACCAGATGTCCACCTTCGTGCCGGGACTGGTGCCCCGGCCGTTGGCGTCGAGGCACATCTGGTTGATGCCACTGTAGACAGTGAGTTGACCCGCGGAGGTGTGCGTCCAGACCTGGTTGGCGCCGCCGTTGCAGTCCCAGATCTGCGTCTGCGTACCGGCCGTGGTGGACGCGTTCGGCACGTCGAGGCATTTGCCGGCACCCACCGCGTGCAGTGCTCCGGTAGTGCCGGGGTTCCCGCCGCTGCCAGGGGTGATGGACAGGTTGTCGAACTGGGCGGTTTCCCCTTGGCTGGTGGTGTAGCCGACCTGGCCCGAGCCGAAGGTGAAGTCGGTCACCGAGCCCACCGTCGTCCCGTCGATGGACGCGGTGATGGTGCCGCCGGAGAAGGTGAGGGCGAGGTGATGCCAACGTCCGGTACCCGCAGTGGCCACGGTGCCGCCGGCCAGGGTGGCGAAGGTGGCGCTGGTGTCGCTACGCAGGATCGACCAGGTGCCGGTGTCGGTCACGCGCAGGTAGTAGGCATTGAGGCCGCCGGCTCCGAGGTACTGCTGTGAGCTGGCGCGGCCGATGAGTCCGGCGTAACCGGATTTCTCCAGCATGACGTCGGAGGAGACGGTGTAGTTGCTCCAACTCAGGTCACCGAGCAGGGCATGGGGGTCGGACAACGTGTCCCAGGTGATCGGGGTCTGCGCGCTCATCTGCCGCACGCACTGGCCGCTGTGGCCACCACCGCAGGCGACGGTCTCGAACGCGCCCTGCCAGTCCATCAGGTATTTCGCTTCGGTGCCGGTGGCGTTGCTGTCGAAGGAATCGCTGTAGGGCAGGCTCATCGCCGCCTGGGTGGGGCCGGTCGCGGTGCCCTTGCCCTGCCCCGTCGTGGTGGTCAGGGTGTAGACGTGTCCGGGCTGCACGGTGAGGCTGTAGGTGCCGCCGGACGGGGTGATGTCGGCCGCGTGCACGAAGTAGTCCGCCGGATTGGTGGAGTTGAGGTTGGTGGTCCACACGTGCACGGTGCCGGTGGAGAGCCCACCGGTCACGTTGAAGGTCAGCGTCTGTGCCGCACCGGCGTCCACCGTTTCGATGACCGTGCTGTAGTCGCGGTTGTTCGTCGACTTCAGCGAGACATAGCTGCCGTTGTTCCGGTTGCCGCCGAGGTAGCCGCTGGAGGCGTCCAGGTACTGCCATCCGGGGGCGGTGAACTGGCTGGTCTGCGCCATCACCCAGGCGTTCCTGCCGATCGCGTAGGAGCCCGACCACGGCTGCGGGGCCAGGGCGAGACCCATCGTGGGGAAGGGCAGGTTCGGGGTGATCGCGGCGACCAACGGCCAGTTGAGGTACGCGGTCATCTTCCCGTCGATGTATCCGCGGTTGATGCCGCGCGCCATCGCCTGTGCACCGGCGTTGAAGTCGTCCGAGCCGTTTTCGCTGGCCCACAACGGCTTGCCGGACGACGTGGCGGCCGATGGCACCCCGCAGTTGGACTGGGACGAGCGGTAGCCGCACGGGTAGTGGGCGCCGATGACGCTCACGGCGGCGGCGAATGCCGGGTCGCTGTCGACGGAGTTGGCCACGGACCAGTCCGAGTCGGCCGCGACGATCTTGACGCCGCTGTGGCCGTTGGCGTTGAGGGCACTGCGCAACTGCTCGTACCAGGAGACGTTGAAGCCGCGTTCGTTCCAGCCGCCGAGGTAGTCGATGGTCAGGTTGTGTGACGCGGCGCAGTTCAGCCAGGACACCAGATAGTTGATCGTGTCGGTCGAGAAGAAGGTGCCGCCGCCGATCCAGCCGGGCGCGCCCCAGGCCAGCCCGTAGAGCTTGATGTTCGGGTTGCGGGCCTTCGCCTGCTCCATCAGCCACCACTCGTAGCCGACGTCGCAGTTGATCGTGCCCCGAGTGTGTTCGATGCTCGGCTCCGCGCCCGAGGTGGAGTTGGTGTCGCCGCCGATCTCGGCCTTGAGTATCTGTAGTGCGGCGCCGACGCCCGGTTTGAACAGGTAGTCCAGGATCTGGGTGCGTTCGGGTTCCGGGTAGTCGATCAGCAGCCGGCTGTTGCCACCCCCGCCGCTGATCGCTCCGACACCGCCGAAGGTCTGGCCGCCCGAGGAACCGTTCACGGTGATGGTGGTCGCGGCGCCGGCCGGGGCGACAGCGGCCAGCGTGCCGGCCACGGCCAGGACGAGTCCGGCCGCCATCGCGAGAACACGCGTTCGCGCGACACCGACATGACGGCGCTTCATGGCAGAGATCGTCTTCACCCTGCTTCACCTTCTTCTCGCGAGTGGCTCCGCGCGCGATATCGAATCGATTCGAGGAATCGGTTCGATCGGATGTTACGACTGGGGTGAGAGCAGGTCAACGCCGCATTTCGGGCTGTCCTTGACAGGTAACGGGCGGACAGTGCCGTGACCGGCTCCGGGGGGAGCTGCCCTTCGAAATCGGTTGCCTACGGCCGTTGTTGAAACTTACGTGCTCGACTGGTCCGGACTTCGAATCGATTCCGCACGCACAGCGGTCGCCGATCCCGCGTGGCGTCGTTCCGCTGCCGCCGCGAGAATCAGATAGCCGCTGGCGGTCCACGTGTACGCGCGGTCGCGCTGGCCCGCACCGGTCAGCGCGTCGAAGTTCTCGGCGAATCCGGATGTCTCGCACAGGGCGCGGAACCGGTCGCTGATCTCGTCGGCCATTCGCGTGTGGCCGGCGCGGCGCAGGCCGTCCTCGATCAACACCGTGGACGGCGCCCAGATCGGTCCGCGCCAGTAACCGTCGGGTTCGTAGTGGGGTGACCCGGGTAGCTCGGTCGCCAGGCCGTGCGGTGTCAGATGTTCGCGGATCTGTTCGGCCAGCGCGGTATGGATGTGCCGGGGGAGCAGTTCGCCCAGCACGATCGGCATCAACTCCAGGAGGCTGTCGCTGGTCCGGGTGTGA
>DASXXM010000187.1:0-3138 GCA_036503065.1 Pseudonocardiaceae bacterium | reverse complement strand
TCCCGCAGGCGGCGCAGGGTGACCCCGGTGGCTTGCATGGCTCCGGAGACGATCATGCCGCCGATCGGGACGACGACGCGGGACTGGGTGGAGATCACCCCCAGGGCCAGCAGTGCGCCCAGGGTGATGGCGCTGCCGGCGGCGACTCCGACGGTGGCCGCCCAGCGGGCGTGCGGCAGCCCGGCGCCACGGCGGCCGGCGACCTGCCCGGCGATCAGCACCATGATCGTCACCCAGGCGAACGCGCCGGGCAGGCCGGTGCGGGCGAACAGCACCAGCAACAGCGCCCCGACCGCGACCAACTGCACCCCGGCGCGCAGTGCCGCGATGATCAGCTCGCGGGTCAGGTGCAGCCGCTCGCGCAGGGCGAGTCCGGCGGCGAGCGCGACCAACAGCAGCGACGCGGTGACTTCGCCCCAGTTCGGCACCGACAGCCCTGCCATCAGCCGGCCTCCAGGTAATCGATCTCGCCGGGATGCCCGGCGGCCACCAGGCGTCCGTGGTCGAGCACCAGGACCCGCTCGGCGGCGCCGCGCACCACGGTGAGGTCGTGACTGACCAGCACCACGGTCCCGCCGCCGGCCACGTGGTCGCGAGCGAGGTCGGTGATCACCGTCGCGTTGGTGCCATCCAGTGCCGAGGTCGGCTCGTCCAGCAACAGCACATCGGGTTCGACCGCCAGCGCCCGCGCCAGGCACACCCGCTGGGTCTCGCCGCCGGACAGCTCGGCCGTGCGGCGGCTGGAGAATCCGGTGGGCAGGCCGACCCGCGCCAGCAGCTCGGCGAGGCGCTGCTCGGCCAGGTCGGGGCGGCCCACCCGGAGTTCGGCCGCCACCTGGTCGGTCAGCAGGACCGGCCGCTGGGCGACCAGGCCGACCCGGCGGCGCAGGGCCAGCACGTCGAGTTCGGCGACGGGCAGTCCGTCAAGCAGGACGCGGCCGGTGCTGGGTTCGTCCAGCCGGTTGAGCAGCCGCAACAGCGTGGACTTGCCGGCACCGCTGGGGCCGACCACGGCAGTGCACCGTCCTGCCTCGATACGGGTGTCGACCGCGTCGAGCAGCCGCGTCGAACCGCGGGTCACCGTGATCTGGTCCAGCACGAAGCCGTGCGTGTCCCGGCCGCTCATCGTCATCGCGGCTTCATCTCCACCCGATACCCCATACGTTTACTGGACGGGCTCTCGTTCCAGCAGTGCCGGATGGCCGTTCGCGCCTGCTGGAACCGGGTAGAAGCTGTGATGGGTGCTCGGATCGACCGCGACCACGTGGGCGCCGTCAGCGAGGTGGTTCGAGCCTGCCACGTTCAATCGATGGTCGCGTAGGTCCAGGACGGTGACCGTGCCGCTCTCGGCGGCGACGTAGAGCCGCTGCGCGCCTTGGTCATATGCCAGCACATCCGGGGCCTGCCCGACCGGGTTGGTGGCGATGATCTGCCAGGACTTCAGATCCACCGTGAGCAGGGTGGCGTTGGCGTCGCACGCGATGAACCCCAGCCTGGCACCGGGATCCAGGGCGAGCCCATGATCATGGTCGCACCCCGGCAGCGGCACACGTCGGGTGATGGCGAGTGTGGCCGGGTCGATCACGGCGAGATCGTTGCGGCCCTGGACGGCGACCAGCATCCGGTCGCTGGTGGGGTCGTAGGCGACGTTGCCGACATCACCACCCAACGCGATCGTGCCCCGCGCCGTCGCGCTGGCGGCGTCGATCACCGTCTCGGAGCCGCCGGTCTCATTGGTCGTCCAGATCGCGCCACGGCGCGGGTCGTAGGCCAATCCGTCCGGGTAGTCGCCCGTCGAGGTTTGGTGGAGCACCTGGCCGGTGTCCTCGTTCAGGGTGACCATCCGGTTGTCGCCGGTCGCGGTGGCATACACGCGGTGCAAGGCGGGGATCACCAGCACACCGTGGACCTGGGACAGGTTGCCGATCGTGCGCACCACCCGATGGGTGTGGATATCGACCTCGATGACCTCGCTGGCACCCAAATGCGCGACGAACAACAGCCCCCGGTCGGCGTCCAGGCTCGCGTAGTCGAACCGCGAACCGTCGCCGGGCAGCGCCAATTCACCGGCAGCCCGCAGCGGCAGCGGCGATGACGGCGATTGGCCGGACGATCGAGTGACCACCACCAGGACGGCGGCGATCGCCACGACAGCCACGAGAACCACGACCAGCAGCACCCGGCGGGACCGCCACGATCCCCGAGACGCCACGTGGTTCGGTTCTGGCACCGTCACCTGGTCTGCCCTTTCGTCATAGCTCCGGCGGGAAGTAACCGAGGTTACAGTGCGAGTGGTGGTGTCGCGGTGTAGCCGCCCGCGCGGAGAGCGGTCCGACCAGTCGCCGACGCCCTACCGGCAACCGTGATTACTGTGGCGTGGGAGTGCCATGGTGGCCTCGATCGTGGCGCCGGATAGGAGGTGGCGATGGCGCGAGCATCCCAGTCGGGTGCGCCAGGCACCTGGGTGCTGCTGTCCTACCGCATCCCCCGTGAGCCCTCCACCCCGCGGATCACGATCTGGCGCAAACTCAAACGACTCGGTGTCGCCCAGATCTCTGACGGCCTGGTCGCCCTGCCCGCCGACGCCCGCACCCGCGAACACTTCGACTGGCTCGCCGACGAGATCACCAGCGCGGGCGGCAGCGCCTCCATCTGGCTGGCCCAGCCCGGCGGCCGCGCCACCGAACGCGACCTGGCCAGCGGTATGGCCGCCGCGCGGGCCGCCGAGTACGCCAAGGTCAGCGCCGAAGCCACGGCCGGCGCGAACCGCGATGAGACCGCGCGGCTGTCGCTGGCGCGCCGGTTGCGGGCGGAACTGCGTCGGATCCAGCGCCGCGACTACTTTCCGCCGGCCGAGCGCGACCACGCCACTGCTGCTGTCGAGGCGCTCGCCCGTCCCGTGTCCGACTCCCAGGAGTTGCCCTCGTGAAGTGGGCCACCCGCGCCACGATCCACATCGACCGCGCCGCCTGCGCGTGGCTCATCCGCCGCGACCTGGACCCCGACGCCGAGTTCGTGTTCGTCACCGACCCCACCGAAGTGCCCGCCGACGCCACCGCGTTCGACATGCGCGGGGTCGAGTTGTCCCACCACAACGGCGAGTGCAGCTTCGAGACCATCCTGCGCCGTTATCAGCTC
>DASXXM010000186.1:0-2305 GCA_036503065.1 Pseudonocardiaceae bacterium | reverse complement strand
ACGCGCCGTCGCCGTAGCGGCTGACGTGGCGTACCACGTCATGATTGGACAGCGCCCAGGACGCGGGCGCGCCGACCGGGGCCACGCTGGCCAGAGACCTGTCGATGGCCGTGCGCACCATGTCCGCGTCGAATTCCGCATCAACCAGTCGGGTGTCGAAACCCATGTGCAGTTCGTCGTGGCGCAGGTAACGGGCGAACCGCTGGTCGTCGGCGACCGCGAGGTCGCCGATCGCGATGCGGCCCGGGTACTCGTCCAGCACCCGCCGGATCATCCGGTGGACGTCGTGCACGCCGTCGTTGTCGAACCTGGGGTCGTTCGGCTGTGCCACGGCGAGGCCGGGGCGCCGGCTCATGCGTGGGTCGACGTCGGGCAGTGCGGCCGGTTTGGCCATGGCGTGCGCCAGGATGATCCGGAATCCGGCCACCCCGCGCTCCAGCCAGAACCGCATGGTTCGCTCGAAATCGACGGCCACGTCCGGATTGGCCCAGTTCAGGTCCGGCTGGTCCGGTGACATCAGGTGCAGGTACCACTGCCCGTCCGCGACCCGGGTCCATGCCGGGCCGCCGGTCACGGCCGGCCAGTTGTTGGGGGGTTCCGAGCCGTCGTAGCCGCGGCCGTCGCGGAACACGTACCGGTGGCGCTGTGGGCTACCCGGGCCGGCGGCCAAGGCCGTGCCGAACCATGGGTGTCGGTCGCTGGTGTGGTTGGGCACCAGGTCGATGCCGACGCGGATGCGGTGCGCGCCGGCCTCCTCGATCAAGCGGTCGAACGCGTTCAGGTCGCCGAACAACGGGTCGACACCGCGCGGATCCGCGATGTCGTAACCCATCGCGGCCATCGGCGACGGATAGAACGGGGTCAGCCAGATCGTGTCCACACCAAGGAGTTCGAGATAGCCGAGGCGGGACCGGACACCGTCCAGATCACCCGTTCCGTCGGCATTGCCGTCGGCGAATGACCGGACGTACACCTGGTAGAACACAGCGTCACGCCACCAGGTCGACTCCCCGGTTCGTTCCGTCTGGAGGTCGGCTGATCGTCGCACGAGGAGTCATCCTGCCACCTGGCATGGCCCGTACGGAGCAGTACTCAGGATCAACCCGATGTGAGCAGTGGCACTGCTCACATCCAGGAGTTGACCATGCTCTGCGCCGCCATTTCCAGGTACTCCCACAGCTGCGCGCGGTACGGCTCGGGCACCCGCGCCTCGTCCACCGCGATCCGCATGCAGCGCAGCCAGGCGTCCCGCTCGATCGGTCCGACCTTGAACGGCGCGTGCCGCATCCGCAGCCGGGGATGACCGCGCTGGTCGGAATACGTGCGCGGACCGCCCCAGTACTGCATCAGGAACAGCGTGAGGCGTTCGGTCGCGCCGGTCAGGTCCGGTTGTTCCGGATACAGCGGCAACAGGATCTCGTCCTTGGCGACCTCGGCGTAGAACCGGGTCACGATGCGGCGGAAGGTCTCCTCGCCGCCCACGGCTTCGTAAAAGGTCTCCGGGGTGGCCACCCACCCATCTTGACCTATCCGTCAGTCGTCGGTGGCACCGGTGGCCAGTGGCGGCGCGATGCCGGCCTCGTCGAACACCGCCATGATCCGGCGGCGCAGTTCGCGTTGCGTTGCCCACTGCCGGGCCGGGCGGACCTTCACGGTCAGCCGCAGCGTGATGTTCTCCGTCGTCATGCCCTGCACGCCCAGCACCTTGGGCGGCTCCAGCACGTCGTCCACGATCGGTGCCTCGCCGGTCGCGGTGCCGGCCACCTCCTCCAGCAGGCGCAGCGCCCGGTTCACGTCCGTGGCGTACCCGAGCGGCACGTCGACCACGGCGACCGCGAAGCCCTGGCTGGAGTTGCCGACCCGCTGCACCTCGCCGTTGCGCACGTACCAGACCGTGCCGGCGTAGTCCCGCACCGTCGTCACGCGTAACCCGACCGACTCGACGGTCCCGGTCGCCTCGCCGAGGTCGACCACGTCGCCCACGCCGTACTGGTCCTCCAGCAGCATGAAGATGCCGGACAGGAAGTCCTTCACCAGGTTCTGCGCCCCGAAGCCCACCGCGACCCCGATCACCCCGGCGGACGCGATGATCGGCGTCAGGTTGAACCCGAGATCGCCCAGCACGAGCACCACCGCGATGCCCCACACCACGAACGACGTGATCGACTGCAGCACCGACCCGATGGTCCGCGCCCGCTGCGAGCGCCGGTCGGACACCAGCGACGCCAGCGTCTGCGGCGCCCGCTCGCGCAGCGGCCGCAGCAGCGCGGGGATCTTGCCCTTGCTGGTGGTCAGCCGCCGGATC
>DASXXM010000185.1:0-1976 GCA_036503065.1 Pseudonocardiaceae bacterium | reverse complement strand
GGGTGTGAGTGAGGCCGCGAACACATGGTGAGCATTGACGTCTGGAACGCGTCGGTCGACTTCCCGATCTTCGACGCCAAGACACGGTCGCTGAAAAAGGCCGTGCTGGGCAAGGTGGGCGGGAAGATCGGCACCGACCAGAAGGCGCCGATCATCGAGGCGTTGCACGACATCACCCTGTCGCTGCACGAGGGCGACCGGGTCGGCCTTGTCGGCCACAACGGTGCCGGCAAGTCGACGCTGCTGCGCATGCTGGCCGGCATCTACGAGCCGACCAGGGGTACCGCGAACATCGTCGGCAAGGTCGCGCCGGTGTTCGACATGGGCGTCGGCATGGATCCGGAGATCTCCGGCGTGGAGAACATCATCATCCGCGGACTGTTCCTCGGCATGACCAGGAAGCAGATGGAGAAGCGGATCGACGAGATCACCGAGTTCACCGAGCTGGGCGACTACATCCAGATGCCGCTGCGGACGTACTCCACCGGTATGCGGGTGCGGCTGGCACTGGGCGTGGTGACCTCGATCGACCCGGAGATCCTGCTGCTGGACGAGGGCATCGGCGCGGTCGACGCGGCGTTCCTGGACAAGGCCCGCACCCGGCTGGTGGACCTGGTGAAGCGGTCCGGCCTGCTGGTGTTCGCGAGCCACTCGGACGAGTTCCTGATGGAGCTGTGCGACACGGCGATCTGGATGGACGAGGGCCACGTCAAGCTGCGCGGCGGGCTGCGCGAGGTGCTGACCGCCTACAAGGGCAAGGACCCGTTCGAGAACCTCAGTGCCGAAGCACTCGCCCGGCTCGGTGTGGAGCCTGTACTCCCCGAAGTCCGTGCGCGAGCATGAGCCATACGTCCCACCACCGGCACGAGGGCTGACACGATGACGAAGGACCTGCCACTGGGCAACGACGCCGTGGTGGCCGTCGTGGTGACACGACACCGGCGCGAACTGCTCGCGGACTCGCTGAAGGTGATCGCCGCGCAGACCCGGCCGCCGGACCACGTCATCGTGGTCGACAACGGTCCGGACCAGCCGGCGCGGGACGTGGTCGCGGCGTGCGCCGTGCCCACCACGTACCTGTTGTCACGACACAATCTCGGCGGCGCGGGCGGTTTCGCGCTGGGCATGCTGCACGCGCTGGCACTGGGTGCCGCGTGGGTGTGGCTGGCCGACGACGACGGTCGCCCCGCGGACGACTCGGTGCTGGCCACGCTGCTGGAGGAGGCGCAACGGCGGCAGCTGGCCGAGGTGTCGCCGATGGTGACGGACATCAACGCGCCCGACCGGCTGGCGTTCCCCCTGCGGCGGGGCCTGACCTGGAAACGGCAGACCGCCGAACTGGGCACCGACTTCCTGCCCGGGATCGCGTCGCTGTTCAACGGCGCGCTGTTCCGTGCGTCCACACTGGACGTGGTCGGCGTGCCGGACTACCGGCTGTTCGTGCGGGGCGACGAGGTGGAGGTGCACCGGCGGCTGGTGCGCTCGGGTCTGCCGTTCGGCACGTCGCTGCGGGCCAGCTACCTGCACCCGGACGGCTCGGACGAGTTCAAGCCGATGCTCGGCGGCCGGTTCCACGCCCAGGATCCCGGCGACGCCATCAAGCGGTACTACACCTATCGCAACCGCGGTTACCTGCTGTCGCAGCCGGGAATGCGACGGATCGGCGCGCTGGAGGTCATCCGGTTCGGGCTGTACTTCCTCGGCGTGCGCCGCGATCCCCGTGCGTTCCTGGAGTGGCTGCGACTGGTCCGGCAGGGCCGCCGGGAACTGTTCTTCCGCAAGTAACCGCGCAAACACGATTTCGCCGACACCGGGCACACCCCCGCCCATCCCTGGGGGCTTCGGCCCTTTTCAACCCTATACCTGTCAAGCCCCGGATGGGTGGTCTGTCGGCAATCTGTGGATAAGTCCGAGGTTGTCCACAGATTGCTCGGCGGGGCCAACCTGCGACGTCAGCCTCTGCTCCTGAGCTGGAG
>DASXXM010000184.1:0-12659 GCA_036503065.1 Pseudonocardiaceae bacterium | reverse complement strand
GGGTCGTCTGGCAGAATGAACGGCTGTCCGCTGCGGCAGGTCCCTCTCACCCAGTCGCGGCACCTGAACTCCAGGAACTCGTGGCCGACCCCACTCGGTCCCCGGGCGCCTGAATCTCATGTACCGACTGTTTGAGGAGTACCCGAACCCGTGGCCGTCAAGATCAAGCTCCAGCGCCTCGGCAAGATCCGCCAGCCTTACTATCGCGTGGTCATCGCCGACTCGCGGACCCGTCGCGGTGGTCGCGCCATCGAGACGATCGGCAAGTACCACCCGAAGCAGGAGCCGAGTTTCATCGAGATCGACTCCGCGCGGGCGCAGTACTGGCTCGGTGTCGGCGCGCAGCCGACCGAGCCGGTCCAGCACCTGCTGGAGATCACCGGTGACTGGCAGAAGTTCAAGGGCCTGCCCGGCACCGAGGGCACCCTGAGGGTCGCCGAGCCCAAGCCGGACAAGCAACTCCTGTTCCAGGCCGCACTGGCCGCCGCGGGCGAGGAGCCGACCGTCGAGGCCACCACGCCCAAGCGGCGTGGCGGCGGCAGGAAGGCCGAGCCGGCCAAGGCCGAAGAGGCGCAGGCGGCCGCTCCGGACAGCCAGTGAATTTTCTGGCGGACGCGCTCGAACACCTCGTTCGCGGCATCGTCGACCACCCGGACGACGTGCGGGTCAACCTGTTGACCACGCGTCGCGGGCGCACCCTCGAAGTGCACGTCAACCCGGAAGATCTCGGCAAGGTGATCGGCCGGGGTGGTCGGACCGCGACCGCGCTGCGCACCGTGATGACCGGTATCGGTGGTCGCGGCGTGCGGGTGGACGTGGTCGACACCGATCGCTGAGATGACGGAGCCGGCACTGCGCATGGTCGGCCGGGTGGTCAAGCCACACGGCGTGCACGGCGAGCTGATGGTCGACGTGCGCACCGACTCGGCCGACCTCCGCTTCGCCGTGGGCTCTGTGTTGTTCGTCACATCTCGCGATGGCTCGGTGTCCCGCACGCTGACCGTGACAGCCGCCCGGCCCCACTCCGGGCGGCTGTTGGTCTGCTTCGAGGGCGTGGCCGACCGGGACACGGCCGACCAGCTGCGCAATGCCGTGCTGTGCGCGCACTCGACCGACCTGCCGCCGATCGAGGACCCGGACGAGTTCTACGACCACCAGCTCGAGGGCCTCGCCGTGCTGACCGTCGCCGGGGACGTCGTCGGCACGGTGCGCGAGGTCATGCACGGCGCGGGCGGCGAACTGCTGGTGGTGGACCGGGAGGACGGCCGCGAGGCCCTCGTGCCGTTCGTACGGCAGATCGTGCCCGAGGTGGACGTGCGCGGCGGCCGGGTCCTGCTCGATCCGCCACCCGGTCTGCTGGACGAAGAGTAAGACGTGCGCATCGACGTCATCACGATCTTCCCGGAGTACCTCGCCCCGGCCCGCGCCGCGCTGCTCGGCAAGGCCATCGATCGTGGCCTGATCAGCCTCGACGTGCACGACCTGCGCGACTGGACGCACGACGTGCATCGCGCCGTCGACGACAGCCCCTACGGCGGCGGCCCCGGCATGGTCATGAAGCCGCAGGTCTGGGGCGACGCCCTGGATGCGGTGTGCCCACCCGGCACCGACGCCCGGCTCGTCGTGCCCAGCCCCGCCGGCCGCCCGTTCACCCAGGCCGTGGCCAGGGACTACGCCGATGAGTCGCACCTGGTGTTCGCGTGCGGTCGCTACGAAGGCATCGACCAGCGGGTGGTCGACGACGCGTCCGGCCGGCTGCGCGTGGACGAGGTGTCCGTCGGTGACTACGTGCTGGTGGGCGGCGAGGTCGCGGTGCTGGTGATGGTCGAGGCGGTGGCCCGGCTGCTGCCCGGCGTGCTGGGCAACCCGGCGTCCGCCGAGCAGGACTCGTTCTCCGACGGCCTGCTCGAAGGCCCCTGCTACACCCGGCCGGAGGTCTGGCGCGGCCTGGCCGTACCGGACGTGCTGCGCTCCGGCAACCACGCCGCGATCGCCCGCTGGCGACGTGACCGAGCGCTGGAGCGGACCTACCACCGCCGCCCCGACCTGCTGGAACGCCTCCCGCCTTCGGTCATGGACAAGCACGACCGAGCAGTGCTGGACGGCCTCGCCGAGCAGCAATGAGCGGGGCGATTTCCGATCCGGCCCCGGCGTCTGGCACACTTAATTGGTTGCTGCCGCCGAGCAGGTCTGCGGCGCGCGCCACAAGGCATCCCCGATCGGTCGCTGCCGAGCCCCGTCATGGCGGCTGGCAGTCGGCCTGCGGGAGCACGAGGACACAGTCGATTGACGAGGACGGACCACCGATGAACACCCTGGACGCTCTGGACGCCGAGTCGTTGCGTTCTGACATTCCGGACTTCCGGCCGGGCGATACGTTGAAGGTCCACGTCCGCGTCATTGAGGGCTCGCGCGAGCGCGTCCAGATCTTCCAGGGCGTGGCCATCCGCCGGCAGGGTGGCGGCGTTCGCGAGACGTTCACCGTGCGGAAGGTCTCGTTCGGCGTCGGCGTCGAGCGCACCTTCCCGGTGCATTCGCCCAACATCGCCAAGATCGAGCGGGTCACCCGCGGCGACGTGCGCCGGGCCAAGCTGTACTACCTGCGCGAGCTGCGTGGCAAGGCCGCCAAGATCAGGGAGAAGCGGGACACTCCCACCGCTTCCTGACGGCCGGCCAACCTGCACTCCCGTAGCCTGACCGGGTGCCTCGGCCGGCGCGTTGACCGCGCCGGCCGGACGCATCGGCCAGCAGGCCAACCGGTTACCAGACGAGGATGGCAATGACCGCGTCGGAAGACGAGCGTGCGGACGTGACGGGCGCCGAGTCGCCCATCCTGCGGGATCTGCCCGAACCGGACCCGGTTCCCGGAGCTGCGGGCGCTCCGCCCGCGGCAGAGCCGCCCGCCGAAGGGCCGACAGGCACGCCGCAGAAGAAGCCGGCGAAGAAGAGTTCCTTCTGGAAGGAACTGCCGATCCTGATCGGTATCGCCCTGGTGCTCACGTTCCTGATCCAGACGTTCGCGGCCCGGGTCTACGTGATCCCGTCCGGCTCGATGGAACAGACCCTCAACGGCTGCACGGGTTGTACCGGCGACCGCATCCTGGTCGACCGGATCACCTACGACTTCACCGATCCGTCCCCCGGCGACGTGGTGGTGTTCAAGGGTCCGCCCGGCTGGGACCAGAGCGAGTTCCCCGTCGCCGGGTCCAACAACGTCGTGATCCACTGGCTGCGCGAGTTCGGCTCGTCCATCGGCATCGGCTCGCCGCCGGAGTACGACCTGGTCAAGCGGATCGTCGCGGTCGGCGGCCAGACGGTTGCCTGCTGCGACAGCCAGAACAGGGTCACCGTCAACGGGAAACCGCTCAACGAGCCCTACATCTACTGGGAACCGGGCACCCCGCCGGTCCAGCGCCCGTTCGCGGCGGTCACCGTCCCCAAGGGTGATCTCTGGGTGATGGGCGACAACCGCAACGACTCGCTGGACTCGCGGCTCCAGAACGGCGGCGGCATCCACGGCGTCGTACCGGCCGGCAACGTGATCGGCATCGCCCGCGTCATCATCTGGCCACCCGGCCGCTGGCGTGGCATCGGCGAGATCAACTCGCAGACACTGTCGCTGGGCGTCTCGACCTGGCCCGGCCTGCCGGCGGGCACCGTGCCGCTGGGTATCGGCACTCTCGGCGCGTTCCCCACATTGTGGCTGGGCCGTCGCTTCCGTATGACTCTCCGTGACCGGCTCGGCAGGGAACGGCGGTAGCGTTGTGGCCGGTCGGACGGACGTGGCGGACGGGTTCCGCCCACAACGCGCGATCGTGCGCGGCGACACCGGAAACTGGGCCTTACAGTCCGCTCTGGACCGCAGGGGCCTCGGCCCGGTCGCCGGGACCGACGAAGCCGGTCGCGGTGCCTGTGCGGGGCCGCTGGTGGTCGCGTCGTGCGTGCTGCGCCCCGGCGACGCCCGCAGGCTGGACGGCCTGACCGACTCCAAGCTGCTCACCGAGCGATCCAGGGAGCGGATGTACGACCTGGTCCTGGCCAGGGCGGTGGACTACGCGATCGTGGTGATCCCGCCCGCCGAAGTGGACGCGCGCGGTGTGCACGTGGCCAACATCGAGGGCATGCGCCGTGCGATCGCCCGCCTGACCACCCATCCGGGCTACATCCTGGTGGACGGATTCCGGGTCGCCGGCCTGACCGCCCCGAGCATGCCGATCGTCAAGGGGGACGAGGCGGCGGCGTGCGTCGCGGCCGCGTCGGTGCTGGCCAAGGTCACCCGCGACCGGATCATGGTCGACCTGCACCGGGACCTGCCGCGGTACGGGTTCGACGAGCACAAGGGTTACTGCACACCGGAACACGCCGCCGCGCTGGACGACCACGGTCCCACCGTCGAGCATCGCTGGTCCTACGTGAACGTCGTCGCGGCGGCCGTCCGACACGGCATGACACCGCCGAGAAAGGTGGCACGCGGCGGGTTCGGTAGCGGCGTGGTCCAGAATGGAAGGCCAGCCGCCGACGAGGTGGAACCCACGCCAGTGTCACCAGGAGGAGCCCAGCGGTGAGCGCAGAGGATCTCGAGAAGTACGAGACCGAGATGGAGCTGCAGCTCTACCGGGAGTACCGCGACATCGTCAGCCAGTTCGCGTACGTGGTGGAGACTGAGCGACGGTTCTACCTGGCCAACACGGTGGACGTCCAGGTGCGCAACGCCGACGGCGAGGTGTACTTCGAGCTGCGGATGTCGGACGCGTGGGTGTGGGACATGTACCGCCCGGCCCGGTTCGTCAAGAACGTCCGGGTGATCACGTTCAAGGACGTCAACGTCGAGGAACTGGACAAGCCGGACCTCCGACTCCCCGAAGGCGGTCCCTTCACCAACTGATCGCCTTTACCACGACTCCGACCATCACGTCTTGAGCTGTCCACACCCGGTCCCCGCCGTCCACAGCCCCCCCGCGCGCCCTCCCCACGTGATCGATTTCCCGGCACTGTCGACCCATGAGCGACACAGCCGCACACGACCTCGGCCGCCGGGGTGAGGACTTCGCCGCCGCCTACCTGACCGACAGCGGCCTCGTCATCCTGTCCAGGAACTGGCGATGCCGCGACGGCGAGTTGGACCTGGTCGCCACCGACCGCGTCACCGTCGTCGTGTGCGAGGTGAAAACCCGCGCCACGGACGAGTTCGGCGATCCGGCCGAGTACGTCACCCCGGCCAAGGCACTGCGCGTGCGGCGGGCCACCCAGGCCTGGCTGCGCCGATACCGCGTCGGCTGGTGCGACGTCCGGTTCGACGTGCTCGCCATCCTCTGGCCGCCGACCGGCGAACCCCGGTTGCGCCACCTGCGGGGTGCGTTCTGATGGCCATCGCCACGACGTGGTCCGTCGCGCTGTACGGCGTGGACGGCGTACCGGTGGAGATCGAAGCCGACATCTCCGCCGGCATCCCCGGCATCCGCCTGCTCGGCCTGCCCGACCCGGCGCTGCGTGAGTCGAAGGACCGGGTCCGCGCCGCCGTCCGCAACAGCGGCGAGGACTGGCCGAAACGCCAGGTCTCCCTGGCCCTGTCCCCGGCGGCGCTGCCGAAGGGCGGCTCCGGCTACGACGTCGCCCTGGCCTGTGGCGTCCTGGCCGCCGCGGGCACGGTCCCGGCGACCCGGCTGACCGGCACGGTCCTGCTGGGCGAACTCGCCCTCGACGGCCGGCTCCGCTCGGTACGCGGCATCCTGCCGGCCCTGCTCGCCGCTCGCCGCGCCAACCTCCGCAGAGCCATCGTCCCCGAGCCGGCACTGGCCGAAGCCGCACTGGTCACCGGCATGGAAATCCTCGGCGCCACCACCCTGGGAGACCTCCTGTCCTGGCTCAGGGGCCGCGCCGACCTGATCACGGAACCGCCACCCACCAACCATGACCCGAACCCCGACGCCCCGGACCTACGGGACGTCCTCGGCCAGCCGGAAGCACGCTGGGCCCTGGAAGTAGCCGCGGCAGGAGGTCACCACCTACTGATGACAGGCCCGCCGGGCACCGGCAAGACCATGCTCGCCCAGCGCCTGACCGGTCTGCTCCCACGACTCACCCCGGACGAGTCACTGGAGGCAACGGCGGTCCACTCGGTGGCAGGAGTCCTGTCCACCATCGGCTCCCCGCTGGTCGCCGAACCACCCTTCGTCGCCCCGCACCACACGACATCCGTGGCGGCTCTGGTCGGCGGCGGCACCGGCCTGGCCCGTCCCGGCGCGGTCAGCAGAGCCCACCGCGGCATCCTCTTCCTCGACGAGGCAGCGGACTTCGGCGTCCAACGACTGGACGCCCTGCGCACCGCGCTCGAAGAAGGCGAAGTCCGCCATGCCCGCCGCGACGGCATCGTCCGGTACCCGGCCAGATTCCAACTGGTCCTGGCGACGAACCCCTGCCCGTGCGCACCGCCACGAGAAATCGACTGCACCTGCTCCCCGGCCAACCGACGCCGCTACTTCAGCCGACTGTCCGGCCCACTGCTGGACCGAGTGGACCTCCGCGTCCGAATGCGCCCGATCACCGCCATGGTCGCCGCGGGCGAGGACACCCCGGAATCAACCGAGACGGTCCGCACCAGGGTCGCCGCCGCCAGAGCCAGAGCGGTGCACCGCTGGCGAGCCCACGGCTGGCCGACCAACGCCGAAGTACCCGGCCCCGTCCTCCGCCGCGACTACGCGCCCCCACGCCAGGCAACCGCATTACTGGACAAGGGCTTGGCCACCGGCGCGGTCACCGCCCGAGGCGCCGACAGATGCCTACGCGTGGCATGGACCTTGAGCGACCTGGCCGGCCGAGCCCACCCCGACGCGGACGACGTAGCAGCAGCCCTGGAATTTCGCGACCGGAGATCGACATGACACCCGAACCGACCCGAGCCACCGACGACATCCGCCTGGCAAGGGCGTACCTGCTCAGAGTGGCCGAGCCACCCGCCCCACACCTGACCAGGTTCGTCGCCGAACACGGCCCGACAACCGCGGCGGCACGAATCCGCGCCGGCACCACGCCGGACCAGGTCACCGGCGAAACCGCGGCCCGCCGCGACCTGCGCATGGCAGAAGCCGACCTGGCCACCGCGGCCAAGGCCGGCGCCACCCTCCTCTGCCCGGAGGACGAGGACTGGCCGGCCTGGCCCTTCGCCGCACTGGACGTGGCCGGCGCACGAGGCGTCACCTGGGCCGGCCAACCACTGGCGGTCTGGGCCAGAGGCACCGCCAACCTGTCCGAGTGCACGGAACGAGCCGTCGCGGTGGTCGGCGCGAGATCAGCCACCGCATACGGCGAACACGTTGCGGCGGAGTTCGGCCACGGCCTGGCCTGCGCGGGCGTCACGGTGATCTCCGGCGCCGCCTACGGCGTCGACGGCGCCGCACACCGAGGCGCACTGACCGCGGGCGGCCCCACCATCGCGGTACTGGGCTGCGGCATCGACGTCCCGTATCCGGCGGGCCACAGCGGCCTGCTGGACCGAATCGCGGAATCGGGCCTGGTCCTGAGCGAATACCCACCGGGCACACCACCGGCCCGCCACCGCTTCCTCGTCAGAAACAGACTGATAGCGGCACTGGCCGCCGGCACGGTGGTGGTCGAGGCAGGCAGGCGCTCCGGCTCGAGAAACACGGCCGCCACAGCGGCGGCACTGGGCCGCCTTGTCATGGCGGTACCCGGCCCGATCACGTCGGCGATGTCCATCGGCTGCCACGAATTGCTCAGAACAGACGAAGCCTCCCTGGTCAGCTCGGTAGAGGAGATAGTCGAGTCGGTAGGCCGCCTCGGCACGGACCTGGCCCCTACACCCCCGGAAGAACGAAGGGAAACGGACAACCTCAGCGAAAGATCCCTACGAGTACACGAGGCGTTGGACCGAAGATCGGGCCTGTCCGCGGAACAACTGGCCATCCGCTCCGGCATTCCCCTGGACCAGGTGAGAGCCACCCTCCCCGGCCTGGAACTGACAGGCCACGCCGAACGCTGTGAAACCGGCTGGCGCCGCCCACCCACCACCCACGACAACCACCGCACGTACCAAACCCACTAACCCACAGATCAAAGAGCCAGACACAAACCGCCTGTTGCAAACCCGCCCAGTTCGAGCTGGCCCAGTTCGAGCCGCCCGCCTCAAACCGGCCCAGTTCAAACCCGTCCACGTCAAGCCCACCGGCCGCCTGAAGTCTCGGGCGGTAGTCTGGCTCCACCAGAGCGGATTGACGTGGCCCTACTCCCTACCGATTGGAGCCGCGACTGTCACAGTCCTGGTCGTCTCACCGGCCCGGCCAACACGCGTGAGCCCGCCGTTGGCGGTTCGACGGTTGGGCACTCGGATCGACCGTCGGAACGCCGACCTGGCGACCAGCGGTTCGTGCGCTCCGGAGCCGGCGTCCAGTCGTTCCTGTGCGGCTCGAGTCGGCCGAGGGTGCGATCACGGCCATGAAATCGGTCGGGCCGGTGATCAGAAACCGTCGTCTGGTTCGGGTGGGTTCGGCACGTGGGAGCCACCCGGTCGTCGCTCAGAGCCTCGGCGACTTCTGATGACTACTCGACCTCCACGGCCCGACCATCGGTTCGTCCAGTTGGTAGATGGGCGCGTTTGGGCAATATCGGGCGCCGGGTCCGGGGATGTGGGGTCGTTGTCGTTGCGTGGCGATGCTTGACCAGGTCAAGGACGCGGCGCAGTGTGTTCTTTTGTGGCGTATACGAAGTCGGTGCGGCCCAGCCTGCTTCGCTCGCGAGTGGGGTTGTCGGCTGCGCTCGGGCATGCGGTCGACGACTTCGAGCGGCATCTGATGTTGGAGCGTGGCCTGTCGGCGCATACCGTTCGGGCCTATGTGGGGGATGTTGTTTCGTTGTTGGAGCACCTGTCCGAGTGCGCCGGGGGTGGCGCTGACCTGGGCCGCCTTGATCTTGCTGTGATGCGGTCCTGGCTTGCGGCGTTGCTCACCGGCGGCGCGAGTCGTGGGACGTTGGCTCGGCGGGCTGCCGCTGCTCGGGGGTTTACTGCTTGGGCTGCTCGGGGTGGGCTGCTTGGTGTTGATCCCGGGCTGCGGTTGGTGGCGCCCCGACATCGTCGTACCCTGCCGGCGGTGTTGCGGCCTGACCAGGCCGCTTCGGCCCTCGCTGCTTCGGCAACCGGTGCCGAGGACGGCGAGCCAGTAGCGCTGCGTGATCGGGCTGTGCTGGAATTGCTGTATGCGACCGGCGCGCGGGTGTCCGAATTATGTGGACTTGATATAGACGACATCGACTATTCCCGTCGAGTGATCCGCGTGCTCGGCAAGGGGCAACGGGAACGGACCGTGCCGTTCGGCATACCGGCCGAACGGGCGATGCGCTGCTGGCAGCAGGACGGCAGGCCACGGCTCGTCGCGGACCGCGCCACGACAGCGTTCTTCCTGGGTGCGCGAGGTGGGCGGCTCGATCCGCGGGCTGTTCGACGGGTCGTGCACGACGCCGTCGGGGCCGTGCCGGGCGCGGCCGACATGGGCCCGCACGGGCTCCGGCACAGCGCGGCAACACACCTTCTCGAGGGCGGAGCGGATCTACGGAGCGTTCAAGAATTGCTCGGTCACGCTACGCTCGCCACCACGCAGCTCTATACCCACGTCACCGTCGAGCGGCTGAGGGCGATCCATGACCGAACCCACCCACGGTCCCGATGACCTCGGGGAGGGTGCGACCACGAGCCCGGCGCCGCCGCCTGTCGGCGGACCGCCCGGCGGGCCTGGTGGGGCGCCAGTGAGTGACACCGGGTTGCCAGCAAACGGTTCGCCAGCAAACGGTTCGCCAGCAACCGCGGCGCCATCCGGCCATGCCGCGGTGCCGCCGGTCGCCGACGCGACCCGATCCACTGCCGCGGTGCCCGGTGCCGGCGAACGCTCGGTTGGTGTCAAGTCGGTTGGCGTTGATGCTGCGGTGCCGCCGGTCGGCGACGCGGTCCAGGCCGGTGCCGGACCGTCGGGCAATGGTTTTCGGTCTGCTGGTGGTTCGTCGGCCGCTGGTGGTGCTGGGGTGTCCGGTGAGCCTGGTCGGTCGGCTGGTGGTGTGGCGGGCAGGGTGAATGGGCGGGCGTTCGGGGCGGGGCAACCGGATGGGGTGTTGCCTGGTGATCACCGGACCGCTGATGAGGTCGAGGCCGGGATCGTCGCGCTGTGGCGGCAGTACGGGGCCACCCACGATCAGGGGTATCGGGACCGGCTGATGCTGCACTACGCGCCGTTGGTCAAGTACGTTGCCGGGCGGGTCGGGACCGGGTTGCCGGCGCATGTCGACGTGGCCGATCTGGTGAAGTCCGGGATCTTCGGGTTGGCCGACGCCATCGTTAAGTTCGAGCCGGAGCGTGGGCTGAAGTTCGAGACCTATGCGATGCAGCGCATTCGTGGCGCGATCCTGGACGAGTTGCGCTCCCAGGACTGGGTGCCGCGGTCGGTGCGCGGTCGCGCCAGGGACGTCGAGCGCGCCCTGGAACGACTGGGCAACCAACTACAGCGCACGCCGACCGACACCGAGATCGCCGCCGAACTGCAGATCGGCCTGCCCGACCTCCGTGACCTGTACGCGCAGTTCCAGCTCACCAGCGTGGTCGCCCTCGACGAGCTCATGGTGGCCGGACGCGGCGACGCCTCGCTGGCCGAGACGCTGCCGGACGAATCGGCGGACGACCCGGTGGCCCGGCTGGTCGACCAGGTCAACCGCCGGCAGCTCGCCGACGCCATCGCGCAGCTCGATGACCGGGACCGCGTCGTGGTCACCCTGTACTACTTCGAGAACCTGACCCTCGCGGAGATCGGCCGGGTGCTGCGGGTGACCGAGTCCCGGGTGTGCCAGCTGCACACCCGCGCCGTCCTGCGGCTGCGAACCAAGCTGGCCGGCAACGCCGACGCCTGACGCCGGCAGCACGCGGCGGTGGCGAGACGGTGTGGCGCTCGAGGGTCATCGTCCACGATCCAGCCACGGCAGCAGGCTGATTCGGCCTGACCGGAGTAGGCGTAGCGGGTCCAGGTACGTCCGTTGGCGGTGGGCGCCCCAGTGCAGGCAGACGACGGGGGCCGTGGCCGGGCAGCCGGGGTGGCCGGCCCGGAGTGTGCCGATGACCTGGCCTCGTCGCACCTGGTCGCCGACCCGGACCGTCGGCTGTACCGGCTCGTACGTGGTGCGTAATCCGCCGGGGTGCTCGATGGAGACGAGGCTTCGGTCGGCCAGTGGGCCTGCGTAGAGGACCAGGCCGCGGTCGGCCGCGAGTACCGGCTCGTTGAGGTAGCCGCCAAGGTCGACGCCTCGGTGACCGGGGCCGTACGGCGTGCTCGGCGGCTGGAACGGGCGTAGCACGGGGTGCGGCGGCGCCAGTGGCCAGGCGAAGTGTTCCGCGGTGGTCGGAGTCGGGGGCAGTGGACCGCCGGACGCCGTGCCCTGGTTGACGCCCAGCAACACGGCCAACAGCGCCGACACGGCCAGGACCAGGCCGACCAGTGGCAGGGGCGTGCGGGGTGGTGCCGGGTGGGTGGTGATCGAGGTGTGCATGGGTCCACGGTGCCGGGAAGACGGCATGGGCGGTGGGGGAAGAGCCGGGGCTGTGGACAACCGGGAGGGGCTGTGGACAGGCGGTGATGGGGGAGGGCGGGATTCGAGTACACTGGGTGGGCGCTCCGTGTGTGCGGGGCGACTTCGCGTGCCAGCGCATCCACCGCACTTGCGAAACTGCGTCACCGCAGTTGCGGGGAACGGTGCCCGGCGGTCCCGACGACGTCAGTCGACGGGTCCGGGAGCCGGTCTGGCACCAGGACGGCGGATCACCCGGTCCGCCGTGGAAACCGAATCGCGTGCCGGCCGGTCCGGCGCGCCAGAGCGACGAGGTGCGAACCCGGCCATGGCCGTCGTCACCATGAAGCAAATGCTGGATTCCGGCGTGCACTTCGGGCATCAGACCCGACGCTGGAACCCGAAGATGAAGCGCTACATCCTCACCGAGCGCAACGGCATCTACATCATCGACCTGCAGCAGACGCTGTCCTATGTGGACCGCGCCTTCGAGTTCATCAAGGAGACCGTCGCGCACGGCGGTTCGATCCTGTTCGTGGGCACGAAGAAGCAGGCGCAGGAGGCCATCGCGAACGAGGCCCTGCGGGTGAACATGCCCTACGTCAACCAGCGCTGGCTGGGCGGCATGCTGACCAACTTCTCCACGGTGCACAAGCGCCTCCAGCGCCTCAAGGAACTGGAGTCGATGGAGCAGACCGGTGGCTTCCAGGGTCTCACCAAGAAAGAGATCCTGATGCTGACCAGGGAGAAGGACAAGCTCGCCAAGACTCTGGGCGGCATCCGCGACATGCAGAAGGTGCCCAGCGCGGTGTGGATCGTGGACACCAAGAAGGAGCACATCGCGGTCGGCGAGGCGCGCAAGCTGGGCATCCCGGTGGTCGCGATCCTGGACACCAACTGCGACCCGGACGAGGTCGACTACCCGATCCCGGGCAACGACGACGCGATCCGCTCCGCCGCGCTGCTGACCAAGGTGGTGGCCGAGGCCGCCGCGGCCGGGCTGATGGCCCGCGCGGGTGCCGGGCGTTCCGCGTCCGTCGACGGTGACGACCAGCCGGAGGCCGGTGTCGGTACGGACGAGCCGCTGGCCGAGTGGGAGAAGG
>DASXXM010000183.1:0-5015 GCA_036503065.1 Pseudonocardiaceae bacterium | reverse complement strand
GCAGACGTGGTGTTGGTCGATGTCGGGCCGAGTCTTGGTGCCCTGAACCGGGCGGCCCTTGTCGCCGCTGATCACGTCGTTGTCCCGTTGGCGCCGGACTTGTTCAGCGTCCAGGGATTGCGCAATCTCGGCCCTGCGCTGCGGACCTGGCGGACCGGATGGCACCAGCGGCTGGATCAGAACCCCGATCCGGATCTGCCGCTACCCGAGGGCACGATGCGGGTGGGCGGCTACGTGTTGCAACAACATGGCATTCGGCAGGGTAAGCCGACTCGCGCCTTCCAGCGCTGGATGGATCGTGTGACGGCGGTCTATAGGACCAGTGTGCTGGGCGAGTCTGGCGAGTCCGCTCCGGCCATCGAGGATGACGAGCACTGTCTTGCGCAGATCAAGAACTACGCGAGCCTGATGCCGATGGCACAGGACGCCAGGAAACCCGTGTTCGCGCTCACCGCCGCGGACGGCGCCTTCGGCGGGCACCAGCAGGCCGCGCAACGTGCTTTCGGTGACTTCCGGACGCTCACCATGCGCGTACTCGACGCTGTCGGCGTCCGCGTCGACTGAAACCTGCTGGCGGGGAGGGTGGGGTAGTTGGCTAACCTTGCCTGACAGATGACCTGACCCGAAACCAGCGAGGAGAAAGCTTCCCGTGATGCGGACGCACGAGGCCGGCACGCTCCGGGCCTCTCATGCCGGACAGACCGTCACCCTGACCGGGTGGGTGGCGCGGCGGCGCGATCACGGTGGAGTGATCTTCATCGATCTGCGGGACGCCTCCGGGACCGCGCAGGTGGTGTTCCGTGAGGGCGAGATGGCCGAGCGGGCGCACCGGCTGCGGGCGGAGTTCTGCGTCCGGGTCGTGGGCGAGGTGGTCATCCGGCCTGCGGGCAACGAGAACCCGGAGTTGCCGACCGGCGCTGTCGAGGTGACCGTCACCGAACTCGACGTGCTCAGTGAGGCCGCGCCGTTGCCGTTCCCGCTGGACGAGCACCTGGAGGTCGGCGAGGAGGTCCGGCTCAAGTACCGCTACCTCGACCTGCGTCGCGCCGGGCCTGCGCAGGCGTTGCGGCTGCGCAGCGAGGCCAACCGGATCGCGCGGGACGTGCTGCACCGGCATCGGTTCGTCGAGGTCGAGACGCCGACGATGACCCGGTCGACGCCGGAGGGGGCGCGCGACTTCGTGGTGCCGGCCCGGCTGCGGCCGGGGTCCTGGTACGCGCTGCCGCAGTCACCGCAGTTGTTCAAGCAACTGCTGATGGTCGGCGGGTTGGAGCGTTACTACCAGATCGCCCGCTGCTACCGGGACGAGGACTTCCGGGCCGACCGGCAGCCGGAGTTCACCCAACTCGACGTCGAGATGAGCTTCGTCGAGCAGGACGACGTGATCGCGCTGGCCGAGGACCTCGTCACCGCCCTGTGGCGGGAACTGGGCGGCCACGACATCACGCTGCCCATCCCGCGCATCACCTACGCCGACTCGATGGCCCGCTACGGCACCGACAAGCCCGACCTGCGCTTCAAGCTCGAACTGACCGAGCTCACCGACTACTTCGCCGAGACCCCGTTCCGCGTCTTCCAAGCCCCCTACGTCGGCGCCGTCGTGATGACCGGTGGCGCCGACCAGCCCCGTCGCACGCTGGACGCCTGGCAGGACTGGGCCAAGCAGCGCGGCGCCAGGGGCCTGGCCTATGTGCTGGTGGGCGAGGACGGCACGCTCGGCGGGCCGGTCGCCAAGAACCTGTCCGACGTCGAACGGGACGGCCTGGCCAAGGCCGCGGGCGCGGAGCCGGGGGACTGTGTCTTCTTCGCCGCAGGCGACGCGGAGGGCGCGCGTGCGCTGCTGGGCGCGGCTCGGCTGGAGATCGGCCACCGGCTCGGGCTGATCGACGAGAGTGCCTGGTCCTTCGTGTGGGTGGTGGACGCGCCGCTGTTCACGCCCGCCGCGTCGGCGGTGGCCAGCGGGGACGTGGCCGTCGGGTCGGGCAGCTGGACCGCGGTGCACCATGCGTTCACCTCGCCGACGCCGGAGTGGATCGACCGGTTCGAGGAGGACCCGGGCAACGCGCTGGCCTACGCCTACGACATCGTCTGCAACGGCAACGAGATCGGCGGCGGCTCCATCCGTATCCACCGCGCCGACGTGCAACGGCGCGTCTTCGAGGTGATGGGGCTTTCCGCGGCCGACGCCACCGAGAAGTTCGGGTTCCTGTTGGAGGCGTTCAAGTTCGGCGCGCCACCGCACGGTGGTATCGCGTTCGGCTGGGACCGGATAGCGATGCTGCTCAGCGGGTACTCCTCGATTCGCGAGGTCATCGCCTTCCCGAAGTCCGGTGGCGGCTACGACCCGCTGACCGGAGCACCCGCCCCGATCACCCCGCAGCAACGCAAGGAAGCCGGCGTCGACGCCAAACCACCCACGACCTGAACTTCAGCGTTTTCAGTAATCCGACAAGACCGCAATCCGTTACCTGGTCGTGCCTGCCGGGTACCGGTTCGGGCACTACGGTCGCGTGCGCGTGCGTCGACTGTGGCAGGTCCACTGCTTGATTCGCAGGGATTTCTCAGGCGTCGTATCGGGTGGAACAACGCCACATCGGGTCGAGCCGCGAGTAGGGTCGGAGGGGATGAGTGTGGAGACCACCACCGGCTCATCGGATGCCATCGGGGGCATCGAGTCGGCGGTGTCCGAGACGGTCGCGCGGGCTGAGCAGGTGCTCAGTCACCGTTTCGGCGCAACCATTCGGTTGGCCGATCCGGAGCATCTCGGCGGCAGCGGCAAGTCGACCGTGGTACGGGTCCGTGTCGCGTCCTCACCCTTCTCCCTCCCGCGCACCCTCGTCGTGAAGCGCTACGGCCCGGCCGACCAGCAGCCGGTCGGTGACGCCTTCGTGCAGGAAGCGGTCAGCTACCAGCTGTTCACCGCGTTCTCGCCCGAGGACCGGATGTGTCCGGAGATGTTCGCGCACGACGGCGCGGCGCGGCTCGTGGTGCTGGAGGACCTCGGCCGGGCGCCGACGCTGGAGAACAAGCTGCTGGCCGGCGACCCGAAGGCGGCCGAACGGGCCCTGCTGTCCTGGTCCCGGTCGCTGGGCAGGCTGCACGCCAGCACGGCGGGGCGGGAGGCCGACTTCGACGCGTTGTCGCGGCGGCTGGGCACCTCGCGGGTGACCGATCCGTTGTCGTCGGCCGGTCACCAGGCCTTCGAGGAGCTGCCGGAGTTGCTCGCCGACGCGATCGGCGTGGTCACCTCCGGCGCGGCGCACCGAAGGGCCGCGAACTCGTCGTGGCTGCTCGACTCGCACACCCACCGGGCGTTCAGCCCGTCCGACGCGTGCCCGGACAACAACGTGATCACCAGCAGGGGCGTGCGGTTCCTGGACTTCGAGGGCGGCTGCTGGCGCAACGTGCTGCTGGACGCCGGGTACCTGCGGGTGCCGTTCCCGACCTGCTGGTGCAGCTTCACCCTGCCGGCGGGGATGACCGAGGCGATGGTGGCCGCGTGGCGGGCCGAGGTCCGGGACGTCTGGCCGGACCTGGACGACGACGCCGTCCTGCTGCCCGCGCTGCTGGACGCGCAGCTGCTGTGGGTGTGGGTGTCCACCTGGTGGTTCCTGCCCAGGGTCGACCAGGACGACGTGCCGGTCGACTCGGACGCCCGGTCGCCCCGGCGCAGCGTCGCCCTGCGGTCCCGGTGGCAGCAGCTGGCCAGGGACGCGGCACGGGCCGGCGAGCGCGACGTGGTGGCCCATGCGCACGACGTGGTGGCCGGGCTGGTCCGCCGGTTCGGCGACCGGGAGCAGCTGCCGGCATATCCGGCGTTTCGGTAGGTCCACCCGTGATTCACCTGTGATTGGTGCGCCAACCCGTTTTCCCACATAGGTGTGAACTTGACGACCACGTATTGTGACCGGTGTCGGTGGAGCGACTGTGTCAACTGGTCCGCGGCAACCGGCTGACCGGTACTCATATCAGGCCGAACCAGACCGGGTGTCACTCGAACGTGTTGTCCGGCGGAACTTGAGCGGGACAGGGCAGGTCTGGCTTCGATCTTGTGGCAGCAGATCGAAATGACTGGTCAAGCGCTGCCCGGCGACTGCCGAGAACGATCGGTCAAGGTCATCGGGCCTGCTGCTACCAACTGAATCAACGCCGGTGTTTGCCAACTGAACACCATGGGGTGGCGTTCTCTCGCACTTTCGGCGGTTGCGTAACCTGACCGGACCCGCTGAGAGCAACATGCATCTGACCGGCCGGCTGATCATATGTCCGATCTGCCGGTTTCAGCGGGTGGCTGGGCTGAAAACGGCAGGTGAACGCCCCGGTTCCGATTGCGCTTCGGTTCGTCGGGTGTGTTGTAGGGTCTGGTTCTCGAAGTCCCGGAATGTCTCGATGGCACCCCATAAATGCCAGGAGAATGCACGTCTACGCCACTTCCGGGTGAACCTGGAAACGATTTGTCACGCTCGACGATTCGCCTACGAGGCAAACCAGCAGATGCCTTCTGCGCTCGGGCAGCGGCAGCGAGGAGGTTGCGTGAGGTTCCCGAAATCGGCGCGGTTCCGATCGGTCACCACGTGGTTAGGTCGGTGGCGCGATCTCTCGCTGCCGACCAAACTCGCACTTGTCACGGTCGTGCCGATGATCGTGATGAGCACCCTCGGCGGGGTGTTGATCAGCGGCCAGCTTGCCAATTCCGCCCAGTTCGCGCGGGCCAGCAGGCTCACCGAACTGAGCGCGTCGGTCCGCGGCTCGATCGCCGCGCTGCAGGCCGAACGCGTACTCGTCGCCAACACCGACACCACCGCCACGGCATTCCGGACCGCCCGCACCACCGGTGACGCGGCCCTGGCCGCCACTCGGCAGGCGATCGCCGCCGACACCGCGAACGGCGACCTGGACCCGGTGGCCGGCTCGACCTGGTCGGTCGCGGACCGCCAACTCGGCGAACTGACGTTCCTGCGGGCGGAGACCGGCGCGCCGAGCCCGGACCGGTCCGCCGTGGTCAGCGCCTACTC
>DASXXM010000182.1:0-16022 GCA_036503065.1 Pseudonocardiaceae bacterium | reverse complement strand
ACGCCCATGGACGCTCTCCATTCAGGTGCTCGACGCCCGTCCCCACACCGGGGACCGCACATCGATCATCCCGGTACGCGACTGAGCTGTCACCCTCCGCGACACCTCGCCATCCTCGACGCCGGCCGTCGCCGGATAATCTCGGTCTGGTGTGCAACCGGATAACCGCCCGTGGTCGGGTTTTGAGATCGGGCAAGCGGCACGGCCGATCACGGTCGTGTGTTGGCCGAGTGATTGACACCGAGGATCTCCGGAGTGCGCGATGGTTTCCGGTGCGGCGAGCTCTGCTGCGGCGGCCGAGTCACCGGAATTCGGACCTTATCGCCTGCTGGAGCTGCTCGGCCAGGGTGGCATGGGCCTTGTCCATCGCGCCCGCGACACCAGGCCTGATCAGGTGGTCGCGCTCAAGCGGCTGCCGGTTTCGGTGACCGAATACGATTTTCGCAACCGGTTCCGGCGGGAGTCGCGGATCTTGGTGTACATGGTCAATCCCGCTGCTGATTGTGGTTGTCGCGTCCCCGGTACAGGTCGCGGAGCAGCGCGATCTCCGCACCGTGGTGCAGCATCTCCCGGTTGATGTGCAGCACGAGGGCGGCCGTCGGGTGTTCGGCCCACTCGCCCTCCGCCGGACCGCATGGGCGGGCCAGCCCAGCTGCGCCCAGTGCCCGCACGCCGGCTGTCCACGCCGTGTACGCCTCGTCGAGTTGTGCCAGCGCGCCTGCGGCGGCGCCGGGGTAGTCGTGGGTCAGGTAGTCGATCGGCGGGCCGCCGAAGTGGGCGGCGACACGCTTGCCCAGCACGGCGACGATGATGTGGCCGAGTCGCCAGGCGATGGTGGTGACCGGTGGCGGGTCCGGTGCCGGCCTGGCGAAGTCGATGGTGAACTCACCCCGACCGGCGGTGATCGGCGCGGTGCCGGTGCCCCGGGGACGGACGTTCCAGGCTCCGGCCACCGGCTCCCACCGGTATTCCTCGTCGGTCAGTCCGTCCAGGCGCCGGCGGAGCTGGTGGCGCCAGTGCCAGTCCAACTGGTCGGCGAGCAGGTCGGTCCAGTCGAGGTCCTTCGCGGTCGTCATGTCCATGGGTGCGAGGCTAGGGGCAGATGCGGACAGGGTCGGTCCTCGTCTTGGGAGAGAATGTCGGGATGACCGATACCGCGACGCGGCTGTTGCGGCTGCTGTCCCTGCTTACCGGACGGCGCACCTGGGGCGGCGAGGAGTTGGCCCAACGACTGGGTGTCACCGTCCGCACCATCCGCAGGGACATCGAGCGGATTCGCGAACTGGGCTACCCGGTGCACGCCGAGCCCGGACCGGCCGGCGGCTACGAACTCGGCGCCGGCACCGGGCTACCACCGCTGGTGCTCGACGACGATGCCGCGGTCGCGGTCGCGCTCGGGCTGCACGCCGCGGCCGGCGGTGCCGTGCTGGGCATCGCCGATGCCGCGCTCCGCGCCGCCGCAGCGATCGACCAGGTCATGCCCGCCCGCCTGCGGCACCGCGTGCATGCCCTGCGGGCCGCGACCGTGACGCTGAGTGGGACCGATTCGGCGATCGAGTCCTCGGTGCTGGCCATGCTCGCCCTGGCCTGCCGGGACGGCGAACGGCTGCGGTTCGGTTACGTCGACCGGGCCGGGCAGCACAGCCGGCGGCACGTCGAACCGCATCGCCTGGTCTGTACCGGCCGGCGCTGGTACCTGGTGGCCCGCGACGTCGACCGGGACGACTGGCGCAGCTTCCGCGTCGACCGCCTGGACGATCCACTACCCACCGGCCGCCACTCGCCGCCCACCGACCCGCCCGACGCGGCACGCTTCGTGAGCGAGGCCGTTGCCACCCGTCAGTACCAGTGGCAGGCGCGGGTGTTGATGTCCGCACCCGCCGACGTGGTTGCCGGCCTTGTACCGCCGACCGTCGCCGTCATTGAGGCCGTCGACGACCGGCGATGCCTGCTCATCTCCGGGTCCGACTCGCTGGACGCGATCGCCCTGCACCTCGCGCTGCTGGATGTGCCGTTCACGCCCCTGGACCCACCCGAACTGCGCGACCGGTGCGCCGTCATCGCCGAACGGCTACAGCACGCGGCGCGGTCCACTGCCTGACACGCCGCCGAGACCGACCGGCCGCTCTCTAGCGGTGCCAGATGATCAGTCCGTCACCCGGTTGCCGCGCGTCGATCGCTTCGAACATCGCGGCCAGGCCGTTGACGTCCGTTGTCGTGGATCCGTTCCATGGGTCGGTGAGGTAGAACGTGGTCCCTTCCGGCGTGCCGTCGCCGTGGACACCGTTGAGGACGACGGCGTGGCTGCCGCTGTGCACGCAGATCCACAGTGGACCGTTGGCGGCAAGCAGTTGCGCCCACCCCTGGACGTCCATGCACGCCGACGCGCTCTCGTGCAGATCGAAATGTGACGCGGCGTCGGTCACGTCCGACCAGCTTTCCACCGCGCTGATGTCCACACCCACGGCATTGCTGACATCAGCGGGGGTCAGATTCGAGCCGTCCCGATAGTTGATCACCACGGCGAAGGAGGTCGCCCAGCACGCATGGGCGGCGGGCTGGCTCATTCCCGCGACCTGATAGACCACGTCCACCGGTGTCGCGCCGCCACCGCCCGGACCCGAACCGGTCGACGTCGCACCGTCCGTGTTGTCCACCGGCTGCCACTGCTGTCCGTCCCAGTAGTAGTAGCCGTCCTCTGACAGCGTCGCTCCCTCTGGTACCGCCATCGCCCACGCTCCCTCAAGCCCAGATGCACCTACCAGCGTCTCCTACCGCGGTTGTCGATGCCTGCCCGAAGAGGCGAGCTTGGGTGCGGGTCCACTGCGTCTCCTGTCGCGATCGGTCATGGCGTGTGCTGGTGACCGACGCGGTACCGGTAGTGGTCGAGGAACATGTCGACGCCGGCTGTGATGAGTCGGTCGGCGAGTTCGCCGCCGAGTGGGCTGCCGTAGGCGCCGTACACCAGGTTCGGGGAGACGACCAGGCCGGAGAGCTGCAGGACGGCGAGGTCCACGTCGTCGATGGTCAGTTGGCGGCGTTCGACCAACCGCCGCAGGGCCGCGGTGATCACCGGGTGGAAGCGTTGCGGGCCGCGTTCCTGCCACGCCGCGCCCAACTCGGGAAAGCGGCGCAGCTCGCCGACCACCAGGTTGCGTAGCAAGATCATCGGTGGCGCGGCGATTCCCGCGACCCAGGCCCGGCACGCGTGGATCATGTCGTCGTGCAGGTGCGTCGATGCGGCGAGCCGGGATTCCACCAGCCGCACCGGCTCGTCAAGGGCGCGGTCCAGTTCACCGCCGACAACCGCGATGAAGAGTGCTTCCTTGCTGCCGAAGTGGTTGTAGACGGTGACCTTCGAGACGTCCGCGGCCGCCGCGATGGTGTCCATGCTCGCGTCGAATCCATCCGCGAGGAACAACGAGCGCGCCGCGTCGATGATCGCACGCTGCTTGGCCGCCGCGCGTGGCCCTGACGGCGGCTGCCGGACAGCGGTGTCCGCTCGCTCAGGCATGAGTCTCCTCAAGGTCTCGGTATGCCGGAAGTGAACTGTACCGTAGCGTTCGGTTATCCATCCACCTGTCTGTCTCAGTGCTTGACACCGACGCCATGGACGGTATCGTCTCTGTTGAAACTGAACTGTACGGATCAGTTCAGATTAGGAGGATCACCGCCATGCGCGTCGATGTGCACGCTCACCTGTGGAGCGAGAGTTACCTGGAGCTGATGGCCGGCCTCGGTGTGCCGACCGGCGCCCAGCGCGGCGCCGGGGCCGGGTCGACGGACCAGGAATTGGCCGCGAGATTCGCGCAGTTGGACGCGGCCGGCGTGGACCTCCAGGTGCTGTCGGTCCCGCCGGTCTCGCCGCACCTGGCCGACGAGGCGGCGGCGGTACGCGCCGCCCGGCTGGTCAATGACGAGTACGCGGACGTCGTCGCCCGGTACCCGGGCCGGTTCCGGGCCCTTGCCGCGCTGCCGCTGCCGCACGCGGACGCGGCGCTGAAGGAGTTGACCCGCGCCCTGGACGACCTGGGTGCGGTCGGTGCGGCCGTGACGACGTCGGTGCTCGGTCGCGGCCTCGGCGACCCGGTGTTCGAGCCGGTGTACGAGGAGCTGAACCGCCGTGGCACCGTGCTGTACGTGCACCCTGCCGGCGCGGGCGCCGGCTCGGAGCTGATCGCCGGGCACAACCTGACATGGTCGATCGGTGCGCCGATCGAGGACACGGTCGCGATCATGCACCTGATCCTGGCCGGCATCCCCAGCCGGTACCCGAACATGAAGATCGTCGCGTCGCACCTGGGCGGCGCGCTGCCGATGGTGCTCAACCACACCGACCACCAAGTGCCGTGGGAGGCGCCGGGCACCCCGGAACTGCCCAGCGTGGCCGCGCGCCGAATGTGGTTCGACACCGTCGGGCACGACCACGCGCCTGCGCTGCGGGCCGCCGTCGACACCTTCGGCGCGGACCGGCTCGTGCTGGGCACCGACTTCCCATACCAGCCGGGGGAGGAGTTCCAGGCCGCGATCGACTACGTCGGTCGGACCGTTGGCCCCGCCGAGGCGGCCGCGATACTGGACACCAACGCCGCCGAACTGTTCGGCTTCACCAGGTCCGCTTCGCCGAGAACGTAGCGCCAGGGTCTTGGTGTGGTCCGCTTCCTGGGCTGCTGATCAGTTCATCGCGCACACGGTGTTGTTGAGTAGGAACGCCGTCGGCGCCGGATCTTGGCCCGTGTCGACGGCGTTGAAACCGATGCTGACCGAACCACCGTTCGCCGCGATCGCGCCGTTCCAGCTCGCGTTGGTCACCGTGACCGCCTGCCCGGTCTGTGTCCAGGTGCCGTTCCAACCGGACTGCACCGCCTCGCCCGCCGCCGGCCAGCCGAACGTGAGGGTCCAGCCGTTGACGGCGACCGCGGCTCGGTTGGTGATGGTCACACCGGCGCCGAACCCGCCCGACCAGCTGGTACTGATCGCGTAGTGCACCGCGCAGGCGCTGTTGGCCGGCGGTGGCACGGTGAACGTGACCGGTGGGGACGGCAGGGACGGGTTCCCGTGGCTGTCCACCGCGACAACGTCGTAGGTGTAGCTCGTGCCGACGGTGAGGCCGGTGACGTTCACCGTGGTGTTGGTGGTCGTGGCGACCAGGGAGCTGCTGCCGCCGATCTGTTGGTAGACCTGGTAGTCGGCGACCGGACTGCTGCCGGCGCTCGCGGCCGACCAGCTCAGCGTCGCGCTCCCGGACGTGTTGCTCGATGTGCTGGACGTCAGGTTCGACACCGAAGGCAGGCCCGGTGCGCCCGGTGCGGTCACGCCGGTGCCTCCGCTGCCGGGAATCTGGATGACGGTCAGCGAGTACGGGGCGACCGTGACGGAAGCCGCGGCGGACTGCGTCGTGCTGGTGATCGTGGTGGCGTTGTCGGCCAGGGTGAACACGGTTGGCGTGCCGGACGGGGTGAAGTTGCCGTAGGTGAGGTTGACGGTGTGCGTGTTGGTCGGATCCTCGTTGTCGATCAGCACGTCCAGGCCGCCGCCCGCGCGGCGCACCGCGTGCGTGCGCACGAGGGGATCGCTGGACGTCGAGTTGACCAGCAGGTCGCCGGGGGAACCGAGCCTGGTCAGCATCTCGATCCCGAAGTACGGCGCGAACGGTGTCTCCGGCGCCGGCTCTGTTGCCCCGCTTCCGTTGGTGCCGTTGGAGAAGATGCCCTGATCACCGAAGTCCGGCACGCCGCCCACGGTGCTCGGCGTGCCCGCGCCGTTGTGCTCGTTCCACCAGTCCACGTTGGTGACGCCGTGCTCCAGCCAGGTCAGGTACATGTCCGGGGCGAACAGCGCGGCCGGCTGGGTGTCCATGTCGATCGATGTGTTCGTCTCGGTGACGATCAACTTCACCTTCGCCGGGTCGACGCCGGCAAACTGGCTGATCTGGGAGTGCACTGTGGACACGATGCCGGCGATGTCGGTCGGATCGGTCAGCATTCCCGCCGCGGTCGAGCCGCCGGGGTAGTAGTGCATGATGACACAGTCGGTCCTGGCGCCCAGCGTCGACAACACGGTATGGTTCCACGACTGCGGGCTGGTGGCGGCGTTGGTGACGCCGTCCGGCCAGAAGCCGGGCGTGGTGAGCACCGCACACACATGGATGTTCGGGTCCACCGCCTTCATCGCGGAGATATAGCTCAGCACGTTGTTCGCGTACGTGGCCGGCCCACAGCGGAAGGTCTGGGCAGGCGCGCTGCCGATCGTGACCGGGTTGCCCGCCGCGTCGGTGCAGCGCGCGTCCGCTTCCCAGTCGGCGCCGTAGGTTCCGTTGCCGTAGACCTCGTTGCCCACCTCCCAGTAGTTGATGCCGAAGTTGTTGGTGACATCCGCGTTCCGCACCCACGCGGCCGCCAGCGCCGGGGTGCCGGTGCCGTAGTTGACGGTGATGATCGGGTTCGCGCCGGTCGCCGTTGCGGTCTTCATGAAGTCGGCGAAATTGGTGTTGGGTGCGACGAACCCGCCCTGGGCCGTATTGGTCTGCCAGTTGTAGATGTCGGAGTACGAGCCGCCCGGATAACGCAGCGCATCGATCCCGGCGGCCTTGACCAGTCCCGGGATCGCCGCGTCGTTCATCAGTGTGTCGTAGACGGCCGTGTTCAGGCCGATCGCGTTCGACGGGATCGTGCCGAGCCCTGCCGTCGCGTTGACGGTGACCGTGTCCGTCAAGGTACTTGCCGCCGACGGCGCCGCGAGGATTCCAGTTGGTACGGTGACGCCGAGCAGTGCCGCGCCGAGCCCGGCCAAGATACGCCTACGTTTTTCCGTCCTGCCGCTGAACATACCGGCCTTCCCTTCCACCCCGCTTTTGGGAATACAGGCAATCCAGGGGCATGTCCAGCAGCCCGGCGGCGCGGTGCCTGGCCGGCCCGAACCCGGTGGTCGTCGAATCGCTTCGAACGGGCATGTCAGGATCGCGCCGGCGGAACGAGCCCGTACCGACGCGGCAGCTCGCCGGTCATGAAATTTCCGCGCGGCACAAGGCGGATACCGGTACAGGCGGATCTCAGTCGGTGGCCGCGCGGGGCGAGCGGAAGCGGAAGGCGGCGAGCCGGACGGCGCCGTGCAGGGTCAGCCGCAGGTCGTGGCTGCCTGCCAACGGTGCCGGCAACTCGGCGGCGACGGTCGTCCACGTGTGGCGGCCGCCGGTGACCGGTACCTCGATCTCCGCCAGCATCCGGTCGCCTGCGCGGAACTCCAGCCGCGCCTCGCCGCCGTCCGCCCGTGCGACCTCGGCCTCGACCCGGATCGCGCCGGACAGGTCGACCGAGCGGAACAGCAGCGTCGCGGGCAGTGCCGGGTCGGTCGGGGTGACCGCGTCGCCGGTGGCGCGGGTGGCGTCGACGATGGCGGTGCCGGCGTGGTCGTCGAAGTCGACGGCCAGGGTGCGCCGATCGACGACCATGCGGGGCGCGGGGGCCGTTCCGGTCACGGTGAGCGGCGCGGTGAGTACGACGTTCCCGGCGGAGCGGGCGACGAGGATCTCGTATGCGCCGGGGTCGACGGTGAAGGCGCCGGTGGCGACGTCCCAGTGGGCGAGCCGTTCGGTGGGCAGCCGGAAGGTCAGCTCCCGACTCTCGCCCTGGTCCAGTCGGACCTTGCGGAAATCGGCCAGCCGCAACAGGGGCGTCGCACCGCGGGCGTCCAGCGCCCGCACGTAGAGCTGGACCACCTCACTCCCGGCCCGCGTGCCGGAGTTGGCCAGCGTCACCGAGACATCGACCGAGCCGTTCCCGGTTACGGCGGGCGAGGACAGGCTCAGGTCGCGGTAGGCGAAGTCGGTGTAGGACAGACCGTGGCCGAAGGGGTACAGCGGTGCGGGCCGGTGGTACTGGTAGGTCCAGCCGGCCGTGATGATGTCGTAGTCGAGCGGGTGCGGGAGTTCGTCGTCGGTCCGGTACCAGGTCTGCGCGAGTCGGCCGGTCGGCTCTGCGGCGCCGAGCAGCACGGCGGCCAGCGCCCGGCCGGTTTCCTGCCCGCCGTGCGAGGTCCAGACCACCGCGGGCAGGTGCGTGTCGGCCCAGTCCAGGGCATAGGGGTAGCCGCTCATCACGATCAGCGCCGTCTCCGGGCGAACCGCGGCGACCGCCCGCAGCAGCGCCTCCTGCGCCTCGGGCAGGGCGATACCCGTGCGGTCCTCGGTTTCGCGGCCGTTGATCAGCGGGTGGTTGCCAAGGACGACCACCGCGACGTCGGCCGCCGCGGCGGCGGCCCTGGCTTCCGCCATGCCGTCGCGCAGGAGTTCGCGCTGCCAGCGTTCCGCGGCCGCCGGCGTTTCGGCGGTGGCACCGACCCCGCCGTCGACGGGGTCGACGACGGCGTAGCGGCCGGTGAGGACGCTGCGCAGCAGCACGGTGTCCCGGTCGTCGTCGGGATCGGGCTCGAGGCGGAAGGTCTCGCGCACCTCCCAGCTCTTGATCACGTCCTGGTCGGCGACCAGTGCGGCGTCGGCGTCCGTGCCGCTCAGATAGCGGCCGGTGTCGGCGGAACGCAGCGTCAGCACCCCGCCGCCCCAGTCGACGACGTCGAACGCGGTCTTGCCGAGCAACTCGCCGGTGCGGCGGGAGCGCAGCGCGATCCGGTCGGCGCCCGCAACACGGACCACGTCACCGCCGTGCTCCCCGAGCGCGGCGCCGAGCCCGGCCGCGATGGTGATCCGGTAGGGCATGGTGCCGCTGTACCAGTCCTCGCACAGCATGTCGGCCAGCGGGCCGATGACGGCGACGCGCGGTGCGCGGGCGGCATCGAGCGGCAGCAGCCCGTCGTTGCGCAGCAGCACCACCGATTCGGTCGCGGCCCGCAGCGCGAGTGCGCGGTGTGCCGGACAGTCGATCGACTCAGGGCCGATGCCGGCGTAGGGGTCGAGGTCCGGGTCGAACTCGCCCAGCCGGAAGCGGATCAGTAGCTGCCGCCGCACCGCGCGGTTCACGTCGGCCTCGTCGATCAGGCCGCGCTCCAGCGCATCGCGCAGTCTGCCGATCGGAGTCGCGCTGTCCTCGCCGTGGTCGGTGAAGCTGTCGATGCCGGCCCTGAGCGCGGCGGCGTGGGACTCGGCGTGGTCGTCGAAGTAGCCCTCCACGTCGACCAGGTTGGACGGCGCCTCGGCGTCGCTGACCACGAACAGCTCGTGGCCGGTCGGCTCGGCCCAGCGGCGCAGTTCCGTCTCGATGAGCGGACTGACGTGGCAGGGGCGGCCGTTGACCAGGTTGTAGGCGGCCATGACGCCGGTCGCGGCGCCACCGGCGATGACGGGGCGGAAGGCGGCCAGGTCGTACTCGTGCAGTACCCGGGGGCGCAGGGCGGACGACGTGGTGCAGCGGTCGTCCTCGTTGTTGTAGGCCAGGAAGTGCTTGAGCACCGGGGCCGTGCGCAGGAACCGCGGGTCGTCGCCGGACAGTCCCCGGCAGAAGGCCACCGCGAGGCGCGCGGTGTGCACCGGGTCCTCGGAGTAGCCCTCCTCGTTGCGTCCCCAGCGCGGATCGCGCAGCAGGTTCACCACGGGAGCCCACGCCTGTAGGCCGGCGTTGGGCGCGCGGTGGTGGTGGAAGGCTCGCAGCTCGACCGAGACGGCCTCGGCGACGTGCCGTACCAACTCCGGGTCCCAGGTCGCGCCCAACCCGACCGCCTGCGGAAAGACCGTGGCCGGGCCGAGCCAGGCCACGCCGTGCAGGGCCTCGGTCCCGGTGCGGAACGCGGCGAGGCCCAGACGCGGGACGGCAGGCGCGTACTGGTGCAGCATCGCGATCCGCTCATCGAGCGTGAGCCGTTCGAGCAGATCGTCGACGCGCTTGTGTACCGCCAGCGCGGGGTCGTGAAAGGGCAACGGTTCGGTGGCGGACACGGACGACCGGCTCACGTGGCAAACCCCCAGGACGGGTCGTATGGATGCGCTTCGACGGTGGCACGATCTTGTCGGACATGTCAACCGCCCGGTCAGGCAGGTACGTAGGCGCTTTCGGGCTATTGCTGTATTGATGGCACGTCACTACTCTCGGCGCCATCGTTTAAGCGCTTCGACACTTCAACGGAGAAGGGCCCGGCTCCATGGGTATCGAGTTGAATCGCAGAAGCTTCATGACCGCCGCCGTCTCGATCGCGGGAGCCGCCGCCATGGCACCGCTGCTGTCCGCCTGCACCGGAAGCTCGACGTCGACGGCCGGTGCGAACACCGCGTCGGGCCTGCGGGCGGCGCTGCCGGCGTACGCGCCGAGAACGGCCATCAAGCCGGACATCCTGTCCGTGGCGGGCGGCCCCGACGCGATGACGGACCCCGGCTTCCTCACCTACCCGGCCACCCAGGTCGCCACCGTCGCCGGCGTGCCGGGCACGGGCGGCAGCTACGCGGCGGTCACGCCGCTGTGGGGGACGGTGCCCCCGGCCGGCAACTCCTTCTACCAGGCCATGAACAAGGCACTCGGCGTCAACCTCACCATGAAGCCCGCGGACGGGAACAACTACGCCACGATCATCCCGACCATGACCGCCGCCGACAAACTGCCCGACTGGATCCAGTTACCGACCTGGTGGAACCCCAACTTCAACGTCGGTGAGCTGGCCGCGAAGCAACTCGCGGACCTGACGCCCCACCTGTCCGGCGACAACGTCAAGAAGTATCCCAACCTGGCGGCCATTCCCACCGGCGCCTGGCAGGCCGGCGTCTGGGGCAACAAGCTCTACGGCATCCCGTCCTTCTCCAGCGGCTTCGTCATCGCCGGCACCACCTACTTCCGGCGCGACATCCTGGCGCAGAAGGGCATCACCGCCGACCAGGTGCGCTCGGCCGACGACCTGATGAACCTGGGCAAGGAACTGACCGACGCCAAAGGCGGCGTGTGGGCCTTCGACGACGTGTGGACCTACCTCTTCCCGTTCTGGGGCGTGCCCAACAAATGGACGGTCGACAACGGCAAGCTGGTCCACAAGTACCAGATGCCGCAGTTCCTCGCGGCGCTGGACTGGCACTACCGGCTCGCGACCGCGGGCTACCTGCACCCGGACGCGATCGCGGGCGACAACGCCAACGCCAACACCCGTTTCTACGCCGGGAAGACGCTGATCGGGGGCGGCGGGACCGGCGCGTGGAACCTGGCCGACTACCAGTCCGGCACCGCCGCGAACGCGAACTACCGGCGCGGCGCGTTCAACATCTTCGCCGCCGACGGCAAGGGCACGCCCAGTGTCTTCATGGGCTCATCCACCAGCATCATGAGCTACCTCAACAAGAACCTGACAACAGGTCAGATCGAGGAACTGCTGAAGGTCGCGAACTACCTGGCCGCGCCGTACGGTTCGGCCGAGTACACGATGGTCAACTTCGGCGTCGAGGGTGTCCATTACACGATGGTCAACGGCGTCCCGACGGCCACCGACGAGGGCAAGAAGGACGTCCAGGCGCAGACCTACCCGTTCCTGGCATCGCCGCCCGCCGTGATCAGCAACCCGGGCGGGGACATCGTCACCAGGGATTACGCCGCCTACCAGGCCGCCAACGTGAAGACCCTCTACAAGCCGGTCTTCTGGAACATGAACATCAGCATGCCGCAGTCGCTGGCCACCGCGGACGCCGCGCAGGCCGTCGAGGACACCGTCAAGGACTGCTACCACGGCAAGAAGACCGTCTCCGACGTCCGAGCCGCCATCGCCACCTGGCAGTCCAGCGGCGGAAACCGGCTGACCCAGTGGATGACCGACAACGTCTTGCACAAGTACGGCACCGGTCAGTGACCGGCCGACCATTGCGGACTGTGCACTGTGGAGTCTCATCGGCGTCCGCCCGGCGAGGACGCCGATGAGCATGGCGCGATCGCAGCGCGTGGCACTGCCGGCGCGGCTGACCTGGCGGACCAGGCTGCGGCGCGACCGGTCGCTGCTGCTGATGACGGTGCCCGCGGTCGTCCTGCTGCTGGTCTTCAACTACGTGCCGCTGTTCGGGTTGGTCACCGCGTTTCAGTACTACGACCCGCTGGTCGGCGTCTGGCACAGCGACTGGGCCGGCTTCGACCAGTTCCGGCAGCTCTTCGGTGACCCGCTGTTCTGGGAGGCGCTGAAGAACACGGTCTACCTCAGCTTCGTCCAACTGGTCCTGTTCTTTCCGATCCCGATCGTGTTGGCCCTGCTGCTCAACTCGGTGCTGTCCAAGCGGCTGCGCAACTTCGTCCAGTCCGTCGTCTACCTGCCGCACTTCATCTCGTGGGTGCTCGCCGTCACGGTCTTCCAGCAGATGCTCGGCGGCGCGGGGGTGCTCAACCAGTTCCTGCGCATCCACGACATCGGCATCTGGGACATCATGACCAACCCGCACACCTTCGTGCTGCTGGTCACCTCCCAGGCGATCTGGAAGGAGGCAGGCTGGGGGATCATCGTCTTCCTGGCCGCGCTCGCCGCCATCAACACCGACCTGTACGAGGCGGCCGCCGCGGATGGCGCGGGACGTGTCCGGCGGATCTGGCACATCACCCTGCCCGGCCTGCGCGGCGTCATCATGCTGCTGCTGGTGCTGCGCCTTGGCAACGCGTTGACCGTCGGGTTCGAGCAGTTCCTGATCCAGCGTGAGGCGGTCGGCCACGACGCCGCGGACGTGCTGGACACCTTCTCGTTCTACTACGGCATCGCCACCGGCAACTACAGCTACGGCGCCGCGGCGGGGCTTTTCAAGAGCGTCATCTCGCTGCTGCTCATCTGGGGCGCGAACAAACTGGCGCACGCCTTCGGCGAGGACGGGTTGTACCGGAGATGACCGACGTACTCACGATCCGACGCACGGGCGACGAGGCGGGCGCGACCGGAGCGGTCGTCCGCGGCAGGAAGCGGTCCGCGCGCCCGCCGTGGGAGGAGCCGCCGACGGCCATCGGCCAGACCGCCAAGGGGCTGACGCTCGGCGGGGCCCTCGCGGTCATCCTGGTGCCGCTGTGGATCATCGTGGTGACCAGCTTCTCCACCCAGGCCGCCGTCAACCGCGCGGGTGGCCTGGTGATCTGGCCGGAGGGCTTGACGACCGAGGCATACCGGGAGATGTTGGGCGACCCGACCGTGCGTACCGCGCTGCTGGTGAGCCTGGGCATCACCGCGGTTGGCACGGCCCTGTCGATGGTCGTCTCGATCCTGTGCGCCTACGGTCTGTCCCGGTCCCGCTCGCTCGGGCACCGCTTCCTGCTGACCCTGCTGGTCGTCACCATGTTCGTCAACGGCGGCCTGATTCCCACGTTCCTCGTGGTCACCGGGCTCGGTGGCTACGATCAGTGGTGGGCGCTGATCCTCCCGAGTTCGGTCTCCGTCTTCAACATCCTGGTGCTGCGCTCGTTCTACTCGGCGACCTCCGCCGACCTGGTCGAGGCGGCCCGGATGGACGGCGCTGGGGACTGGCGGATCCTGTGGTCGATCGTCCTGCCCACCTCGCGTGCGGTGACCGCCGTGATCGCGCTGTTCTACGCCGTCGGCTACTGGAACTCGTTCTTCAACGTCATGCTGTACCTGCCGACGGACAGTGTGAAGTGGCCGCTGCAGTACGTGCTGTTCACCTATGTCAACCGAGGCAACGGGCTGCCGGGCTCGATCAACTCGGGTTTCGGCACGGCGCACGCGCAGACCGCGCCGCTGTCGCTGCAGATGGCGGTGGTCGTCCTGACGCTGGTGCCGCTGCTGATCGTCTACCCGTTCGTACAGAAGCACTTCCGCGCCGGTGTGCTCACCGGGGCGATCAAGGGCTGAACCCGACACGAAGGAGCAGGAGCAGCATCCATGGCGACACTCGCCGATGTGGCAAGGCACGCTGGCGTCTCGTCCAGCACCGTCAGCTACGTGCTGAGCGGCAAGCGCACGATCTCCGAGGGGACCCGGCGCCGCGTCGAGCGTGCCGTGACCGAACTCGGCTACCACCCCAACGCCGGCGCGCGGGCGCTGGCCGGCCGCCGCTCGCACATCATCGCTCTTGTGGTGCCGCTGCGCAGCGACGTCTACGTCCCGGTCATGATGGAGATCGCCATCTCGGTCACTGTCGCGGCCCGCCAGCACGGCTACGACGTGCTGCTGATCACCAACGACGAGGGCCCGGCCGGGGTACGCCGGGTCGCCGCGAGCGGGCTGGCGGACGGCGTGCTCCTGATGGACGTCGAACTGGACGACGAGCGCATCCCGGCACTGCGCGCCCAGGGCACGCAGGCCTCGCTCATCGGCCTGCCGGACGACCCGCGTGGACTGTCCTGTGTGGACCACGACTTCGCCGCGGCCGGCGCGCTCTGCGCCGACCACCTGGCCGACCTGGGCCACCGCGAGATCGCCTTCATCGGCTACGGCTCCGGCGTCTACCACCGGCACGCCGGGTACGCCGAGCGCACACTGACCGGCTTCCGTGAGCGCGCCGAGCAGCGGGGCCAGCGCTTCGTGCACCGCCCCTGCGAGGGCACCTACGAGAGCACCGCGGGGACGCTCGCCCGCATCCTCGCCGACCGGCCGGAGACCACCGGCTTCGTGGTACAGAACGAGGGCGTGATCGGCCCGCTGCTCAGCCTGCTGCGCACCAGCGGTCGGACGGTCCCGGAGGACGCGTCGGTGGTCGCCCTCTGCACGGACCAACTCGCCGAACAGCACGCACCCCGACTCACCGCCGTGACCGGCCCGGCGCAGGAACTCGGCCGCGTCGCCGTCGAGCAGATCATGGGCCGGATCACCGCGGCGGCTCGCGGTGCGGAGCCCGCCGACGAACTGGTCCTGCTCACTCCGGTCCTGACCGTTCGGGAGAGCACCGGCCCCGCGCCGCAACCGGGCTTCCACCTGTGATGCCGGCACCAACCGCGAGGAGCACCCACCTGCGCGACCTCGGCGACGCCCTCGAATGGCGCGCCAGAGGCGAGACCCTGCGCGTCGAGGCGTGGGGCCAGGACGCCGTCCGGGTACGGGCCACCCCCGGCGGGCCGCTACTCGACGACCTGCCAGGGGCCCTGCTCGACGCACCGCCGGGTGGCGGCAAGCCGCGGATCACCATCGCCGAGCACCACGCGACCCTCGTCAACGGCGCACTCACCGTCCGCATCGACGCCGGCACCGAAGGCAGGCTCACCCCGGAGCTCGTTCCGTCCGCAGGCCGGCTGACCTTCCGTCGGACCGAGGACGGCGCAGAACTCCTTGCCGAGCAGCCCGCGCACTTCTGGTGGCCGGGGCCACGCCTGGCCACCGCGACCGGCAACGGCTACCACCGGCTGGAACAGCGCTTCCGCGCCTACCCCGGCGAGCGGCTCTACGGTCTCGGCCAGCACACCCACGGTCTGCTCGACCAGAAGGGCGCGGTCGTAGACCTGGTCCAGCGCAACGGCGAGGTGACGATCCCGCTGCTGGTCTCCGACCGCGGCTACGGCCTGCTGTGGAACTCGCCTGCCATCGGCCGGGTGGAACTGGCCGAGACCGGCACTCGATGGGTCGCCGACAGCGCCCGCCAGATCGACTACTGGGTGACGGCAGGCCGGCCCGCCGACGTGCTGCGCCGCTACGCGGACGCGACCGGCCACGCGCCGGAACTCCCAGAATGGGCCGCCGGTTTCTGGCAGTGCAAGCTGCGCTACCGCACCCAGGACGAACTGCTGGCCGTCGCCCGCGAGTACCGGCGGCGCGGACTGCCGCTGGCCGTGATCGTCTGCGACTTCTTCCATTGGACCCACCTCGGCGAGTGGCGGTTCGACCCGGCCGAGTGGCCCGACCCGGCGGCCATGGTCCGCGAACTGGACGAGTTGGGCGTCAGGCTGATGGTCTCGGTCTGGCCCTCCGTCAGCCCGGCGAGCGAGAACTACCACCCGATGCTGGATCAGGGCCTGTTCATCGGCACCGAGTACGGGCCGGTCGCCCATGCCGACTGGCCGGACAAGGGCCTCGGCGCCCGCTCCGCCCAGGTCGCCTTCTACGACACCACCAACCCCGATGCCCGCCAGTACGTCTGGGAGCGGATCCGGCAGGGCTACCACGAGTTCGGCATCAAGGTTTTCTGGCTG
>DASXXM010000181.1:0-4653 GCA_036503065.1 Pseudonocardiaceae bacterium | reverse complement strand
CGCCGCATCGCTGCGCGCGCATCCCAGGGTGGTGTGGATCGCGGGCGGCCTGCTCAAGGGCGCCCGGGTGGACGACCTGGTGGCCGATGTCGCGGGGCGCCTTGCCGGTGTGGTCCTGATCGGCGCGGACCGGGAGGTGATCGCCGCCGCGCTCGCGCGACACGCGCCGGATGTCCCCGTGCGCCGGGTGTCCGGGGGAGACGATGGACGCATGTCCGTGATGGCCTCAGCGGTGCTGGCCGCCCGCGCCATGGCACGTCCCGGTGACGTGGTGCTGCTCGCCCCCGCCGCCGCGTCGCAGGACATGTTCACCGACTACCGGCAGCGCGGCCGCGCCTTCGCCGATGCCGTGGCGGCCATCGTCCCGGAGCATGGGTGAGCAGTCCCACCCGGGCGACGCGAGACTTCAGGCGCCCGGGGGACAGTGGCCGGACCACCGCGCGGACCAACCCACGACGGACCACCCGCGCGCCGGGCTCGCCGCGCGCGGCGAAGGTGCGGGCCGCGTTCGGCCCGCTGACCGCGTGGCTCGGCCGGCCGCTCGCCTCCTTCCACCTGGTGCTCGCGGTGTTCGGCCTGCTCGCCGCGATCGGGCTGGTGATGGTCGCGTCCGCGTCCCCGGTCGAGTCGTTGCAGAACGGCTCGATGTCGGTGTACGCGCTGTTCAAGAAGCAGCTCGCGTTCGCCATGATCGGCACGGTCGTGTTCTGGCTCGGCCTGCGCGTGCCGTTGCGCCGGATCAGGTCGCTGGCCGCGCCCGGTCTCGCCGTGTGCGTCGCGCTGCTGGTACTCGTGCTCACACCGCTGGGCCACCGGGTGTCCACCACCCGCGGCTGGTTCGTGTTCGGCCCGGTGTCCTTCCAGCCGGTCGAGGTGGCCAAGCTGGCGCTCACCCTGTGGGGCGCGCACGTGCTGGTCAGCAAGCGGGGCATGCTGCACCAGTACCGGCACCTGCTGGTGCCCGTGGTGCCGGTGTCGCTGCTCATGCTGACCCTCGTCGTGCTCCAGCCCGACCTGGGCAGCACGGTCACCCTCGCGGTGGTGATGTTCGCGCTGCTGTGGTTCGTCGGCGCCCCGATCCGCCTGTTCGCCACGGTCGCGGTCGGCGGCCTGGCCGGGGTGGTGGCACTCGCGGTCGGCGCGCAGTACCGGCTGTCCCGGGTGCTGTCGTTCCTGCACCCCGATGCCAACCAGGCAGGGTCCTACCAGGCCAAACAGTCGCTGTATGCGCTGGCTGACGGCGGCCTGTTCGGCAAGGGCCTCGGCATGGGCCAGTCCAAGTGGAACTTCCTGCCCAACGTGCACACCGACTTCATCTTCGCGCTGATCGGCGAGGAACTCGGCTTCGTCGGCTGCGCCCTGGTGCTGGGCCTGTTCGCGATGGTCGCGGTCGTGGGCATGCGGATCGCCACGCGCAACATCGACCCGTGGATCCGGGTGGTCGCCGCGACGCTGACCGCGTGGTTGATCGCGCAGGCCGCGATCAACATCGGCTACGTCGTCGGCCTGCTCCCGGTGACCGGCATCCCGCTGCCGATGATCTCCTACGGCGGCACGTCGCTGGTGGTCACCATGCTGGTGTTCGGCATCCTGGCCAACTGCGCCCGGCACGAACCGGAATCGGTGGCGGCGCTGCGCAGCCAGGGCCCCGGCCGGTTCGGCCGCCTCATGCACCTGCCCGCACCCGAGGTCTACCAGCCACCGGTGCGCCGCCGCCCCGGCACCCGAACAGCGGGCCGCCCGGCCGCATCAGCACCGCCGCGCGCCGCGGGCCGCCCGACCAGGGCACCGGCACCGTCGGTCAGGTCAGGACGGCGATGAGGCACGATTGGCCCCGCTGGGGGCAAGTCCAGGCAAGGAGTTAGTGCGTGACCTATCCCGAGCGGTTCGCTGGCAAGTCGCTCGTCGACGGACCGTGCGTCGTGGTGGCCGGCGGCGGTACCGCGGGCCACATCGAGCCGGCGATGGCGCTGGCGGACGCGGTGATGCGCCTGCGGCCGGACGCGCGGGTGGTGGCGCTGGGCACCGCGCGCGGCCTGGAGACCACCCTCGTGCCGGCCCGCGGCTACCCGCTGGAACTGATCCCGCCGGTCCCGATGCCCCGTCGCCCCACCCCCGACCTGGTGAAGCTGCCGCTGCGGGTCCGCGAGTCGGTCCGGGTCACGCGGGAGATCTTCGAGCGGGTGCGCGCGGACGTCGTGGTCGGCTTCGGCGGTTACGTGGCGCTGCCCGCGTACCTGGCCGCGCGTGGCCGGCTGCCGATCGTGGTGCACGAGGCGAACGTCCGGCCCGGCCTGGCCAACAAGATCGGCGCCAGGTTCGCCACGGCGGTGGCGGCGGCCACGCCCGACACGGGCCTGCCCGGTGCCAGGGTGGTCGGCATCCCGCTGCGCCAGTCCATCACGTCGCTGGACCGTGCCGCGCTGCGCGCGCAGGCCCGCCAGTTCTTCGGCCTCGACCCGCGGGCGCCGACCCTGCTGGTGTTCGGCGGCTCACAGGGCGCGCGCTCGCTGAACGTCGCCGTGTCCGGCGCGGCCCGTGAGCTGGGTGACGCCGGCATCGCCGTGCTGCACGCGCACGGGCCCAAGAACACCCTGGTGGTGCAGGACGACCGGGCCGCCCGGGGCCAGCCGCCGTACGTCGCGGTGCCCTATCTGGAGCGGATGGACCTCGCGTACGCCGCCGTGGACGCCGTGCTGTGCCGGTGCGGCGCGATGACCGTGGCCGAGGTGTCCGCCGTCGGGCTGCCCGCGGTGTTCGTGCCGCTCCCGATCGGCAACGGCGAGCAGGCGCTGAACGCCCGGCCGGTGGTGGACGTCGGCGGCGCGCTCCTGGTCCCCGACGCGGAACTGAACCCCGCCAAGGTGATCGAGCTGCTCGTGCCGATACTGACCGACCAGCGGCGGATGCGGGCGATGAGCGTGGCAACGCAGGGCACCGGCCACCGGGTCGCGGACGAGACGTTGGCCAGGATGGTCTTGGAGGCGGTCCGCAAATGACGGCGAACGTGCTGGATGGCGCGCACCTGATCGGCATCGGCGGTGCCGGGATGAGTGGCATCGCGCGCATTCTGCTGGCGCGGGGTGCGGCGGTGTCCGGATCGGACGCCAAGGACTCCAGGACCGTGCTCGCGTTGCGGGCCCAGGGCGCCCGGATCGCCATCGGCCAGTCGTCGTCCAATGTGGACCTGTTGCCGGGCGGGGCGAAGGTCGTCGTGGTGTCCAGCGCGATCCGGCCGGACAACCCGGAGCTCGTGGCCGCACGGGAGCGCGGCATCCCCGTGCTGCATCGATCGGAAGCGTTGGCGCAGTTGATGGCCGGGCACCGGGTGGTGTGCATCGCCGGCACACACGGCAAGACGTCCACCACGTCGATGCTCACCGTCGCGTTGCAGCACTGTCACCTCGACCCGTCCTTCGCCATCGGTGGCGACCTCAACGAGTCCGGCGCCAACGCGCACCACGGCAGCGGCGGGCTGTTCGTGGCCGAGGCCGACGAGAGCGACGGCTCGTTCCTGGCGTTCTCGCCCTACGTCGCCGTGGTCACCAACGTCGAGGCCGACCACCTGGACCACCACGGCACCCTCGACGCCTACGTCCGCGTGTTCGACGAGTTCGTCGACCGGATCGAGCCGGGCGGTGTACTGGTCGCGTGCGCCGACGACCCGGGTTCGGCCGCGCTGGCCGACCGCGCCGAGGCGGCCGGCGTGCGGGTGCGCCGCTACGGCTTCGCCGCGAGCGGCCCGGAAAGCGTTGTGCTGGAAGACTTCCAGTCGATCGGTGGCACCAGCGACGAACGTGCCGGCGGCAGCGAACTGACCGTGGCGATGGGCGAGGAGCGGATCACGCTGCACGTCGCGGTGCCCGGCGAGCACATGGCACTGAACGCGGCGGGCGCGCTGCTGGCCGGCATCGAGTTGGGCGCGCCGGTCGACGGGATGCGCGCGGGCCTCGCCGCGTTCGGTGGGGTGCGGCGGCGCTTCGAGTTCAAGGGCCGGTCGGGCAAGGTTCGCGTCTACGACGACTACGCGCACAACCCGACCAAGGTGGCCGCCCAGCTCAAGGCCACCCGGCTGGTCACCGGCGACGGCCACCTCGTGGTGATCTTCCAGCCGCACCTGTACTCGAGGACCCGCGACTTCGCGGCCGAGTTCGGCCGGTCGCTCAGCCTGGCCGACGAGGTCGTCGTGCTCGACGTGTACGGCGCGCGCGAGGAGCCGATCCCCGGCGTGACCGGCCGACTGGTCGCCGACGCGATCGGCCTGCCCGCCGGGCGGGTGCATTACGAGCCCGGCTTCGACCGGGTGCCGGACCTCGTGGCGAGCCTGGTCGCCGACGGCGATCTGGTGCTGACCATGGGCGCGGGCGACGTGACGATGCTGGGTGCCGAAGTGATCGCGGCCCTGGACCGCAGGGCGGGCGTCCTCGGATGACCACGCCGCCCGGAGACGAACCGGCCGCGCCGAAACCGCGCCGGGCCGCCACCGAGCGCGCCATGCGCCGCCGCAGCCGTCGCGAGAAGCACGAACAGTCCGCCCGCGACCACGTTCGCCGAGCCACGTCCAACCGGGACGATCCTCAGTCCACAGCCGACCCGAGTTATCCACAACCGGCTCGCACCACCCGATCCGGCCGGCCCGAAACCGATAGTCTG
>DASXXM010000180.1:0-14535 GCA_036503065.1 Pseudonocardiaceae bacterium | reverse complement strand
CCGGACAGCGAGCTGTAGTCACCCGTGGTGGTGATACCGCCGCCGGCCTTCGAGTTCGTGGTGTTGGCGGTGTTGCTGCCGACAAGGCCGACGCCGGACACGGCGTTGCCGTACGCCTGGTTCACGACCTGGTTGGACACCTCGGCCACGTTGCCCGACAGGCTGCCGCCGCTACCGGTGCTGCTGGCGTCGCCGCCCGCGGTGGAGGTGGTGCTGTTGTTGGTCAGCGTGCTGCCGTTGCCGACGGCCGTGCCCGTGTCGCCGAAGACCTGCGTCGGCGTCGACGACGGGACGTACACGATGTTGCCCGCCGCGGTGGCGTTGTGGCCGGTCGCCTCGGGCGGCCCGCCTGCCGTCGTGGTGGTGTTGCTGTCGGTGTTGACGTTGGAGTTGCCGACACCGGCCACCGCATCGCCGAACGCCTGCGCCGGAACAGCGGTGGGCACGTCGACGATGTTGCTGGTCCCGGTGCCGCCGTCGTCGTGCGTGTTGGGCGTGCCGCCGGACGTGACCGTCTTGGTCTCGTTGGCGCCGGACGCCGCCTGGCCACCCGCGCCGACCGCCGCCCCGTAGCCCTCGACCGGCACCGTCGTCGGTGTCTGGCCCACGTTGCCCGACAGGACAGAGCCGTTGCCGGTGGTGCCGTTGTAGCCGCCGGTCGTGGACGTCACGTTGTTGTTGCACTGGCCGGTCGCGCCACCGACGCCACCCGCCGAGGCACCGCACACGTCGACCGCGCCGGCAGGCGGCACGTTCGCCGAGTTGCCCGACAGCGTCGCGTTGTTGCTGTCGGTCACGGTCTGACCACCGGCCGACGAGCTGGTGTTGTTGGTGTGGCTGCTGGTCGCGTTGCCGACGCCCACCACGCCGTTGCCGGCACCGCTGGTGGGCAGGGCCACCGGGGCATCGGCGATGTTGCCCGACCCGGTCGACCCGTTGCCGGTCGTGCTGGTCACGCCGCCTGCCGTGTCGGTGCTGTTGTTGGTGCTGGTCGCGGACTGGTTGCCGACGAGACCGCCGGCGTTGTCGTCCACCGACACCGGGCCGGACAGCTGCGGCTGCGCGACGTTGCCGGCCGCGGTGGACGGGTCACCGCTGGTGCGGGCCCAGCACTGGCGGCCGCCTCGACCGATGTTGTCCGCGCCGGTGGTGCCCGCCGTCGAGTTCGCGGTGCTCTGCGATGTCGACGACGCGTTGCCTGCGCCGCTGATGCCGTTGCCGTCGAGCTGGAACGGCACCGCGAGAGGCACGCCGCCGACCGTGCCGCCGCCGGTGCTGGAGTCACCCGCGGTGCCCAGCGAACCGTTGGAAGCGGCATCGGACTCGGACGCCGAGTTGGCGGCCGCGTTGCCGCCGCCCGCGATGGCGTTGTCCGCGACCTGCACCGGGGTGGCCACCTGGGCCGCGCCGATGGTGCCGGACACGGTGCCGCCGGCACCGTTGGTCCTGATGTCGCCGCCGGTGAGACCGCTCTGCCCGGCCACGCTCTGCGAGGACGCGTTGCCGACCGCCGCGATCGCGTTCCCGGTGCCCTGCACCGGAATCGCGCCGTTGGCCGCGACGCCGTTGCCGGCAAGGGCGTTGTTGGACCCGTCGGTCTGGATCGGGTCCGCGTAACCCTCCTGCTGGCTGCACATGTAGTCCTCGTGCGCGTCACCGCCGACCGCGATCGCGTTGCCGCACAGCTGAACCGGCACGACCACGTCGGCGACGACCTTGTTGCCACGGAACACATCGCCGCCGCCCAGCGCCTGCAGGCTGGGCTGTGCCTGCCGCACCAACGGGTTGGCCTGCGAGGTGACCACGGCGCTCTGCGGCACGACGCCGCTGATGTCACCGGTGCTGATGTCCCGGTTGACCGACGGCGTCTCGTACTGGCCGAGCGGGGTGCCCAGCGCGTTGTGGCCGGCGTCGATCGGGACCGAGACCCCGGCGTCGACGGGACCCGGCGGCGTGTCCGGGTTGACGGACTCGTCTGCCGAAGCGATGCCCGTACCGAGCATCAGCAGACCACCGGTCACGAGCGCGGTTTGAAGACCGCGCCGTACCCAGGTGTGCATGGATTCTCCTCTCGTTTCCCTTGCGGGAGGGGTCGGGCGGCCGGACGCGATGCGTCGGGGCAAGCGGCCGCCCGGGTCATTGGGGGCTGCGGGCGATGCCCGCGATGGGGCACGACGACAGCGGCCCACACCGGCGCAGGGGTGAACCCCGGCCGGGGGCCGCGTGTGGTGTCAGTCGGGTGAGGTGCCCGGCTGGTGGCCGGGGGCCACGGGCAGCCGTGGCGAGTTCGACGTGCCGACCGCGTTCGGTGCGGCGCCGAGGATGTTCACGAACGGCAGGTACGCGCTACCGGTGCCGCCCGCCGGACCGCCGGAGCCGTGCGCGCCGGCATCGGATGGGCTGGCCGGCTGCAACGGCGGCAGCGGGTGCGCCGGGACGCGGGGCGCCGACGTGGCCCGGTGGCCACCGGAGCGCTGTCCGCCACCGCTCGCCACCTGCCGATGCTGGCGCAGCGGCAGGACGAACTGGCGCACGATGCCCTGCCCGGCCGGACCGGCCGTGGCGATGGCAGGCGCGCTCACCGGGCTGACCGGCGCGGAAGGTACCAGGACCGCCACCGGCAGCACGGCGGGCACCACCCGGTCATCGCCGGCCACGGCCAGATGCACCTGCTGGGCAACCTGACCGAGGTCGGGCGGCGCGCTGGGCAGGCTCGGGGTGGGCAGCTTCGGGGTAGCCGGCAGCGCGGGCGCCGCCGGCAGGATCGCCGGCAGCGTGACCGTCGGGACGACGGACGACACCACGGCCGACGGCACGACCGGCACGCTCGGCAGTTCGGCCGCACTCGCCGACGCCGAACCCAACAGCCAACCGAGCACGGTCGCGACCGCCACACCGCCCAGGACCAGCAGCGCACGGGTCAGCGACCGGCGCACACGGCCGGCCTCCACCCCCACACACTGATCCGCCACTGGTCCTCCAAAGTTGATCTGGACCGCAGACTGGCAGTTAAGTCGGCCGCGCGCACGGGCAAACCGGCCTGAATCCCCAGATCGTGTGAATCACCGCACGTCCGAGCATCGTCCGATTATCTCGGCAACCGATATAATCGGTGGCAGACACACGAGCGGAGGCCAACACGATGGCGCTGGCGTTCCTCCGCGCGGAGCGACCGCGGCCGGACGTGGTGCGCACCGCGCGCAACGGCTGGTGGCTCGCTGTCGGCACGGTGTGTCTCGGCGCGTTCATGGGCCAGCTCGACGCCAGCATCGTCACCCTCACCTACCCCGCGCTGCGAGCGGCTTTCGACACCAGCCTCGCCGCGGTGGCCTGGGTGTCCCTGGCGTACCTGGTGACGCTGGTCGCCGTGCTGATCCCGGCCGGCCGGTTCGCGGACGCGCACGGCCGCAAGCTCGTCTACCTGCACGGTTTCGCGGTGTTCACGGTCGCGTCGGCCGCCTGCGGGCTCGCGCCGAGCCTGTCGTGGCTGGTGGCGTTCCGGGTGGTGCAGGCGGTCGGCGCGGCCATGCTCCAGGCCAACAGCGTCGCCCTGGTCGCGGTCAGCGCACCACGCAGGGCGGTGCGCGCGGCCCTCGGCGTGCAGGCCGCGGCACAGGCGGTCGGCCTGGCACTGGGCCCGACGCTGGGCGGTCTACTGGTGTCCACGATCGGCTGGCGATGGGTGTTCGGCATCAACATCCCGGTCGGCGTCGTAGCCATCGTGGCCGGGCACTACCTGCTGCCAAGGACCCGGGAGCGCACCCCCGTCACCCGATTCGACTGGCCCGGTCTCGGCCTGCTGGCCCTGGCCGCCACCAGCCTGTTGCTCGCCGTGTCCGCGGTGTCCGGTCTCGGCCTGCCGGCCCTGGCGACGGCGGCGCTGTTCGTGGCGGCCTTGTTGGCCGGCCACGGTTTCCACCGTCGCCAGCGCACGGCGGCGATGCCCCTGGTCGACCTGGCGTTGGTGGGCACCCGTCCGGTCGGCCTCGGGCTGGTCGGCGCGCTGTGCGGCTATCTGGTGTTGTTCGGGCCGTTGGTGCTGGTCCCGATCGTGCTGGCCCATCGTGGCCCGCTCACCGCGGGCCTGGTCCTCACCGCGCTGCCGGCCGGTTTCGCCGTGGCCGCGATCCTGGCCGACCGGGTGTTGCCGACACGATGGACCGACCGGTTCCGGTGCACCGTGGGGGCGGTGCTGTGTGTCGCCGGGTTGGCGCTGGTGGTGCCGTTCGGCACGGGATGGCTGGTGGCGGGCCTTGGGGTGCTCGGCGTCGGCCTCGGGGTGTTCACGCCGGCGAACAACTCGATGATCATGACGTCGGTCCCGGCGCGCGCGGCCGGCACCGGCGGTGGCCTCGTCAACCTGACGCGCGCACTGGGCACCGCGCTGGGCGTGGCCCTGGTGACGCTGGCCCTGCACCTGAGCGCGTCGCCACTGGTGGCGGTCGGCGTCCTGCTGGCCGCCGCGGCCGCCATGGTGTTGGTGAGCCGCAGAACGTGATCAGGCGAGCAGTTCTCGAATGTCGTCGGCGTCCAGGCTCCCGCCGAACATGTCGCCGTCGTCCAGCACACTGGCGAACAGTTCGGCCTTCCGCGCCTGCAGCGCCATCACCTTCTCCTCGATGGTGTCCTTGGCGATGAGGCGGTACACCATGACGTTCCTGGTCTGCCCGATGCGGTGCGTCCGGTCCACCGCCTGTGCCTCCGTCGCCGGATTCCACCACGGATCGAGCAGGAAACAGTAGTCCGCCTCGGTCAGGTTCAGCCCGAATCCGCCTGCCTTGAGACTGATCAGGAACACCGGAATCGTGCCTGTCGCGAATCGCGCCAGCACCTCGGCGCGGTTTCTCGTCTTGCCGTCGAGATAGCAGTAGGCCACATTCTCGGCGTCCAGCCGCGCCCGCACGTACGCGAGAAATCCGGTGAACTGGCTGAACACCAACGCCCGGTGGCCGCCGTCGACCACATCGCGAAGCTGCTCGACCAGCGCGTCGATCTTGCTGCTGGGCAGGTCCCGGTGTGCGTCGTCAACGAGGCCGGCGTGCAGGCTCAGCTGGCGCAGGATCGTCAGCGAACGCAGGATCGTGAACCGATTCTTGTTGATGTCGTCGACGAGGCCGAGGATCTTCTGCCGTTCCCGTTGCAGATGGGTCTGGTAGAGCCTGCGGTGTCGCGGATGCAGTTCCACGTCGAGGACCTGTTCCTGCTTCGCCGGCAGGTCGGCGGCCACCTGTTCCTTGGTACGGCGTTTGATGAGCGGTTTGATCCGTCGCCGAAGACGGCCGAGCAACTCGGTATCGCCCCGTTTCTCGATCGGCTGCGCGTAGTAGTCGCGAAATCGGGACGGGTGCGGAAACAGCCCCGGCGCGGTGATCGAAAGCAGCGACCACAGCTCCATCAGGTTGTTCTCCATCGGCGTGCCGGTGATCGCGATCTTGAATCTGGTTGGCAGCCGTCGCGCGCACTGGTAGCTCTTCGACTGGTGGTTCTTGACGTACTGGGCCTCGTCCAGAATCAGTCCCGCCCAGGAAATCTCGGCGTAGGCGGCGAAGTCGAGCCGAAACAACGTGTACGAGGTGACCACCACGTCCGCGCCCGCGACCAGCTCGTCGAGGGTCCGGCCGCTACGCCGCATGGTGTCGGAGAGCGCCACGACCGTGAGCCCCGGCGCGAACCGCGCCGCCTCCGCCGCCCAGTTCGGCACGACGCTCGTCGGCGCGACGATGACGAACGGCGCAATGGTGGGGTCGGTCTGCCTGGCATGACAGATCAGCGCCAGGGACTGCAGCGTCTTGCCGAGGCCCATGTCGTCGGCGAGGACGCCACCGAGTTGCGACCGCCACAGAAAGGCCAGCCACCGGAACCCGTCCACCTGGTACGGACGCAGCCGCGCGGTGAGCGTCGCGGGAACCTCTGTCGCGTCGATGCCGTCGACCGACAGCAGTCCCCGCACCTGCTGGGTCCAGGCCGCGGCCTGTCGGTGGACCACGCCCAGTTGGGTCAGCTCGTCCCACAGCCCCGCCTGGAACGGGCTGATCCGCAACTGCCCGTCCGGCAGGTCGGCCAGCGCCCGAGCCTCCTCGATCAGGCGTGCCAGCGACCGCAGTTCGGGCTTGTCGAGCGAGAAATAGGCACCGTCCGGGAGCAGCATGTGCGACTGGCCCGCGGACAGTGCCGTGAAGACGTCCGTGAACGGAACCTGCCGTCCCTCAACGGTGATCGTGACCCCGAGGTCGAACCAGTCGGTCTCACCGGCCACATCGTCGGTCGACACGCCGATGCTCAGCGAGTCACTCGCCTCGCGGTAGTCGGCCTGCTCGCCGCTGATCTCGACAGCCACATCCGGCCGGTCCACCAACAGCGGCAGGAGTTCGGTGGTGAACCGCATGGTGTCGATGCCACGGCAGGTCACGTGCTGTCCCGGTTCGACGGCGTTCGGCCCGAACGCGCCGAGCGGGACGTCCAAACCGGACAGGATGGCCCACTCCGCGTCCAGGTCCCGGTAGCCGGTCTGCCCCTGGTAGGACCAGGCCCAGCTGAGGTCGAGGTCGTGGTCCGCGCCGTAGGCCGCATGGAGCACGAGGGTCGGCGTCGGTATCGCCGGCGGTGTGAAGGACTCGTCGGATGACACGATCGTGGCGGCCTGCCGTAGCCGTGGGTAGTACTCGTCGCGAAACCGGTCCTCCTCGGCCGCAGGAATCTCGAGACGACGGTGTTCCACAGCCATCTGCCGCAGTTGCTCGGGCACCGGCGCGGCAAGCTTCGCCAACCGGATGTGCCAGTCGCCGTGATCGCTGACAGTCGCAACCTCAGCGCGGTCGATGTAGACGACGCCGTGCCCCTCAGCCCCGATGAACCGGATCGGCGCGGCGTCCATATCGGTGCCGGCAACGCGCAGCACGGGAGTGATGACAAGCGCCGGATTCCTGGTGACGTCAAGGAAGAACTCGGCGGCACGGTACTTCTCCACCATGCCGAGCCGCTTGCGGCCGTGCACCAGCCGCAGACCGACCTCGTCGGCCTCGTCCAGCAACGCCCACAGCTGCCGAGACTCGAACGAGGACAGATCGATCGACTTCTCGTCCCCGTAGTAGTAGGCGGCGCGCTCGGTGTGCGACCGATAGAGGGCATACAACTCACGCACGAGCCGTACGTGTGACGGTAGGTAATCGCCGTCGTGATACCGGCCGGCCAACCTGGTCCAGCTCAACCCGCCGCCGACCCAGCCCTTCTTACCCTGCGTAACCAGTCGCGCCTGCACCCTGATCCCCGACTCGCGCCCCGGTTGCGCGGCCAGCGACAACTCGACCGCCAGCGCGGCCCCGCCGGCCGATGCCGGCCGGGGCGCCAGCAACGAGCCAAGGGACTGTTCCCAGGTCAGCGGCTGCGACTGCCGCGCAGCAGCCGGCCGCGCCCGTGTCGCGGCCAGCACCAGCGCCGCCACGTGCTTGCAGTTGAACCCGACCGGACAGTCGCAGTCACCATGCTCAAACTCCAACGAGGCCCCACCGTAGGACGAGAAATACACCGCCGTCTGGTAGACATCACCCCGACCACGCACGGTGCCGTGCAGCACACTGGCCGCCGAATCCCACCGCATCCGGAGAACCGCCCGCTGCCGCGCGTACTCGTCGCCCCTGGCGTAGGCCAAGGCCCCAACGGCATCTTCAACCTCAGCCAGATCCACGGCAGGCATGGGAACGGACAACATCGGACCAACGTAACCGTTGGCCCCGACACCGCCCGTCCGCCCCGCCGTGCGCAGGCTAGACGTACAGCGGAACCTGCTGACCCTCCGGCACCCGGTAGGTGTCACGAACCTTGTTGAGCTCAATCTGGTAGTAACGAATTCCGACACCGAAGACAAGCATCAGAAGCATGCCGGCTCGATGCTGCCTCGTTCGCGCTTGGTCTTGCTTCCACGACTGCGTGCCATGCCACGAAGCTAGAGCCTCTTGTGTCACGACCGGCGTCACGCGCCCGATCGCGATCTTGATCAGGCACGCATCACCGCTGGCAGAACGAGTGGGGCGCCCGGGGCTCGAACCCGGAACCTACGGATTAAAAGTCCGCAGCTCTACCAATTGAGCTAACGCCCCTGCTTGGTCATCGTAGCGTTCGTCGCCTCGAGTACTTCGGCTTGGGCGCGGTGTTGTTGGTGGGTCGCCGATCTGGATGGGCAGCGAGGCGTTGGCCAGGCCGGCGCGGATGCCGGCCGACTGCGTGGTGGCGTCCGGTATGTCGGAGGTGCGGTTCGCGGGTTGAGGGGTGAGACTACTCATCGTTGGTTCGGGGTCGGGTGTGCTGTGGCGGTGGTGAGCGGTGTCGATGGATGTGCTGGCGCAGCGGGTGATTGCCCTGCCGCCGGAGCGGGTGGCTGCGTACGCCATGGACTGGCGGCACGACGCCGAGTGGACGCAGGGTATCCGGACGGCTCAGTTGACCGCGCCCGCCGACGGTGGTGGGTTCGGCACGGGGGCCGAGGTCACGCGGACCGCGTACTTCCTTGGCCGTCGCATCGACTACGTGTTGCGGGTCGTCGCGCATGATCCGCCGGGCCTGCTGGAGATGAAGTCGGTCACGGGGCCGTTTCCGATGCACGTGACGTACCGGTTCGACTGCCATCCGGACGGCACGTTGGCCAGCATCCGGATCAGGGGGGACACCGGGCGCTTCTACCGGCTTGCCGACCCGATCGTGCGATTCTACGTGCGGTCCAGTATCCGCCGGGATCTCAGGGACCTGTCACTGAACCTGTCGCAAGCCGATCGGCCGGGATGACCGGCTCGGTTGGTGCGGGGCGGTCCGGTCGTAGGAACAACACTGCCAACACGGCCGCCAGCGCGGTCACCCCGCCGCACACCACCAGTGTGGTGTCCATCGCGCCGACGAACGCCGCGCGTACCGCGTCGAACAGGCCGGGAATGCCGAGGTGCGCGGCCACCTGGACACCGGTGGCCACGCTGCCCCGCAACGCATCGGTGACTGCGGGCGGCAGCGGTGGCAGGGTCAGACGGTCGCGGTAGCCCGAGTTGGCGAACGAGCCGAGCAACGCGATGCCGATGGCGCCGCCGACCTGGCGCATCGCCTGGATCAGCGCTGAACCGACGCCGGCGCGGTCGGCGGACAGCGCGTTGAGGGCGGCGGTCATCGTGCGGGTCATCGACATGCCGAGGCCGACACCCATGACGACCAGCCAGATCGCGGTGAAGCCGTAGCCGGAGTGCAGGCTCGTGGTCGCGCCGACGAACAGGGCCGCCGCGGTCAGCGCGAAGCCGCCTGCCGGGATCGCGACGATGCCGACGGTCGGTTTCACCCGCCCGGCTACGCTCGCGCCGACCAGCAGGCCGCCGATCATCGGCAGCAGTTTCAGGCCGGTGTCCAGGGTGTTCGAGCCCTGCACGGACTGGTAGTACAGCGGCAGGAAGAACATCAGCCCGAACATCGCGAAGCTGACCATCGTGGTGAACACGGTGCCCCAGGTGAAGCCGCGCGAGGCGAACAGTCGTAGGTCGATCAGCGGGTCGCCGATCCTGGTCATCCGCCGCTCCCAGAACACCAGCCAGGTCAGCATCGCGAGCCCCGCGACCAGGGGCAGCCAGGAACTCGTCGCGCCCCAACCGTGTTGGCCTGCCTCGATCACGCCGTACGTGATGCCGACCAGTCCGGCGCTTGAGGCGAGGACGCCGACGTAGTCCAGCCGTGGCGCCCGTTCGCCGCGTGACTCGGGCACCAGCAGTGTCACCGCGACGATGCCGATCACCACCAGCGGGACGTTGATCAGGAAGACCGAGCCCCACCAGAAGTGCTCCAGCAGCGCGCCGCCGACGATCGGGCCGAGCGGCAGGCCGAGCATCATCGCGCTGGACAGCACGGCCATCGCCTTGGTCCGCTCGGCAGGCTGCGGGAACAGGACCAGGAACACTGCCGAGGCGAGCGGGGTGAGGAACGCGGCGGCGAGGCCGAGCGCGGCTCGCGCGGCGATCAGCCACGCCGGGTTGCCGGCGAAGGCGCACCATGCCGACGCGGCGCCGAACAGCACGAGTGCCGCGAGCAGCAGGCGCTTGCGGCCGTACCGGTCGCCGAGCATGCCGGCCGGGAGCAACATGGCCGCCATGACCAGCGTGTATCCGTCGGCGAACCACTGGAGGTCACCGATCGACGCGTGCAGCGACGTGCTCACGGTCGGCAGGGCGACGTTGAGGACGGTGACGTCGAGGCCGACGGCCAGCATGGCCAGGCCGATCGCGCCCAGTGCCCACCAGCGCGCGGCCGGGCCGGTGCCGGCAGGCGGGCGGGCGGTCCGAGTTGTCATGCAGTTGAATCTACGATTGTTTCACAAAGTTGTGAAGATACAAAAGGATGCCTGCGCACAACGTGAGTCGCCGGCCGCACGTCTGTACGGCTGCGGGGTTCTTGCCCGATAGGGCTGTTCAGCGAGGTTCGGGGGGGTGTCATGCCGGTCGGTCCTGGTCCGAGCCTGCCATCGGATGTGACGCAGCAGACGTTGGACCGGGGCCTACTGGAGACGCCTGCCATCTGGCAGCTGTTGCTGCTGGCGTCGGCGATCTCCGTCTACGTGCTGTTCCGGCCGCGCCGGGGGCGGGTCGCGCCGCGGCCGTCGGTGGCCAGTCGGCTGGTGATCATCGCCACGTTGCTGGGGATGGCCGGGGTGTTCTGGCTCAACGACTACGTCGGCTACGTCCGCACCCCCCACGACCTGGCGATCCTGATGCAACGCGGCACCGGCTGGACCGTCGGCGCCGGACGTGGCCTCGCCGACATCACCGCGCCGGACGACGACTACATCAAGCACGCGCGCAACCAGCTGGCCGGCGCCCACGACACCGGCGGCGCGTTGCGTGTCGTGCGCGTGTCGCTGCCCGATCCGGGTCGGGGCGTGCCGGCCGGGCCTGCCAACGTGCTGCTGCCGCCCGGCTACGACGACCCGGCCAACGCGCACCGCCGCTACCCGGTGGTGTACCTGATCCACGGCTTCCCGGCCGGCAGCTCGGACGACTGGTTCACCGCGGGTGACGCGCTGCACACCATGCGGGACCTGCTGGCCGACCGGCTGGTGCAGCCGATGATCGTGGTCGCGCCGGACATGACGGCCGGGCAGCCGGCCACCGACTGGGAGTGCCTGAACGTGCCCGGCGGGCCACAACTCGAGGACTACCTCGTCGACGCGGTCGTGCCAGCGGTCGACCAGCGGTTCCGCACCATGGGCGACCGGCGGCACCGGGCGCTGGGCGGCATGTCGGGCGGTGGCTACTGCGCGCTCAACATCGGCCTCAAGCACCTGGCGCGGTTCGGGTCGCTGCTGATCACGTTGCCCTACGACAGCCTCGGCGACTCAGCCGGCATCCTGGCCGGGCATCCGGAGCTGATTCCGCCGAACACGCCGCAGACCTACCTGCCGACGATGCCGTTCCGGTACCCGGTCTCGGTGATGATCGCCACCGGCAGGAGCGCGCCGACCGACGTGACCACGACCTACCGGGTGGCCAACGTACTGGCCGCGCGCGGCCAGTACGTGGCGGTGCACCTGGAACCGGGCCTGACGCACACGTGGCGCGCGGCGCGGGCGGCACTGCCGTATCTGCTGGCCTTCGCCGACCAGGCGTTCGGCCCGCCGCCGGGCGGCCACGCGGCGCCACCGGCCGGGCCGGGGAAGCCGACGGCCGTCGCGTTGCCGCCGCACGCGCCGAGTGCGGCGGGCGGCACGCGGCCGCCGGGAGCGCGGCAACACGACGGTCACCGGTACCACGCCGGTGTCCGGTCGGGAGGACGAGCCGCCATCGCGCACAATGGGTGACGTGACCGCCGTGCAGTCGAGGAGTGCGTTGCGGGTCGGGCCGTTCGAGGTCGATCCGCCGGTGGTGCTCGCGCCGATGGCGGGGATCACCAACGTGGCCTTTCGGCGGTTGTGCCGGGAGTACGGGGCCGGGCTGTACGTCTGCGAGATGATCACCAGCCGGGCGCTGGTCGAGCGCGACAGCACCACGATGCACATGATCACGTTCGATCCGGGCGAGCGGCCCCGGTCCATGCAGCTCTACGGCGTCGACCCGGAGACCATGCGCCGGGCCGTCCGCATGATCGTGGACGAGAACCTGGCCGACCACATCGACATGAACTTCGGCTGCCCGATGCCGAAGGTGACCCGCCGGGGCGGTGGCGCGGCGCTGCCGTTCAAGCGGCGGCTGTTCGGCGACATCGTGTCGGCGGCGGTCCGGGCCGCCGAGCCGGCCGGGATTCCGGTGACCGTGAAGTTCCGGATCGGCATCGATGACGACCACCGCACCTATCTGGACGCCGGGCGGATCGCCGCGGCCGAGGGTGCCGTGGCGGTCGCGCTGCACGCCAGGACCGCCGCGCAACGATATTCGGGGCAGGCCGACTGGTCGATGATCAGCAGGCTCGTCGAGGCGGTGACCACGATTCCGGTGCTGGGCAACGGGGACATCTTCGCCGCGCAGGACGCGCTGGACATGGTCGCGCGGACCGGGTGTGCTGGCGTCGTGGTCGGCCGTGGGTGTCTTGGCCGGCCGTGGCTCTTCCGGGACCTGCAGGCCGCGTTCGCGGGCGAGCCGGTGCCGGCCGGGCCGACGCTGGGCGAGGTGGCCGGGGTGCTGCGTCGGCACGCGCGCCTGCTGGCCGACCACTATGGCCAGGCGAAGGGCATTCGCGATCTCCGCAAGCACATGGCGTGGTACCTGCGGGGTTTCCCGGTCGGCGCGCCGCTGCGGCAGCGCTTCGCGATGGTCGACGGGCTGGCCGAACTGGACGACCTGCTCGGCGCGCTGGACGGACCGGACGGACCCGGTTTCGACACGCCGTACCCGGCCGAGGCGGACGGGCCGCGCGGGCGGCAGGGTTCGCCTGCTCGGGTCGCGCTGCCGGACAACTGGCTGGCCGATCCTGATGACCCGAGCGTGCCCGCCGGAGCAGAGCTGCCGCACTCGGGTGGGTGACGAAAGCCCTTGGCCGACAACGAATGTCATCAGTAACCGGGCTAATAGAGACACAGATCACGCCACACCACCGGTTTGGAGCAACACCCCTTCAGCCAGTCGAGCGAAATCCGACACTGGCGTGTCCCGCCTTCTCAAGCCGACGGTCATTCAGGTCGACACACAGGCGTAGGGAGGTGAAGCGGGTGACCGTGCTGCGACCCGACACCGTGGAACCGGAGCCGATCCAGGACGGTCCCGGCTGGACTGGCCACGACGCGCCGACACGGCCCGCCGGTCCCAACCCGCTGACCGCGAACGGCCAACACCACGAGCCGCCGGTGAAACCGATCACACTGGCCGAGCCGGTCACACCGGCCGAGGCGGCGGGTGGTCTGGACCAGGCTGGGTTCGCCGCGACACCGCTCAACGGCCCGGCGGACGCCGCCCTGACCAACAGCTCCAAGCTGATCCAGCTGCACGAGTCGATCGGCGCGCTGCTGGCCTCCCGCGGCGAGTGGCGGCAGGCATACCAACACCTGCAGTCCGCGCTGGCCCTCGTCTACACCGATCGGACCGAACAACAGGGCAGCCCGGTACCCGAGCAACTCCGCCGCGAAGTGGACCGGTTGCGCCGTGAGCGCGCCGAGGCCCGCGAGCAGAGCATCCGGGACAGCCTCACGGCCAGCTACAACCGGCGCTATCTCGACCAGCGGCTCACCGACCTGCTCGCCGACACGACGGGCGCGGACGGGCGCGGCGGGCTGGCCGTCGCCCTGGTCGACCTGGACTGGTTCAAGCAGGTCAACGACACGTTCGGCCACCTGCTCGGCGACCGGGTACTGCAACGGGTGGTCGAGCTGCTGTCCGACGGCCTGCCCGACGTCGCGTTCTGCGCCCGCTACGGCGGCGAGGAGTTCGTGCTGGTGGTCCCGGGCATCGACGCGGCGAGCGCGGTGGCGGTGGCCGAGTCGGCCCGCGCACGCGTGGCCCGGCATGCCTGGTCACAGCTGGTGCCGGGGCTACGGGTCACGGTGAGTATCGGGGTGTCCCACCAACCGGGTGCCGGCACGGTCGCCGGCCGCCCGCCGACCAGTGCCGAGCAACAGCTGCTGCGCGCGGATGGTTTGCTGTACGCCGCGAAGCAGTCGGGCCGCAACGCCGTGGCCTACCGGCACGCGGGTCAGGTTCGGTTCACCGGAGGGGTGGCGGACGGACGCAGGATCGCCGAACCGCGGACGGCGGTTACGCCTAACCGATGATTCTTAGCCCGTCTGGCCTAACCCGGTAGCCACAATCGCGTACTTATAGTGAAAGTATTTACTTGCGCTGTCGTCAGAACCGGCGGCCGACCGTACTATCGCCTGCGCAGGGTGACTCGCGAAACCGGGCGGGGCCGGTGATCGCGCCACACCCCACCACCCGAACACGGACTTGATGCTGGGAAGGAGCACGAGTGCCTGACGAGCCCCGCCGCGGCGATGTCGGCCGGCACGGCACGTCCTCTTCAGCACCTGGTCAGGACCCTTCCGACCGACCCACCCGCCGTCGACGTCGTTCGATGGAGGACTCCGGCGGGCTC
>DASXXM010000179.1:0-2723 GCA_036503065.1 Pseudonocardiaceae bacterium | reverse complement strand
CTGATGGTCGTGCACGTCCTGCGCGGCGACGGCCTGGCCGGCGCGCCACCGCAGGCCGTGACCCGCTATCGCAAGCTCGCCGAGCAGGTCGGCGCGACCTACCACACGGTGGTGGGCGACGACGTGCCAACGGCGCTGCTGGACTTCGCCCGCGGTGTCAACGCGACACAGTTGGTGTTGGGCACGTCGAGGCGATCCCGGCTGGCGCGGGTGTTCGAGGAAGGCATCGGCGCCACGGTCGTGCAGGGCTCCGGGCCGATCGACGTGCACATGGTCACGCACAGCGAGGCAGCGCGTGGCCTGCGGCTGAAGCTGGACCGCAGCCCGCTGGCCGTGCGCCGGCAGGTGTACGGCTGGGTGCTGGCGCTGCTGCTGCCGGGTGTGGTCACCGGCGGTGGCCTGGTTCTGCACCAAGAGCTGGACATCTCCACCAACGCGGCCGGGTTCGTACTCGCGTCCGTCGCGGTCGCCCTGGTCGGTGGCCTCGGGCCGGCACTGGTCTCCGCGCTGTTGGGTGGGTTGCTGCTCAACTACTTCTTCGTGCCGCCGGTCTATTCGCTGACCATCGCCGCGCCGGAGAACCTGATCACGTTGGTCACCATGCTGGTGGTGGCGATACTCGTCGCGCTGGTGGTGGACCGGGCGGCGCGGCGCGCGACCCAGGCCACCCAGGCCAGAACCGAGGCCGCACTGCTGGCGTCCTACGCCAGGACCGTGCTGACCCACCCCGCGCCGCTGGTGCGGTTGCTGACCCAGGTGCAGGAGAACTTCGGGCTCAGCTCCGTCGCACTCCTGGAACGTGATGGCGACGAGTGGCACCGGGTGGCCTGTGTCGGGCCCAGCCCGTGCAACGAACCCGACGACGCCGACGTGGACGTGCCGGTCACCCCGGACGTGCACCTGGCCATCCGGGGCCGGACCCTCGCGGCGGCCGACCGCCAGGCATTGGAGGCAGCGGCAGGTCAGGCGCTGCTCGCGTTGCGGCAACAGCGGTTGCGCGCACAGACGACCGCCGCCCAACGGCGTGCCGAGACCACCGAACTGCGCACCGCGCTGCTGTCCGCCGTCGGCCACGACCTGCGCACCCCGCTCACGTCGATCAAGGCCGCGGCCGGCAGCCTGCGCGACCCGGAACTGCGACTGTCCGCAAAGGACACAGCGGAACTGCTCGCCACGATCGACCAGTCCGCCGACCGGCTGACCGCCCTGGTGGACAACCTGCTCGACTCGTCGCGGCTGTCCACCGGCGCGGTGGAACCCCTGATCCGCCCGGTCGGCTACGACGAGGTCGTCGGGCTGGCCTTGTCGGGGATCGACGACCGGAAGCTGGTCGAGGTCGACGTGGACGAGCAGTTGCCCGAGGTGCTGGCCGATCCCGGCCTGTTGGAGCGGGTGGTCGCCAACGTGGTGGACAACGCGTTGCGCCACGGCGCCGCGCCAGGGTCGCGGCCGGTGGTGGAGGTGCGGGCCAGCGCGCACGCGGGCCACGTCGAACTGCACGTCGTCGACCACGGCCGCGGCCTGCCGAAGGGCGCGGCGGACACGATCTTCGCGCCGTTCCAGCGACTCGGCGACCGGGACGCCACGACGGGCATCGGCCTTGGCCTTTCGGTCGCCAAGGGCTTCACCGAGGCCATGGACGGCACCATCCGCGCCGAGGACACCCCCGGCGGCGGCCTCACCGTGGCGATCTCGCTACCCGCCGCGAACCGCGAGGCCGTCCAGCCGGTGGGCGAGGACACGGCGTGACACCCCAGCCAGCGCCGAGTGGCCCGCCGCGCACCAAGGTCCTGGTGGTCGACGACGAGCCACAGATCGTGCGCGCGTTGCGGATCAACCTGACCGCACGCGGCTACGAGGTCCTCACCGCGTACGACGGCGCCGCCGCGCTGCGGACGGCCGTCGAGGACAAGCCCGACGTCGTCGTGCTCGACCTCGGTCTGCCCGATCTCGACGGCACCGACGTGATCACCGGCCTGCGCGGCTGGTCCACCGTGCCGATCATCGTCCTGTCGGCACGGACCAACTCCACCGACAAGGTCCAGGCCCTCGACGCGGGCGCGGACGACTACATGACCAAGCCGTTCGGCATGGACGAGTTGCTCGCCCGGCTGCGTGCCGCCATGCGCCGCTCGGCCACGGCCATGCTGGACGCCACGGCCGCGGTGATCGAGACGGCATCGTTCACGGTCGACCTTGCGGCCAAGAAGGTGCACCGAAACGGTGCCGAGGTGCACCTGACGCCCACCGAATGGAGCCTGCTGGAGATCCTGGCCCGCAACCCGGGACGGCTCGTCACCCAACAACAACTGCTGCACGACGTGTGGGGGCCCGGCCACACCACGGAAACCCACTACCTGCGGGTCTATCTGGCCCAGTTGCGCCGCAAGCTGGAACCCGTGCCGTCGCGGCCGCGGCACCTGAAGACCGAGCCGGGCATGGGCTACCGATTCGAGCTCTAGCACGCAGCCGATCAGCATGGCTGCCGCCTGCCTCGCTGTCGCTATATGCTATAGCAACTCTGCTACCGCCAACGCTATACAAGTCTGCTACTGCCAACCTGCTGCCAGCGCAGCCACACTTGCTATTGCCCATATGCTATTTCCTACTTGCTATAGCAAGTAGCGTTGCTCTACCTCACTGTCGTTACCTTGCCAATGCAACATGCTATAGTCTACTTGCTATAGCATGTAACGTTTGTCTACCTCGCTGTCACCACTTTG
>DASXXM010000178.1:0-4070 GCA_036503065.1 Pseudonocardiaceae bacterium | reverse complement strand
AGTCGCGCGATCGCGGGTACCTCGTTCGGGTCCCGGACGATCCACACCGCGAGGCCCTTCTTGGTGCCGGCCTCGGTCAGGTCGAATCCGGGTCCCTCGCCGGGTGGGCCGAGATGGACGCGCAGCGCGAGCGGGCCGCGGCCCGGTTTGGGCGGGGCGGCGGACAGGTGCTCCGCCCACCGCAGCCAGCCTGCCCTGGCCAGATGGATGATCAGGTGCAGGTCCGGCTCGACGATCATGTCCAGGAACTTGCCGTGTCGGGCCGCGCCCAGCACGGGGTGGCCGTGCAGTTCGGTCCAGCTCGGCTGGACGGTCTTCAGCACGGCCAGGGACGCCACGTCCACCCGGGCGACCGTCCGGCCGACGGCGTGCTCGCGCAGGTGCTGGGCGAGTGCTTCCACTTCGGGCAGCTCGGGCACCGGACCAGTCTCGCCCGGAATCCCCGATCAGTCGAGGTGACAGTGACACGGCGCGCCGGCGCGGGCCCTGCTTCATCAGTCGACCGGGTGGAGAGGGCCTTCCGCGTTCGGCATCGAGTAGACCTCGATGTCCCTGGCCACCCTGGCCGCGACGGTGCGGATGTTGAACATGCCGCGGACCGTGCCGACCCAGCGTTCCGCGACCTGCTCCTGCTGGCTGCCCGGTGTGTTGGCGACCAGCCGCCACGGCCTGCGCACCGCCCAGCGCAGCGGGAAGAACACCATCACGATGATCATGACCACGACCAGCCAACTCGGCACGACGACCCCGGCGGGCCGCCACGTGACGAGCGCGACGACCAGCACGCCCAGCATGAAGAGCATCACGATGCCCGGGGTGTAGCCGCTGGCCACGTCGTGCTCAAAATCGTCGATGGTCGCCGGTTGGGACCATTCCAGCCGGCCGCGGAGGGTCCACATCCGGCCGTCCGCGCCTCGTACCAGCCGTGTCATCTCCTGGCCTCCTGGAGCACGGCCCGCCACATCGGCAGCGGGCACGACCGGTCACACTGCGTACCTCCACGATACCGCGCCACCGCTGGTCGAACCGGGTGAAATCACGTCACCGCAAAGCCTGGACCAGCCGGAACGCGGTTACACCCCGTGTCCGGTCACGGATTAATTCTGCCCGACGGCGATCTTGCCGTCGACCCCGGGTCGATCAGTTGACCGTGTCCGACCACGACCACACGGTTTCGTAGACCGTCGTGCCGTTCGCGGTCCACGACGTGCTCCACACGGTCTGGTGCGGTTTCTGCGGCGCGGACGTGCCGGAGCCCTTGGTCGGCGGCGGGGTGGTGGCCAGCGCGACCGAGTTCGTCGGCTGGGTCGAGGTCACGCCCGCCTGCTGGGCCTGCACCGATTTCGTCGATCCGCCGCTCGCCGAGGTCGCCCCGGCCGGTCCGGCGCCGACGGCGTTCGTGGTGGTCGTCAGTGACGGGACGACCGTGGTGGTCCCCGGGCTGCCCGCCGCGAGGCGCGGCTGTGGGCCGTGGACCACGGACCGCATCGTCGGGTCGAACGGACTGCCGCTGGAGTGCGTCGCCGGCACGTTGGCGGGCGCGGAGGTGCCGGACACCGCATGCAGCAGCGGTGGATCCCCCCGGTCCGCGTTGATCGTGACCGGGTTGAGGTGCGCGAGGACCGGCCCGGACACGACACCCAACCCGCCCGCCGCGGCCATCGACGCGGCCGCGACCACCAGCTTGGCCCGCGCGCCCATGGCCGCCAGCTTGAGCTTGACCACGGTCGCGCCGAGCACGTGGTGGTGCGCCCCCAACGCGAGCCCGGCGGCCGGCGCGGTGAGCGAACCGGCGTAACGCCGCAAGCCGGCACACACGTCGGCCAACTCGGCCTGCAACGACGCGCAGGACGAACAGGTCGCCAGATGGGCGCGGATGCGGCCGGCCTCGGCGCCGGTGACCTGGCCCGCGGTGAACCCGCCGAGCTTGTCCACGATCGCGCGGCAGCCCGTGGCGCCACCGCTGGGCGCCAGGTGCGCCTGCAGGTAGGCGGCCCGCAGCCCCTGACGGGCCCGGCGGGCCAGCGCCGCGGTGGCGTTCGCGCTCAGCCCGAAGTACCTGGCCACCATGGCCGGCCGCTCGCCCTCGACCTCGACCCGCCACAGCACCGCACGCCAGCGCTGCGGCAACGTCGCGAAGGCCCGCGCGATCAACTGGAGATCGACCCGGCTGGCCGAGGCCACGTAGCCCGCATCGACCTGCCGACTCAGTTCCTCGTCGGTGACCGGCACGTCCCGCCGCCGCACGCTCCACTCGGCGGCCAACCGGCGAACCACAGTTAACAGATAGGCGCGCACGTTGTCGTCCGGCCCCGAACCGCGCCGCACGGCCTGCAGGACACGGAAGAACGCCTCCGCCGCCAGGTCCTCCGCATCGGCGACATCGGTGCAACACCGCATCGCGAAACCACGCACGGCCGAGGCGTGGCGCGCGAAAAGTTCCGCGAACGCGTCGTCGTACCCGGCCCTGACCAGCCGCAACAGCTCGATGTCATGCGCAGCACGCAACGCGAGGACGTCCGGCCCAGCCACGTCCGCACCGGCAAGCGAGTCATGTGCCCCACCCGTCACCGTCATCCCGCCGGGTACCTCCTCTCCACGAACGAGCCGTCTGGACAACATGCCACAGCCGACCCGCGCGTGGCCAAGGTTGTGTCGCACAGTTGACGCCGATGGTGACGACCTGTATCGAACTGGTCACAGGACGGCGCCAAAGCCCCCCGCGGTGCCACCTCGGACCGGACCGATCGGTACTGTCTGCTCGCGTGGCCGAATGGAAGAGCAAAGCTCTGGAGTTGCTGCCGACGCTCCGCCCGGTCATCGAGCACGACTGGTCCTGCCACGTGTTCCTCGGCGAGTTGCTGCCACAACTGTGGGACGCGCACCGCGCCAAGGACGAGGACAGCCTGCACCGGATCTACGGATTCGCCAGGTGGTGCTTTGACCAGCCCGGCCAGTTCCTGGCCAACGCCGCGGTGGTCAGCTTCTACGAACTGGTCTTCGACGAGTGGGACCTCAGGCACGACATCGCCACCTGGCTGCCCCCGGACGTGGTGGCCCGGGTACGCCCGCTGTGGGAGTGGCGCCTGCCCGGCCCCAAGATGGCCGAAGTGGACCGGCTCGTCGCCGACAACGTCGACACCCCGGAGCCCGAGGTGCGTGACGTCAGCTAGAATTCCCGGCAGACAACCGGCGACGGGTTCCGTCGTGGTTGTGCGGACGTAGCGCAGCTGGTAGCGCATCACCTTGCCAAGGTGAGGGTCGCGGGTTCGAATCCCGTCGTCCGCTCGCACTTGCGCGTACCCTGCTCGCGCTTTGCGCTTCGCCGGGAGTGCTCACCATGCTCTCTGGGGGCCAAGCCCCCAGGCCCCCGGCCGGCGGGGCTTCGCCCCCCGGACCCCCCTCGGTGCTACAACTGGCACGCTTGGCGAGCCCTTCGTCGGTGCTACAACTGGTGCTGGGGGGGTGTGGTCAGGCTTCTTGTTTTTGTTTGGTGGCTTGTTTTGCGGCTTTTTTGAATTCTCGTACTTTGGTTAGGGATGTTGGGTCTACTACGTCGGCGATGCTTCTGTGGGCGCCTGGGTCGCCGTAGGGGCCTGCTGCGGCTCGCCAGCCTTTGGGGGTGATGCCTCGTTGCTTGCCCAGCAGGGCCAGGAAGATTCTGGCCTTCTGGTCGCCGAATCCGGGTAGGGCCTTCAGGCGTGACAGCACTTGGGGGCCTGTTGGGTCGTCTCGGGTCCAGAGCGTTTCTACCTGGCCGTCGTAGTGCTCTACCAGGAACTGGCAGACGGCCTGGATTCGCTTGGCCATCGAGCCGGGGAAACGGTGTACTGCCGGTGGTGTCGCGGCGATCTTGGCGAACTCGGCCGGGTCGTACTCGGCGATCTGGTGCACGTCCAGCTTGCCCAGCCGGTCGACCAGCTTCTTCGGGCCGATGAACGCGACCTCCATGGCGACCTGCTGGTCGAGCAGCATGCCGATCAGCAGGGCCAGTGGGTCCCGGTCCAGCAGCGCGTCCGCTTCCGGGTTCTGGGTGAGACACAGCTTGGTCACCCGACCAGCATGGCACG
>DASXXM010000177.1:0-7422 GCA_036503065.1 Pseudonocardiaceae bacterium | reverse complement strand
CGTTGTTCTTCACCTCGATATCGCTGTTCTGCCTGGCCAGCAGCTCGGCCTTCTCCTCGAGTTCGTTGTTGGAGCGCTGAAGTTCGGCCTGCTGCGCCTGTAGTTCGCCGGAGCGGTTCTGCAGCTCGCTAGTCAGGCGCTGCGACTCGGTGAGCAGGGAGTCGGTGCGGGCGTTGGCGATGATCGTGTTGACGTTGACGCCGATGGTCTCCATCAGCTGTTCCAGGAAGTCCCGCTGCACGGCGGTGAACCGGCTGAACGACGCCAGTTCGATCACGCCGACGACCTGGTCCTCGAACACGATCGGCAGCACGATCAGGTTGACCGGCGCCGCCGATCCGACACTGGACGAGATCCGCACGTAGTCCGGCGGCGTCTGGTCGACCACGATCGGCTTCTTCGTGAGCGCGACCTGTCCGACCAGCGACTGGCCCAGCGCGAACTCCGACGGCACGTCGCCGTGGTTGTGGCCGTAGCTGGCGATCATGCGCAGGGTCGGGGTGTGCTCGCCCGCGTCGGCCAGGAAGAACGTGCCGTGCAAGGCGCCGACCAGCGGGGCCAGTTCGTTCATGATGAGGGCCGCGACCGTGCTCAGGTCCCGGTGGCCCTGCATGAGACCCGACACGCGGGCCAGGTTGGTGTTGAGCCAGTCCTGTTCCTGGTTCGCCCTCGTGGTCTCGCGCAGGGACCGGACCATCGCGTTGATGTTGTCCTTGAGTTCGGCGACCTCGCCCTGGGCCTCGACCGAGATGGACCGGGTCAGGTCGCCGGTGGCCACGGCGCTGGTCACCTCGGCGATGGCCCGCACCTGCCTGGTCAGGTTCCCGGCCAGCTCGTTCACGTTCTCCGTCAACCGTTTCCAGGTGCCCGAGACGCCTTCCACCTCGGCCTGGCCGCCCAGCCTGCCCTCGCTGCCCACCTCGCGCGCCACCCTGGTGACCTCGGCCGCGAACGCGGAGAGCTGGTTCACCATGGTGTTGATCGTGGTCTTCAGTTCCAGGATCTCGCCGCGCGCGTCCACGTCGATCTTCTTGGACAGGTCACCCTGGGCGACGGCGGTGGTCACCTGAGTGATGTTGCGCACCTGGTTGGTCAGGTTGTTCGCCATCGAGTTGACGTTGTCGGTCAGGTCCTTCCACGTGCCGGCGACGTTGGATACCCGGGCCTGACCACCCAGGATGCCCTCGGTGCCGACCTCGCGGGCCACTCTGGTCACCTCGTCGGCGAACGCGGACAGCGTGTCCACCATCGTGTTGATCGTCTGTGCCAGCGCGGCGACCTCGCCCTGCGCCTCGACGGTGATCTTCTTCGACAGGTCGCCCTGCGCCACCGACGTGGCCACCTGCGCGATGGACCGGACCTGGCTGGTCAGGTTCGACGCCATCACGTTCACGTTGTCGGTCAGGTCCTTCCACGTGCCGGACACGCCGCGCACGATGGCCTGGCCGCCCAGGTTGCCCTGCGTGCCCACGTCCCTGGCCACCCGGGTGACCTCGTCGGCGAACGCGGAGAGCTGGTCGACCATCGTGTTGATCGTGTCCTTCAGCTCCAGGATCTCACCGCGCGCGTCCACCCGGATCTTCTGCGTGAGGTCACCCCGCGCGACCGCCGTGGTCACCTCGGCGATGGACCGCACCTGGTCGGTCAGGTTGTCGGCCATGACGTTCACCGACTCGGTGAGGCCCTTCCAGGTGCCGGACACGCCCTTCACGTCGGCCTGGCCACCCAGCCTGCCCTCGGTGCCGACTTCGCGGGCGACGCGGGTGACTTCGTCGGCGAAGGAGGAGAGCTGGTCGACCATGGTGTTGATGGTGTTCTTGAGTTCCAGGATTTCGCCGCGCGCGTCCACGGTGATCTTCTGCGTCAGGTCACCCTGGGCGACCGCGGTGGCGACCTGCGCGATGGACCGCACCTGCGCGGTCAGGTTGCCGGCCATGAAGTTCACCGACGTGGTCAGGTCGCGCCAGGTGCCGGCCACACCGGGCACCTGGGCCTGGCCGCCCAGCGCGCCTTCGGTGCCGACTTCGCGGGCGACGCGGGTGACTTCGTCGGCGAAGGAGGAGAGCTGGTCGACCATGGTGTTGATGGTGTTCTTGAGTTCCAGGATCTCGCCGCGCGCGTCGACGGTGATCTTCTGGGACAGGTCGCCCTTGGCCACGGCCGTGGTGACCTGGGCGATGTTGCGGACCTGGTCGGTCAGGTTGCCGGCCATGAAGTTCACCGACGTGGTCAGGTCGCGCCAGGTGCCGGCGACGCCAGGCACCTCGGCCTGGCCGCCCAGCCTGCCCTCGCTGCCCACCTCGCGGGCCACGCGGGTGACTTCGTCGGCGAAGGAGGAGAGCTGGTCGACCATCGTGTTGATGGTGTTCTTCAGCTCCAGCATCTCGCCCTTGACGTCGACCGTGATCTTCTGGGACAGATCGCCCTTGGCCACCGCGGTGGCCACCTCCGCGATGTCCCGGACCTGTCCGGTCAAATTGCCCGCCATCGCGTTCACCGAGTCGGTGAGGTCCTTCCAGGTGCCCGACACGCCGGGCACCGCGGCCTGGCCGCCCAGCTTGCCTTCGGTGCCCACTTCGCGGGCCACCCGGGTGACCTCGGAGGTGAACAGCGCCAGCTGGTCCACCATGCCGTTGAACACCGTGGCCATCTCGTCCATCAGGACGTCGTTCACCTGCGGCAGCCGAGTGCTGAAGTCGCCGTCGCGCACGGCCTTGAGGCCGCGGAGCAACTGCTGCAGCCGCCCGTCGTCGAGCGACCCGTCACCGGCGCGTCTGGTGAGCACCGGATTGTTGTTCTCGGCCATGGCGTTCTCCTGTTCGGGACCTCGTGAGAAAGCTAGAGCACGGCGCGGCCGGCAGGGATAACACCTGGGTCGCATTCTCCTCCTACACTCCGGTGATGGCAGTCCAGCGGCCAGGTGATTCGGACCTCGAGCGTCTTTCCCTGGTGGTCAGCCGCCAGCAGCGGGACCTGGCGCGGACACGGGAACAGGTCGAACACACCCTGATTCTGGAACGCGCCAAGGGCGTGTTGATCGAGCGGCTCGGCTGTTCGCCGATCGAGGCCACGGACCACCTCACCCACCTGGCCGAGCGGGCTGGGCTGACCGTGCTGGACATCGCGGCCGAGGTCGGTGGCGGACCGGCCGCCGACGGTGTCGAGCGACCTTCGCTGCGCCTACAGGCGTTGGCATCCTTGGCCGTCGACGGTGCCGAGCTGGCGGCCGCGGTGTTCGCCGACGCGCTCCGCGACACCGACGCGGTGGCCGTCGGGTTCTGGCTGCTCGAACCGGACGGCCTGCTGCACCTCGTCGGCCAACACGGGTTTCGCCCGCTGGACGCGGCCCGGTGGCGCGTGCAACCGCCGGACATGGCCACGGTCGGTCGTCGTGCGCTGGCGCTGGACCAGCCGATCTGGTTGCCCGACGGCCCTGCGGACGGCGGCGTCGCCCCGGCCGCGGCCCGCTGGCCCGATGGCGCGCGGGCCGTGCTGCCGCTGCGGCACCGCAGGGCGTCGCTCGGGGTGATGGAGGTCTGCTGGCGGGCGCCCGCCGAGTTCTCGACGCGCCTGCGGGCGCGGCTCACCGGGCTCGCGGACCTGTGCGCCGGCACGCTGGCGCCTGCCGTGAGGACCGAGGTGGCCGGCCTGCCGCCGTGGTTGGTCGGCCTGCTGGACGCGTTGCTGGACAACGTGGTGCTGACCAGTGCCGTGCGGGACGAGCACGGCACGGTGGTCGACTTCGCCATCGACCACATGTCCGCGGACGCGAGTGCCGTACTCGGCCGCACCGAGCACACGGGCACGCTGTTGCAGCGCTACCCGATGATGAGCCGACGGGGTGGCCTGTTCGAACGTGTCCGGGAGGCGCTGGTCACCGGCCTGCCCTACCGGGCCGACGGGCTGATCGTGCCGGCAGCGGCGGGCGGCGCGGTGATCGACGTCCGGGCCGTGCCGTTGTCGGACGGTGTGGCCATGAGCTGGCGGCGGCACGACCAGGCCGACCTGGCCGACCACGCGCTGCGCATCGGCCGGACCGGCGGCTGGTCGGAGCACCTGGTCACCGGTCGCACCGAGTGGACGGCCCAGATGTTCGAACTGCTGGCCGCGCCGAGCCCGGTCACCCTGCGCGAATGGCATTCCCTGGCCAGCCACGAAGACCAGCCCGCGCTGGACAGGTTCATCGCCACGCTGCTCACCGGCGGGCGGCAGGCGACCGCGGAGTTCAGCGTGGCAACGGGCACCGGCGCGCGGCGGGTGCGTGCGATCGGCCAACCCGTCACCGACAGCGCCGGCTCCGTGCTGGCCGTGCGCGGCGCGGTACAGGACGTCAGCGGCCACGACCAGTTCGCGCTGTCCGCGGCGCAGGACCAGCTGACCGACGTCGAACGGCTGGTCGACGAGCAACAGCAGTTGGCGATCCGGTTGCAGCACGCCATCATCGCGCCCGCGCCGCCACCGATCGCGCTGCCCGGCCTGCAGGTCGTCGTCCGCTACCGGCCGGCCGGCAACCAGCACCTGGTCGGCGGCGACTGGTACGACGCGCTGGCACTGCCGTCCGGTCAGGCACTGCTCGTGGTGGGCGACATCGCCGGCCACGGCATCGAGGTGGTCACCGGCATGATCAGCATGCGCAATGCGTTGCGCGGCCTTGCCATGACCGGCAGGTCGCCCGCGGAACTGTTGCGCTGGCTCAACGACGCGGCACACGCGCTGCCGGAACCGGTCATCGGCACGGTCGTCTGCGCCCACTACGACCCCGGCTCCGGCACGTTGCGCTGGGCGCGGGCCGGACACCTGCCGCCGATGCTGGTCCGCGACGGCGTCGCGGAACTCCTGCCGTTGCCGGAAGGTCCGTTGCTCGGGGTGATCTCCGATGCCCACTACGTGGACAGCACCGCCGAGTTGCGTCCCGGTGACGTGCTCGCGTTGTTCACCGACGGCCTCGTCGAACGGCGTGGCGAGAACCTGGATCACGGCTTGGACCGCTTGCTGGCCAGCGCGAAACACGTCGACGAGAACATCGACAGTTACGCGAATCGCCTGCTCGACCACATTCCGGCCAACCGGTCGGACGACACCTGCCTGGTTACGGTGCTGGTTACCTGACCTGACTACCGCCCGCGCCGGCCCGTTGCCGGATCACGACCTGCGCACTCTCGGCCAGTACCGCGTCCCCGATCCAGGCCAACGGCCGATGGCAGGCCACGAGCGGCTCGTTGTCCGGACCGCGCCCGACCTCATCGCCGGCCAGCACCCACGCCCGCACACCGGGGCCGCGCAGATCCTTCAGGTGCCGGTAGTCGAACAGCCGCCTCGCCAGCCACAACCGTGGCGACCTGCTGCCCCACCACGGCTCGATCCGCAGCGGGGTGGCCGAAACACGGTCGTGCCGCAGGTCGTCGGCCGGTCCGGTGGACCAGCGGACGTACAGATCGTGGCCGTCGCCGAACTCGCGTACGAGGTCGACGAGGCCGTCCAGGTCGTGGACGGTCGGCAGATCAGTCGTATCCATACCCGGTGGATGCCCGGACTCGGCGGTCCTAATGCCGGCCGACCACTGTGACGTCCACGATGTCGTCGACGTTCACCCACCGCAACGACGAACCGTCCAGGTGGATCAGTGCCTGACCGTCCGCCGGTAACGGGCCGACGTGCCGGCCGCTGAGGAAGCTCGGGCCGCCGGCCGCGAACTCGTCGTCGGTCGCCAGGAAGGTCACGACGAGGCTGTCGAGTTCGTGTCCCGGTGGCGACACGGCGGCGAAAACCGGCCGGCGAAGCTCGCGCTGCCGTAGTGAACGCGCTGGGTACATGGCGGTTACCTCTCGGTAGTCGCTCCGGGACGCAAATCCGCACGTGTTATGTCCTCGCCGCTCGTCCCGCAAACCCCGACACGCAAACAACCACCCGTTCGTATTAACAGCGTGACGACCGTCACTTGGATGTGCGGATCCCGGCGTCGGCGGGGACCCCTTCGGTATGCGCAGGGCGATGTGCCCGGCGCGGAGAACGAAGGGAAGGAACCATGCGACGAGTGACGAGGATCGCCGCCGGTGCGACGCTCGCGGCAGCCGGGCTCGGGATGGCCGCCTGTCAGCCGGGCGGCGTGGCGGCAGGCAACTCGGCGCCCTCATCGGCGCCGCCCTCGTCCGCCCCGGCCACCGGCAGCCCGTCGGACGGCCGGGCCGTGGCGGCGGCATTGGGGAAGACGACAGCGGCCGGCAGCGCCAGGATCGCGACAGCCACCCAGGTCGGCGTCGGCCGGGCAAGCCTGCCGATCACCGCGACCGGCGTCATCGGCTTCGCAGGCCAGACCGTCGACCTGACCGAAACCCTGCCCGGCAACCAGGGCACCGGCGAAACCAGGTTCGTCGACGGCGTCCTGTACGAACGCCTACCCGGCGCGCTGGTGTCCGGGCTGTCCGGTGGCAAGCCGTGGCTCGCGCTGGACGTGAACACACTGTCCGGCCAGGGCGGCAACCTGCAACCCCTGATCGCCGACGTTCCCACCGACCCGTCCACCATCCTCGGTTTCCTGCGAGGCGCGGGCGACCAGGTCGACACGATCGGCCCGGAAACCGTTGACGGCACACCAACCACGCACTACACGGTGCTGATCGACCTGGACAAGGCGGCCGAGGGCCAGAACACCCAGGCACAGAACGCCGTCCACGTGCTGGAGCAACAACTGGGCACCCACACCATTCCGGCCCAGGTCTGGCTCGACGGCGAAGGCCGCCTACGCAAGATCGCCATGCGGGAAACCCTGACCGGCGCGGCCACCAGCACACCCCCGACCACCACCCCGAACGGCAACATCTCGTTCGACTTCACCGCGACCCTGTCCGACTTCGGCGTCCCGGTCGACATCACGGCACCACCGGCCAACCAGACCACCGACCTCACCAAACTGCTGAACGGCAACCACTGAGACGATGTCGGACCCCGCCACTGCCGTCGGCGCCATGGCTGACGGGACCACGCATGCGCCGCGAGTTGTCGTTACGGACGCGCCCGATATGGTGGCCGTCGAGTTGATCTCGGCTGGGCTCGGCGAGTTCAACACTGCGCGGACCGGAGTCGACGACCATCGTCCGCTCACCGTGCTCGTCACGGACCCGGAGACGAAACGGTCGTCGGTGGCCTGACCGGTCGCACGTCGCTGGGGTTGTTGTTCGTGGACTTGTGCTGTCTGCCAGCGGAACTGCGCGGCTTCGGGATCGGCAGCGAGATCCTGCGGCAGGCCGAGGACGAGGCCGGCGCGGCTGCCGATCCGCTGTGGTCTACACCATCAGTTCCAGGCGCCCGAGTTCTACCAGCGGCGTGGCTGGCACGTGTTCGGCGAGGCGCCGTGCGATCCTCCCGGCACGTCCCGCGTGTTCTTGACCAGGGGTCTGCTATAGCAAACCTGCTATAGCAAAT
>DASXXM010000176.1:0-8653 GCA_036503065.1 Pseudonocardiaceae bacterium | reverse complement strand
TGACGTGGGCGTAGTCCTGGCAGACGCCCTCCTTGGCGTGCCACGCGTCGCTGGCCGAGCTGTGCACTCCGGTGCTGCCGGGCTGGTAGGTCAGCTGCTCGTGCACCCACGTGGCCGCGGCGAGCACCGCGTCGGCCGGGTCGTGGCCGCGGCGCAACTGGCGGCTCATCGCGGCCAACTCGCGGTCTCGCGGGGTGTAGCTGGTGGGTACCAGGCATTCGGCGTAGCGGTCCAGCACGGTACCGGCGACCAGGTCCCGCCAGGTGACGTCATGTGGGGCCGGGGTCTCGTCAGCGGTGTCCACGACAGAGGACGCGACGACCTTGAGCTCGGCGTGCGGCGCGTGCAGGTCGAAGGACGTGACCGACGTGCCCCAGTAGTCGGTGTAGCGGTAGAGGCGGCTGGCCGGTGTGGTCTCGATCCGGGAGAACAGCACCACCTGGCGCCGGTCGGCGCGCGGCGTGAGCCGGACCTCGTTGAACGACTGGGAAACCTTCGACGGGTACCGGTAGCCGGTGCTGTGCACGACGCGCACCTGCCACGTCATGCCAGCACCTGCGCGTTCGCCCACGCCACCCACGGCGTCGGGTGGAAGTACTGGGTGGACACAGCCTCGCCGACCGCCCGGATGGCGGCCTGCAGCGTACCGAGCCGGCCGGGCAGGTCGTCCAGCACGTCCTCAGGGCGCAGGAACTCCAGCTCGCTGCGGGCCTGGCCGAGCAGGCGGGACGCCTCGGACTTCTCGCCGAGCCGCGCGGACGCCCGTTCGTCGAGCTCCTCGATGCACGATTCCGCCTGGCGCAGCGCGTGGAACACCGAACGCGGGAACAGCCTGTCCCGCAACAGGAACTGCACCACCCGCCGTGCATCCAGCACACCGCGGTAGGTCCGCAGGTAGGTGTCCTGCGCACCGGCCGACCGCAGCACCGTCATCCAGCCCGGCGATGAGGTCCGGTCGCGCACCCGGGACAGCAGCAGCCGCAACAGCATGTCCGCGCGCTCCACCGACCGGCCCAGCACCAGGAACCGCCAGCCGTCGTCCCGGCTCATCGTGGAGTCGGCGAGCCCGGCGAACATCGCGGCGCGTTCCTCGACGAACGCCAGGAACGCGTGCGGGCCGACGCGGCGGGCGTAGTTCTGCCGGTCGGGCAGCGCACGCCAGGTCGAGTTCAGCGACTGCCAGAGTTCGGTGGACACCACTTCCCTCGCACCCCTGGTGTTCTCGCGGGCACTGGTCAGCGAACCGACGATGGAACCGGTGTTGCCGGCCGAGTAGGCGACCAACTCGGTCAGGGACCACACGTCCAGCGGCGCGGTGTCGGGCGGTGCGATGCCCAGGACGCCGAGCAGTTGCCGGCTGGCGCTGTCCGGATCGACGCTGGCGTCCTCCAGCAGTTCGTGCACTGACACGTCGAGGATGCGGGCGGTGTCGTCGGCCCGCTCGACGTAGCGACCGATCCAGTACAGCGACTCGGCGTTCCTGGCGAGCACGTGTCACCTCCCGGCTTTGCTACAGCATATTTGCTACTTGCTACTTGCTACTTGATATTTGCTACTGCGTTGATGTTTTGCTTGTTTGCTATAGCAGATTTGCTATAGCATATCTGCGACTGTTGCGACTGTTGCGACTGTTGCGACTGTTGCGACTGTTGTTGCTGTTGCTGTTGCTGTTGGGACGAGGTTGGTTCCGGCCGGTGGTCTGCGCTCAGGTCAGGTCGCTGTCCCTCCACTATGGATCCCGTGGTCAGGGACGCGGCTAGTTCCGGCTCCGCGTCGGACGAACGGGACGCCAGCACCCACGTGTCCTTCGAACCGCCGCCCTGCGACGAGTTCACCACCATGCTGCCCTCCGGCAGCGCCACCCTGGTCAGCCCGCCGGGCAGCACGAACACGTCGGTGCCGTCGTTGACCGCGAACGGCCGCAGGTCCACGTGCCGGGGCGCGAGCCGGTCGCCGACCCGTGCCGGCACGGTAGACAGCTGCACCACCGGTTGGGCGATCCAGCCACGCGGGTTGGCCCGCAGCCTGCGGCGCAGCGAGGTCAGCTCCTTCGCGGTCGCGTTCGGACCGAACACGATGCCGTAACCGCCGGAACCCTCGACCGGCTTGACCACCAGTTCGTCCAGGTTGGCGAGCACGTGGCCGAGTTCGTCGGGCAGCCAGCACCGATATGTGTCCACATTGGGCAGTAGTGGTTTCTCGTTGAGGTAGTACTTCACCATTTCCGGCACGTAGGTGTAGGTGAGCTTGTCGTCGCCGACGCCGTTGCCGACCGCGTTCGCGATCACCAGGTTGCCCGCGCGCGCCGCGTTGACCACACCCGCGACGCCGAGCACCGAGTCGGGCCGGAAGTGCAGCGGGTCGAGGAACTCGTCGTCGATGCGGCGGTAGATCACGTCCACCGGCCGCTCGCCCTCGGTGGTGAGGATGTGGACCACGTTGTCCCGGCAGATCAGGTCCCGGCCCTCGACCAGTTCCACGCCCATCTGCCTGGCCAGCAGCGAGTGCTCGAAGTAGGCGGCGTTGTGCACGCCGGGGGTGAGCACCACGATCGTCGGTTCGGCCACGTTCGGCGCGGCGGCCCGCAGTGCGCGCAGCAGGTGGGTGGCATAGTCGCCGACCGGACGGACCCGGTAGCGGGCGAACAGGTCCGGGAACACCCTGGCCATGGTCTGCCGGTTCGCCATCACGTAAGACACACCGGACGGTGAGCGCAGGTTGTCCTCCAGCACCCGGAAGTTGCCGGCGCCGTCGCGGATCAGGTCGATGCCGGCGACGTGGATGCGTACACCGTTGGCCGGCACCAGGCCGACCGCCTCGCGGTGGAAGTGCGCGCACGAGGTGATCAGGCTGTAGGGCAGGACGCCGTCACGCAGGATCTGGGCCTCGCCGTAGATGTCGGCGAGAAACGCCTCCAGCGCGCGAACCCGTTGCGTCACACCACGTTCCAGCTTCGACCACTCGGCGGCCGGGATCACCCTCGGTACCAGGTCCAACGGCAGCGGACGTTCCTTGCCCGACAGCGAAAATGTGATGCCCTGGTCGGCCAGTGCCCGGTCGATGGCCGCGGACCGGGCGGTCAGGTCGGCGGACTCCAGTGCGGCGATCGAGTCGTGCAACGCGCGGTAGCACGAGCGGACCGTGCCGTCGACGGCGAACATCTCGTCGTAGGCGGCGGCGTAGGGACCGTCCGGATCCAGGTAGTCGTCGAACGGCGCACCCGACGGGCCGGACCCGTTCGTGTGTCGCAACTGCCGCCCCACGGTGGACGGCGTGAGCGCCGTTGATCGGCTCATGACCGACATCGTCGCCCACACCAGCGGGAAATTGCACTACTCAAGTGTCACGACGTTGTTAACGCCCTGGCTGACCTCCTGGTCAGCGGCGTTTGCCGGTCGCAGCGACGATCCGCAGCACGGCCCGCTCCAGCGCGTAGTCCGGGTCCGCCGCGACGCCCTTGACGTCGGCGTTCACCCCGGCCACCACCTGCATGGCATCGGCGAGGCCCTCCTGGCTCCAGCCGCGCGCCTGGGCCAGCGCCCGCTTGACCTTCCACGGCGGCATGCCCAGCTCGCTGGCCAGCCGGAACGGGTCCGCCCGGCCGACCGCGGCGACCCTGGCCACGGTGCGCACCGCGTCCGCGAGAGCGTCGGCCACCAGCACATGCGGCACGCCAAGCTGCATCGCCCAGCGCAACGCCTCCATCGCGCCGGACCGGTCGCCGTTCACCGCCTTCTCGGCGACCACGAACCCGGTGACCTCGGCCCGGCCGGTGTGATAGCGACGCACCGCGGGCTCGTCCACCGCGCCGCCCGTGTCCGCGACCAGTTGGGCGGCGGCCGACGACAGCTCCCGCAGGTCGGAGCCCACCGTTTCGAGCAGCGCGGCGATCGCGGGGGCATCGATCCTGCCCCCTGTCCGACGCACCTCGGCACGGATGAACGTCTCCCGGTCGCCCGGCTTGGTGATCTTGCCGCACTCGGTGACCTCGGCACCCGCCTTGCGCAGCGCGGCCGGCAGCTCCTTGGCGACCTTGCTGCGGCCGCCGCCGGTGTGCGCGACCACCAGGACGATGCCCTCACCGGGCGCTCTCGCGTGGTCGAGGACGGCGTCGGCGATCTCCTTGCCGGCGTCCTGCGCGTTGGCCAGCACGATCATCCTGGCTTCCGCGAACAGCGACGGGCTGAGCAACTCGACCAGTTCGGCCGGCGTGAGCTCACTCACCGCGGCGCGCCGGTGCTCGACCTGCGGCTCGACCCGGCGCGCGGCTCTCAACAGGTCGCTGATCGCGCGCTCGACCAGGAAGTCCTCGTCGCCCAGCACGAGTTGCAGCGGGTGTACGGCGGGGCCGGGCGCGGTCACGCCTGCATCCTAGGCCGCCCCCTTATCCCAAGGTGCGGGCCAGGTGGCCGGATCGGGCGATCGTGCCGTAGCGTGTCGGACACAACCGAATATTGCTCATCCAGAGGGGCAGAGGGATCGGCCCGAAGAAGCCCCGGCAACCCGGCGTCACGTTCGCACTACGGACGTGGACGGCCAGGGTGCCAATTCCGACCCGCATTGCGGGACAGATGAGGAGACCTCGCGATGACAGCTGTGCACACCCCGTCCGATGTCCGGACCACCTTCGACCTCGGCCCCGCCCGTGCCCTGTCGTGCCGGGAGTGCGGCCACCAGATCCCGCTCGCCGCCGAGTTCGCGTGCGCCGAGTGTTTCGGGCCACTCGAGGTGGCCTACGACTTCCCGTCGGTGCGGCGCGAGGACATCGAGTCCGGTCCGAAGTCGATCTGGCGGTATCGCAACCTGTTGCCGGTGCCCAGCACGGTGACGTCGTATCCGAACACCGACCCTGGCCTCACCCGGTTGGTGCGCGCGGACAAGCTGGCCGCGGCGCTGGGCTTGAAGCGGTTGTGGGTGAAGGACGACACCGGCAACCCGACGCACTCGTTCAAGGACCGGGTGGTCGCGGTCGCGCTGGCCGCCGCCCGAGAGCTCGGTTTCCGGGTGCTGGCGTGCCCGTCCACCGGCAACCTGGCCAACGCGGTCGCCGCTGCCGCCGCCCGCGCCGGCTGGCGGTCGGTCGTGCTGATCCCGTCGTCGCTGGAACGGGCGAAAGTGCTCACCACGGCCGTGTACGACGGCGAACTGATCGCGGTGGACGGCAACTACGACGACGTGAACCGGCTGGCCACCGAACTGGCCGCGGACCACGACGACTGGGCCTTCGTGAACGTGAACGTGCGGCCGTACTACGCCGAGGGTTCCAAGACCCTCGGCTACGAGGTGGCCGAGCAGTTGGGCTGGCGGCTGCCGGATCAGATCGTGGTGCCGGTTGCCTCCGGTGCGCAGTTGACCAAGGTGGACAAGGGTTTCCGTGAGCTGGGCGAACTGGGTCTCGTCGAGCCGACGCCGTACCGGGTGTTCGGCGCGCAGGCCACCGGCTGCTCGCCGGTCGCCAAGGCGTACAAGGCCGGCTTGGACGTGGTGGCCCCGGTCCGGCCGGACACCATCGTCCGCTCGCTGGCCATCGGCGCTCCTGCCGACGGGCCGTACGTGCTGGACACCGTGCGGCGCACCGGCGGCGCGGTCGAGGACGTGAGCGACGACGAGGTGGTCGAGGGCATCCGGCTGCTGGCCAGGACCGAAGGCATCTTCGCGGAAACCGCGGGTGGCGTGACCGTGGCCACCGCGAAGAAGCTGGTCGAGGCCGGCAAGCTGGACCCGGACGCGGACACCGTCCTGCTGATCACCGGCGACGGCTTGAAGACCCTGGACGCGGTCCAGGACCGGATCGGCCCGAAGGCCACCGTGCCGCCGAACAGCGCCGCCGTGCGCAAGGCCCTCGGCCTGTAGTCGGTCAGCCCAGTCCGGCCTCCTTGTGCCACCGAACAGCACCGTGCGCAAGGCCCTCGGTCGGTAGTTGGTTGGCCCTGTCCAGCCTCCTTGTGCCACCTAACAGCACCGTGCGCTAGGCCTCGCCCTGTCGTTGGTTGGCCCTGTCCAGCCTCCTTGTGCCGCCGAGCACGAGGCCCTCGGCCGGGTAGTTGGTTTGGCCCGGTCCTGCCTCTCCTGCTGTTGGTCTGCTGAGGTCCAGCACTCCCCGGCCGGCTCTCCCGGTGGTCAGCCGCCACCGGTGAGGGCCGGCCGGGGCGTTTTGCCGTGCGGTGGTGCCCGTGCGTCACCTCGGCGCACGACTGCTGGACCACCGTTCGGGCCGGGGACGATCGCCACGTCGCCGTCGTGGTCGGTGCGGAGCACGAGCGCGCCGTCGGCGGTCAGGCGGTTCAGGGTGAGCGGGCTCGGGTGGCCGTACGGGTTGCCGGCACCGACGCTCGCGACCGCCAGCCGGGCGTGCACCGCGTCCAGGAACTCGGGCGCGGAGTATCGGCTGCCATGATGGGGAATCTTCAGCACCGGGGCGCTCAGGTCCACTCCGGACTCCAGCAGATCGGCCTGTGCGGCCAGTTCCACGTCGCCGGTGAGCAGGATGCGGCCCACGGACGTGGTCGCCCGGAGTACCAGCGAGCTGTTGTTCACCACGGTGCCGGACGGGTCGTCGCCGCCCGGCCACGATTCGGCCGGTGCGGGCCCGAGCACGTCCAGTGTCAGGCCCGGCCAGCTCAACCGTTGGCCGACCGACAGTTCCACCACCGGGACACGCGCGGCCGCCGTCTCGCGCTGCACCTGTGTCCACGCCCAGGCCGGCACCCGGGACGGGCCGACCGCGACCGCGCCGACCGCCCGGCCACGCAGCACGGCGGCCAGGCCGCCGACGTGGTCGGCGTGCAGATGGCTCAGCACCACCAGCGGGATCCGGTCGACGTTCAGCCGGTCGAGGCATTCGTCGATGGCGACCTCGTCCGGCCCGGTGTCGACCACGACGGCCCGGCCGGGTTGACCGGTGGACAGCACTTCGCCGTCGCCCTGGCCCACGTCGCAGTCGACCATCGCCCACCGGTCCGGTGGCCAGCCCGGCGCGATCAGCCCGGCCGGCACCACCACGAGGAACAGCACCACGACGGCCACCGCCAACAGAATCCGCAGCCGCCGGAAGCACAGCGCCACCACGACAACGACGAGGACGGCCGCCAGCGCCAGGCCGCCCCACCACCCGGTCGGCCAACTGATCGCGGTGGCCGGCAGTTGCGCCGTGTGATGCGCGACGGCCAGGAGCCACGCGGTCTCCGGCACCGCGAGGTGAGCGATCATCGCGGCCAGCCACGGCCAGAGCGGGGCGATGGCCATGGCCAGGACGCCGACCAGCATCGCCGGCACGAAAGCCGGTTCCACCAGGATGTTCGCCGCGACGGCCGGCAGGCTGAGTTGGCCGTAGGCAGCGGCGATCAGCGGTGCCGTGGCCAACTGGGCGACCAGTGCGACAGCGGCGAGTTCGGCGATGCCGGCCGGCACCCCGCGACGTTCCAGGGCCTGCGCGGTCGGTCGCGCGAGCAGCACCATGGCGGCCGTGGCCAATACGGACAGCCCGAACCCGAGATCACAGGCGAAGTCCGGCCGCCACAGGACGAGGACGACGACCGTGGCGGCCAGCGCCGAACAGGCCGATCTGACTCGTCCGGTCGCCATGGCGAGCAGGCCGACACCGACCATCAGCCCGGCACGCAACACGTTGGGCTGCCAGCCGGCGACCGTAGCGAAACCGACCAGGACAAGCCCGGCGATGGCGGCGGACGTGCGCGGGCCGACGCCGATCCGACGGAGCAGCCACAACACCGCGCCACAGACCACCATGAAGTGCAGTCCGCCCACGGCCATCAGGTAGGCCATGCCGGATCGACGGAAGTCGTCCAACACGGGTTGCCGGACCCCACCGCGGTCGGCGACCACGATGGCCGGCAGCAGGCCGCGGTCGTCGTCGGGCAGGCCCGCGGCCGCGGTTCGGAGGCCGTGCCGCAGCGACTCGGCGGCACGTTGGACCTGGGACGGTGGGCTCGCGTTCCGCGGTGCGCCAAGGACTCGGAGGACGGCGGCCGTCGCGTTGTCGGCTGGCAGCGGCGGGCTCAGCTGCCCCGACGCGTCCACCTGTTGGCCGCGGAGCAGACCGCCCCAGCCCTTGACCGGTGCGATCAGCAGCACCTGGCCATCGACCGCCTCGGTCCGGCCGTGTACCGCAACGGCGACGGCATCGGCCGGAATGAGCACCGACCGCACGCCACCCGGCCGCCCGGCGAACCCGGCCGACACGATCGGCTTGGGCAGATCGGTCAGCTCGATCCGCAACCGCACTGATTCGCCCCGGCGAGCCAGCCCGACGAGCGGGTCGGCTGCCTGGTGCTGCAGCCGGTAACCGGTCCAGCCCGCGGTGATCAGCCCGCACACCAACACACCCAGCGCAGCGACCCGAATCGCCCCACGCCGGCCCCGCACGGCACGAGCCGCGATGATCGCGAGGCCAACCCCGCACACCACGGTCCACACCCAGCCGCAACCGATGCCGAGCAGGGTGGCCAGCCAGACGGTGGCAGCCGCCGGCACCAGCCGCATGTCGTGCCGAGCCACCAACCGACGCCGCCACGACACTTCGGCAGCGACCTCCGGCGCGGTCATGACGTGCCGGGCCGCGCACAGCCCACCTCCCGCCGCCAGCCGTGCGCGCGGCACAAACCGCGATTGCTCACCATGCCGACCGACCGAG
>DASXXM010000175.1:0-18647 GCA_036503065.1 Pseudonocardiaceae bacterium | reverse complement strand
CCCGGCTGTGGTGCCGCTGGCGCCGTCCTGACTGACCGGGACGGGCACGTCACGTCGGCGGGAGTCCGGCTGACCGACGATGGCCACGGCCGGGACGCCGACGCACCGACACCAGGAGTGTTCGGTTGCTGCGGCGGCGCGGCCCTGCTGCGCACCGATGCCCTGCGCGCCGTCGGTGGCGTACCGGCCGGCTTCTTCTGCTATTACGAAGACACCGACACCGCGTGGCGGCTGCGCCTGAGCGGCTGGCAGGTGCACACCGTGCCGAAGGCCACCGCCGTCCACCGGCACGGCGCGAGCAGCAGGCCGGGTTCGTTCCCCTTCCACCGCTGGAACGAACGCAACCGCCTTTTGATGCTGCTCCGCTGCGCGCCGGCCGCGGTCGCAATCCATCAGCTCGCCCGGTTCGTAGCGCTAACGATGGTATTGCCGTTCCGCCCGAGGCCGGACGCGCTGAACTTCACCGCCGGGCTGCGCCTGCTGGTGTTGACTGAGGTGATCCTCCGGCTGCCGACGACGCTGTTGGCCCGGTGGCGGATCGGCCTGCGCGCGACGGTCCGCCGAAAAGTCATCTGGCTGACGTGGGCGGGCCGGTGATAGGGCAGGGTAGGCGGGCAACAGTCGGTCGGAAAGGGGTTCGGATGCTGCCGACGGTCTCGGTGATCGTGGTGAACTACCGCGGTGCGCGGGACACGATCACCTGTCTGACGGCGCTCCGGAACGACCTGGACTATCCTGCCGACCGGCTCCAGGTGGTGTGCGTCGAGAACGGCTCCGGTGACGACAGCGCGCGGCTGATCCGGGCCGCGGTGCCCGGCGTCACGCTGGTCGAGTCGCCGACGAACCTGGGCTTCGCGGGCGGCTGCAACCTGGGTGCCCGGCACGCCACCGGCGAGGTGCTGGCGCTGCTGAACAACGATGCCCGACCCGACCAGAACTGGGCACAGGCCGCCGTCGCGGTCCTGCGCGCCGACCCGACCGTGGCGGCCGTGGCCAGCAAGGTCCTGGACTGGACGGGCGAGCGGGTCGACTTCGCCGACGCCGGCCTGACCTGGTTCGGCATGGGCTACAAGCCGGATGCCGGCCGCCCACTGTCCGAACTGGACGCCGACAGAATCGACACACCACGCGACGTCCTGTTCGCAACGGGATCCGCGATGTTCGTCCGAAAGGACGTCTTCGATTCGCTCGGCGGCTTCGACGAGCGATTCTTCATGTTCTACGAGGACGTGGACCTTGGCTGGCGGCTGAACCTGCGCGGCTGGCGAGTCCGCTACCAGCCGGCCTCCATCGCCTACCACCGCCACCACGCCTCGATGTCCGAAGTAGACGGCAAGGACCAGGCGCGCGAGCTGTTCCTGTTGGAACGCAACGCCTTGGCCACCCTCTACAAGAACCTCTCCGACGAAACCCTGGCCAAGGTCCTACCCGCGGCACTGGCACTGGCGGTCCGCAGGGCGACCGCACGCGGCGACATCGACGCGAAACAACTGGAGATCGGCCGGCGGGTCGACGTCGAACCGACCGAGGTCACCATCCCCAGAACCACCCTGGCCGGCGTACTGGCCGTGGACCAGTTCGTGGAACTGCTGGGCGAACTGGCCGAGGCGCGCAAGGTGGAGCAGGCCGCCCGGGTGCGCACCGACGCCGACCTGCTGCCGTTGATGCGCAAGGCGATCGAGCCCGCCTATCCGCTGCCGCGCTACCTGGCCGCGCACGACCTGCTGGTCAGGGTCTTCGGCATCGACGAGGTCTTCGGTCGCCCGCGCCGCGTGCTGATCATCACCGGCGACGCGATCACCGCGCGCATGGCGGGCCCGGCGATCCGGGCCTGGAACATGGCCGACGTGCTCGCAGGCGAGCACGAGGTGCGGCTGGTCAGCATGAACCCCCGCGGGGAGCCACTGGCCGCGCCGTTCGGCGTGGTCACGGCGAAACGAGCCGAGCTGCCGCCACACGTGGCGTGGGCCGACGTGGTGATAGTGCAGGGTCACGTGCTGGAGCTGGTCCCGGAGCTGAAACGGGCCGACTCGACCAAGCTCGTGGTCTGCGACATCTACGACCCGATGCACCTGGAACTGCTGGAGCAGGGCAAGCAGGACACCGACGAGCAGCGTGCCAAGGACCTGATCGGCGTCACGAAGGTGCTCAACACGCAACTGCGCCGCGGTGACTTCTTCCTGTGCGCGTCCGACCGCCAGCGCCACTTCTGGCTGGGTCACCTCGCCGCGCTGGGCCGGCTGACCCCGCAGCTCTACGACGCCGACCCGACCGCGGACTCGCTGCTCGCGGTGGTCCCCTTCGGCCTGCCCGCCAAGCCGCCGGCCCGCACCGGCCCCGGCCCGCGCGGCACGCTGGCCGGCATCGGCGAGGCCGACCGGGTCGTGTTGTGGGCAGGCGGCGTCTACAGCTGGTTCGACCCGTTGACGCTGATCAGGGCCGTCGGCGAGCTGGCTGCCCAACGCCAGGACCTGCGGCTGGTGTTCCTGGGCATGAAGCACCCCAATCCCGAAGTACCCGAGATGGACATCGGCGCACGCACGATGTCGCTGGCCGACCAGCTGGACCTGACCGGCCGGCACGTGTTCTTCAACGACGGCTGGGTGCCGTACGCGGACCGGCAGAACTGGCTGCTGGACGCCGACTGCGGTGTGACAACGCATTTCGAGCACGTGGAGACCATGTTCGCGTTCCGCACCAGGGTGTTGGACTACCTGTGGGCCAACCTGCCGATCGTGACCACGGACGGCGACTCGTTCGCCGAGCTGGTCCGGACCGAACGGCTCGGCGTCGTGGTGCCGCCGGGCGACCAGCAGGCGCTGGCCGCCGCTCTCGAGCGGGTGCTGTACGACGACGGGTTCGCGGCCGCCTGCCGGGAGCGGATCGCCGTGGTGCGCGAGCGGTTCGGCTGGGAGCAGGTGCTCGCGCCGCTGGCGGCGTACTGCCGCTCGCCACATCCGGCCGCCGACCGCCTGCCCGGCACGGGCCCGTTGGTGCGCAACGAACCGCTGCGCGCGAGCGGTGTGCTGCGCCGGGATATGGCCCTGGTCAAGGAATACCTGGACGCGGGCGGCCCCACGGAACTGGCCCGCCGCGCGGTGGGCCGCCTGCGCCGACTGGCCGGTGGACGTCCCGATGGCACGTAACCGCCTCCGGGTGCTGATCGACGGCACCCCGCTGCTGGGCCGACGGACCGGCGTCGGCCGTTACACCGCCGCGCTGGCCGAGGAACTCGCGTCCATGTCGGGCGTTGACATCCGGGCGGTCGCGCTCACCCTGCGCGGCTGGCGCGCGTTGCGATCGGTGCTGCCGCACGGGGTGTTGGCGCGCGGGCTGCCGTGTTCGGCCCGGCTGCTGCGCCGGCTGTGGCTGCGCGGGTCGTTCCCGCCGATCGAGCTGATCGCCGGTTTCTCGGATGTGGTGCACGGCACCAACTTCGTGCTCCCGGTAGCCGCACGAGCCGGCGGCGTGCTGACCATCCACGACCTGGCATTCCTGGACGCACCCGGCGAGCTACCGCCCAGCGACCGCGAACTGCCCGAACTGGTGCACGTCTCGGCGGCCAGGGCCCGCGTGGTGTGCACGCCGACCAGGGCGGTCGCCACGGCCGTGGTGGAACGGCTCGGCGTGCCGAGCGAACGGGTGATGGTGACACCGCTCGGCGTGGATCCGGCCTGGTTCACCGCCCGCCCACCGGACGACGAACTGCGCGCGCGACTGGGCCTGCCGTCGCAGTACCTGCTCTTCGTCGGCGCGGAAGGCCCCCGCAAAGGCATGGACGCGATGTTCAAGGCACACGCGTCCGTACCGGAACTGCCGCCGCTCGTGGTAACCGGACCGTCGAGGTCCGGTGTGGACGGTCGAGTGATCCGCACCGGCTACCTGGCCGACGTCGACCTCTACCGGGTGGTCGCCGGCGCGGCAACGGTCGTGCTGCCGTCCCGGGACGAGGGTTTCGGCCTGCCGGTGCTGGAAGCGTTGGCCTGCAACGTGCCCGTGGTCTGCTCCGACGTGCCCGCGCTGCGCGAGGTGGCCGGCGGCCAGGCCACCCTGGTGCCCTACGGCGACGTCGACGCGCTGGCCGACGCCCTGACCACGGCCCTGGCCGAGCCACCACCGCCCGCAGTGCTGGCGGCCCGGCGGGCGCACGCGGCCGGCTTCACCTGGCGGCGCTGCGCCGAGGCCACGGTGGCGGCGTACCAGCGCGCGGCCAGGTGAGGCTCCGCACCGGCAGTTGCCCGCGCACGCCGGTCAGCGGCTGCAGGTAGTACGGCCGTGCTCGGATCGAGGACGTCTCGGGTCGTGCCGGGATCGTCGCGTCTCCGGATCTCCGGTCGTGCCGGGGCCTCGTTCTCGCGGCGTTCGGGTCGTGGGCATCTCCGTTCCGGGGTCGCGGGCGCGGCGGTTGGTCGCGCGTGGGGACTGTTCTGCTTCGCTTAACGAACGGGACCGGGTGATTTGATCCCGACTTCGGTGATGATCACCTGATCGAGTGATCATGATGTCGGCAGGTAGCCCGGCGGGCGGCGCGCGTCGGCGGCGCGCTCGAACGCGGCTGCCAACGACAATACCCGCGCGTCCGCGTAACGGCCGGCCAGGAACGACATCCCGATCGGCAGGGGCCCGTCGAAGCCCGCCGGCACGGTGACCGTCGGATAGCCGGCCACGGCGGCCGGGCTGGACGAGGCGATCTCGTCCTTGTCGCCGTTGTCGTAGTCGATCAGCCAGGCCGGTCCGTTGCTCGGCGCGACGATGGCGTCCAGCCACTCGGCGGCCATCGGCTCGTCGATCGAGCGTCGGGCCAGGTCGGTGGCTTGCGCGCGCAGGCGTCGGTACTCCGGGTCGGTCAGTGGTGGCGCGGCGGCCGCCGCCTCGAAGTGGTCCTGGCCGAAGCGGGACAGTTCGACCGGATCGGCCCGGTTGAACTCGATCAGTTCGGTCATGCCGCGCGGCGCGCCGGGGCGGGTGGCCAGGTAGCGTTCGAGGCCGTGGTGGAACTCCGCCCACATCGACGGGAGTTCCGCCGCGCCCAGTTCCTCCTGGTGCGGCAGTTCCACCGGCACCACGGTCGCGCCCGCCGCGACCAGTGTGTCTACTGTGGACTCCAGCACGAGGTCGACGCCGGCCGCCTGGCCCGGGATTCGCCACACGCCGATCCGGGCGCCGCGCAGCACATCCGGATCCAGTGCCGCGACGTAGTCGGTCACCCCGTCCGGGTAGCCCACGGTGGCCGGATCGTCCGGATCGGTACCGCGCAGGGCCGCCAACGTGATCGCGAGGTCGATCACGTGCCGCGCCATCGGCCCCGGGGTGTCCTGTTCCGCCGAGATCGGCACCACGCCGGTCCGGCTGACCAGCCCGAGCGTGGGCTTGCAGCCGGCCACCCCGCAGGCGCCGCCCGGCCCGACGATCGAGCCGTCGGTCTCGGTGCCGATGGCCACCTGGGCCAGCGACGCGGCCACCGCGACTGCGGAGCCGGACGACGAGCCGCTCGGATTCCGGTCCAGCACATGTGGATTGACCGTCTGGCCGCCCAGTGCCGACCAGCCGGAGGTCGAGTGCGTCGACCGGAAGTTCGCCCATTCGGACAGGTTCGTCTTGCCCAGCAGCACCGCGCCCGCCGCGCGCAGTCGACGGACCAGCCACGCGTCCGACCAGGCGGGCGCCACCAGCAGCGCGCGCGACCCTGCGGTCGTCGGCAGGTCGTGGGTGTCGATGTTGTCCTTGAGCAGCACGGGAATCCCGTCCAGCAGGCCGAGCGACCGACCCTCGGCCCGGCGCCGGTCGCTGACCGCGGCCTGGACGAGCGCGCTCGGGTCGACGAACAACACCGACCGCAGTTTCGGGTCGACCGTGCGAATCCGCTCCAGGTACGCCTCGGTCAGCTCGACGGAGGTGAGGGTGCCCGCCTCGAACCGCCGGACCAGGTCGGGAATGGTGGCCGCATCCAGTGCTAACTCGTCAAGACCCACGACCGCATTCTTGTCGATCCGCCTACCCGCTGTCCCGCGTTCGCAACGACGCGCCATGCTCGGCAAAGAATGTCGCCAACGCGGGCCGCCACGGCACCGCCGGCACCAGCCCGGCGGCCAGCCACGCCTCGTCGGACAGCACGGAGTAGGCAGGCCGGGGCGCCGGACGGGGGAAGTCCGCCGTCGTACACGGGTGGACCCGCGCCGGATCGGCACCCAACTCCTCGAACACCGCCCTGGCCAGGCCGAACCACGTGGTCTCGCCGCCGCCGGTGCGGTGCAGCACCCGGCTTGCCGGCGCCCGGCCCTCGGCGATCGCGGTGGCGAGGTCCAGCAGGCCCGCGGCCAGGTCGGCCGACCAGGTCGGCGAGCCGCGTTGATCGTCCACAACGGACAGCTCAGGGCGCTGGCCTTCGAGTTTCGCGATGGTCTTGACGAAGTTGCCGCCGGTCGCGCCGTAGACCCACGCCGTGCGGACGATCCAGGCGTCGTCGGTCGCGGACAGCACGGCCTGTTCGCCCGCCAGTTTGGTGTGGCCGTAGACCGAACGGGGGTCGGTCGGGTCGTCCGGCTGGTAGGGGCGGTCGGCGTCGCCCGCGAAGACGTAGTCGGTGGACACGTGGATCAGCGGGACGCCTGCCGCGGCGCACGCCCTGGCCAGCACGGCCGGACCGTGCGCGTTGACCAGGTGCGCGGTCGCCTCGTCGGTCTCGGCGGCGTCCACCGCGGTGTAGGCCGCCGCGTTGACGACGACCGGGTGCCGGCCTGCGATCCGGGCGTCGTCGACGAGGTTGGTGATCGCGGTGCGGACCGCCGCGTCGCTGGTGATGTCCAGGTCGGCGGAGCCGGGCGCACGCACCGTGCCGGCGTGGGCACCCAGTGCGGCCAGGTCGGTGCCGAGTTGGCCACGCCCACCGGGAACCAGCAACGCGAGTTCGGTGATTTCACCCACAGGAAGCCTCCGGCCGACGGTCAGGGAACAGGATTGTGCCATGTTCGTGGCAACGGTCCGGGCCGCCTGCGCGTATTAAGGATGGAGAGGGCTTTCCGGGGAGCGCGGGAGGACGGGGTTGGACGCGGAGATCGGGCCGGACGGCACAGCGGAATCCGCCGGCAGCACGCTGCTGGCGCCGCCGCGCAGGCCGTCGACCGGGGTACGGGTGTTGTCCGGCTTCGGTAGGTCCGTGGTCGCGTTGGCCGCGGTCGGCGTCCTTGCCGTGACCGGCTACAACTGGACCGTGGTGCACAACCTGGACCGCGGCATCGCCCGAACGGATGTATTCAGCAACAACAAGATTGCGCCTACCGGCGGTAACACCGCGCCGACCGTGCCACCACTGACGAGTGACGTCAACATCCTGCTCGTCGGCCTGGACAGCCGCACCGATCCGCACGGCAACCCGCTGCCCGCCAACGAACTGGCCATGCTGAACGCCGGGCCGAACACCGGCGAGCTGAACACCGACACGATGATCCTGGTGCACATTCCGGCCGGCGGGCAGCAGGCCACCGCGATCTCCTTCCCGCGCGACGCCTACGTCCAGATCGCGGGCGGCTTCGGCAAGGACCGCCTGAACGCGGCGTTCGCCTACGGGCACAACGCGGCGGCGAGCCGGCTGCGCGGCCAGGGCGTGACGGACCCGGTCCAGATCGAGCAGCAGGCCGACACGGCAGGCCGGCAGAACCTGATCGCCACCATCGAGCAGCTGATCGGCAACACCGTCACGATCAACCGGTACGCCGAGATCAACCTGGCCGGCTTCTACCAGATGTCGCTGGCGGTCGGCGGTATTCAGGTGTGCCTGAAGGCCGCGACCCACGACGACTACACCGGCGCGTCGTTCCCGGCCGGCGTGCAGACCATCTCCGGCGTGCAGGCGCTGAACTTCGTGCGGCAGCGCCACGGGCTGCCAGCGGGCGACCTGGACCGGATCGTGCGGCAGCAGGTGTTCCTCAGTGGGCTCGCGGCCAAGATGCTGTCCGCCGGCACGCTCACCAGCCCGTCGAAGGTCAGCGCGTTGATCAACGCCGTGCAGAACTCGATCACGCTCAGCTCGGGTTGGGACATCACCGGTTTCGCACTGCAGATGCAGGGCCTGACCAGCGGCGCGATCCAGTTCGCCACGATCCCGATGGGCAACAACGTACTGATCAACGGGGCCGACGTGACCCTGAACGACCCCGCCGCGATCACCTCGTTCGTGAAGGGCCTGGTGAACCCGGCGCCGCCCACCCCCGGCACGCCCAACTACGACGGCGGATCACCAGTAGTGACCAACACCACAGCACCACCGGCGCCCCCCGCCCCCACGACCACCGGACCGATCACCGCGAACGGCCTGCGCTGCGTCAACTGAGCGCCGGCCGGACCGGTCCGGCTAGCCTGGTCCCGTGGTGGACTCGCGTCGTGCCGGACTGGTCATCGGCCGGACCGTGATCGCGGTGGTGTCCGTGGCGGCACTGGCCGCCGTCGGATTCGGGTGGTTCACCGTCCATCAGTTCAGAGCCAGCACCAACACGACCACCGCGCTGGCCGAGGTGCACAGCGAACCCAACCAGCCGGCACCGGACGACGGCGCCACCGACATCCTGCTGGTCGGCGACGACAGCCGCACGGACGCCCAGGGCAACCCGTTGCCGACGCGGGTGCTGACACAGTTGCGCACCCAGTTCGACGCGGGCCTCAACACGGACACGATCATGCTGCTGCGGCTGCCGCACAACGGCGGCCCCGCGTATGCGATCTCGATTCCCAGGGACACGTACGTGTCCATTCCCGGCTACCGGACCGACAAGATCAACTCGGCCTACGGGGTGACCAAGGCCCGTGCGGCGCAACAACTCCCGGCGTCGAACCACCGGGACCAGGACTCGTCGGTGGCCGGCCAGAAGGCGTTGATCGAAACGGTCCAGAACCTGACCGGCGCGCACGTCGACCACTACGTCGAGGTCAATCTGTACGGCTTCTACCTGTTGAGCCAGGCCGTCGGCGGAGTGCAGGTGTGCCTGAAGCACGCCACGTCGGATCCCGACTCGGGCGCGAACTTCCGCGCCGGCACCCAGTTGGTGTCCGGCGCGAACGCGTTGTCGTTCGTCCGGCAGCGGAAGAACCTGCCCAACGGTGACCTGGACCGGATCGTGCGACAGCAGGTGTTCCTGGCGTCGGCGGCACGCAAGGTCCTGTCGGCCGGCACGCTGACCAGTCCCGGTGCCCTGTCCGCGTTGCTGGACGCGATGAAGAAGTCGCTGGTGACCGATCCGGGGCTGGACCTCACCGCGTTGGTACCGCAGTTCCAGGGCCTGGCCAGCGGCGCGGTGACGTTCGTGACCATCCCGGTCGTGAATTCGAACGCCGTCAGCCCGACCGGCCAGAGCATCGTCCAGGTCGACGTGCCCCGGGTGCAGAAGTTCGTGGCGGCACTGAACGCACCGCCGGTCGCGACACGCACGGCCGCCCCACCACCCCCGCCGCCTGCCGCCACCAACGAACCAACCCCACCGGTCAGCATCGACGGCGTCCGCTGCGTCGACTGACCAAACTTGGAGCAAACCCCCGTTGACCGTCACCGATGCACTGCTGACTCCCCTGCTGCGCACCCCGTCCCGCCCCCTGATCACCCACTACGACGACGAACAAGGCAGCAGAATCGAACTGTCGGTGGCGACGACGGCCAACTGGGCAGCCAAGACGGCCAACTGGCTACGCGACGAATGCGACGTCGAGCCGGGCGCGGCGGTGGCGGTGCTGCTGCCGGCCCACTGGCAGACGGTCGGCGTCCTGCTGGGCGCGTGGTGGTGCGGCGCCCGGGTCACCGACGATCCGAACGGCGCCCAGGTCCTCTTCCAACCGCCGCAGCCGATCATCCCCGGTGCCGACATCACCGCGGTCGTGGCGTTGGATCCACTGGGCAGAGGCATGTCGGCACCGCCGCCCAACGCATACGACTACCTCAACGAAGCCCGCCTCAGCGGCGACGATTTCATCCCCGGCGCGCCACTTCCCCCCAATGCCAAGGCATTCCTGGAATCCACAGTGGATGAGTTGGTCGGCGCGGCCCGGGACAGGGCGAACACCCTGGGCATCAACTCGAACTCGCGCATCCTGTCCACACTCGACTGGACCTTCCCGGACGGCCTGCTCTCGGGCCTGCTGGCCGTCCTGGCCGCAGGCGCGTCCCTGGTCCAGTGCACCTCGGCGGACCCGACCAAGCTCCCCGACCGCCGCCGAGCCGAACGCACCACCGCCGACCTGGGCTGATGTAGAATCGATGGTGGGCCCATCAGCGGCGGGAGGTGACAGCATGGCCGATGTGGATGATGTCGCGGCGGCGATTCTGGCGCGGACCAGCACTGTCACGACCATCAAGCTCCAGAAGCTGATCTACTACAGTCAGGCCTGGCACCTGGTGCGCACGGGCGAAGCGTTGTTCGAAGATCGAATCGAGGCATGGCCGCAGGGCCCGGTGATTCTGTCGATCTACAAGAAGCATCGCAGAAAGTACAAGGTGTCCGACTGGCCGACCGGCCGCGCCCAGCGGCTCGATCCGTCCGAACGATCCACCCTGGACTGGGTCCTGGAGAAGTATTCGCACTTCTCGGCGGAGTCGCTGTCTCGAATCACGCACCTGGAACTACCGTGGAAAACGGCTCGACAGGAACTGTCGACCAGCGAGAAGAGTTCGGCGGAGATTCCGGTCCAGCACATGCGCCACTATTACGCGCGCCAGTTGGCGGACGTCGAGTCGGCCGTGTCCCATGCCGCGGCGAGTTCATCGCTGGAAGGCATCGACCTGGACGAGGAATGGCAGGATGTCCTCCGCTCGGTCGCCGACGGCAGCATGTCGGCCGCGGCAGCCGTCCAACAGGAGATCAACCGGGCCAAGCATCGGTGACCGATCCCTATGCCATCCCCGGTAGTGAGTGCCTGAAGAATCTGCTCGGCCTGACAGATCCGAATGAACTGCGCACCGTCGAGGCCCGAATCATCAGTATTCGAGACGTCGCACTCGCACGCACCGTGCTGCCCGGTGAATACAATCTCGCACACCTGCAGAGCTTCCATCGCGAGCTGTTCCAGGACGTCTACTCCTGGGCCGGACAGCTCAGAACCGTCGACATATCCAAGGACGGTCAGCGCTTCGGCAACTGGAAGTTCGTCGACGAGCAGGTATCAGCAGTGCTGGCGAAGCTGGCGGACGACGACTGGCTCGCCGGCCTGCGCCGGGAGAGCTTCGTGTTGAAGTTGGCTTTCTACTACGGCGAGATCAATGCCGTGCATCCGTTTCGCGAAGGGAACGGCCGAACCCAGCGCGCGTTCCTGCGCCAACTGTCCGCCTCCGCCGGCTGGCACCTCAACTGGTCCGAGCTGAACAAGTCAGACAACGTCATGGCATCACGGCACAACCTACGCACCGCGACCACCGACGAGCTGGCAAAGGTGATCGATCCGGTCGTCGTCCGAATCTGAACTATCGCTTCAACAGGTTGCGAGCCATGACTATGCGTTGGGATCTGGTTGGCGCTTCGCAGGTCGTAATGATTTCACACCTGGACGATTCCGACATGGCGATGAACGGTCGGCACACCGGCTGAAGTGCTGAAACACATCTCAGTAGTTCTCGCCGGTTCTCACCACTGCCCAACCTCTACGGCCTGAAGACGGCCTGATCTTGACCCGGCCGGTGCCCTGATCGTCCGCTCGGCATCGCCGCTATAGACACTGCCAGCCGACCCGGCAGCGGGTGGATGGTGATCCCGCCGCGGTCCTCATTACCCGCCACCCGTCCTGGAGCTGCGTATACGCGGCCTGCTGTCGGTCCGATCGATCGACTGCCGCGCTGGCTACTCTCCACCCTGAACACTGCATTCACGGCGCTGTGCACATGGTGGGACGCACACCGATGACACGCATCGCTCGCACGGCACGCTACGTGACGGGTCAGCTCACCCTCGAGGAGGTTCACGTCGGCAGCGCCCAACTTGATCAGGCTGGCCACGTCGGCGACCGTCACAGCCCGATACTCGTCGCCAAGTGCTGCGGCAGGCCGGTGTGCCGGGCCGGCCGGGGAACATCTGCCAAACGCGACGGGCAGCGCGACTTGATCCCATAGTGCCAATTCAGCAGTACACGAAGCCCGAAGCCAGACAACAGCCCCCACAACCAGGTGACAACAGACCGCTAGTCGAGGCCGGTAGCGCACAGGACCGATCTTGGCGTTGGCAGCGTCCCTTGGTGACAGGGTCTCATGCCGAGTGATCAGGACGTGTAACCGATTCGCAATAGCAAACGTTCGCTCGCTCGCGCTCGGTGGTGTGCATTACATGTTATGCAGCGTGTCGACCAAGGATGCGCTGATACAGTGAACTTATAGTCCTACACTGTAGCGCATGGCCGCAAGAGTCCCACCTTACCTTCTCCGCCTGACGGTAGAGAACTTCAAGAGCCTGCGCAAGGTTGACCTGCATCTGGGGATGTTAAACGTCTTGGTTGGTCCTAATGGAGCGGGAAAAACTAACCTTCTAGACGTGATTCGCTTCTTGGGCGATTCAGTTCGAGAGGACCTAGAGCCTGCGGTTCGTCGACGTGGCGGCATGGATCGTCTTCTTTTCAGAGGTGAAGGTACTCACCTGAGCGCGCGGGTAAAGATTGGCATCGAGGCGGCTGTTACCAAACATAGCAATGAGCGAGCGACAGACAACTATACCCTTACCTTTCGAACGCTTGCGGTTCGCGCATCGAGGGCAGACGATAAGCCCCGTCGCGTTCTTAATCGTACTGAAGAATTCTTGTTCAAGCGCACAGCGGGACGCGGTCGTCGAATTACTATTAATGGCGGCGATATCTCGTTTATTGAAGACGACGATGAAGTCGATTTCCGTACAAGTCTGCGCGAGGGTTCGCTCGGCCTTGCCACATTGCCAAGATTGGGTCGTGAGCAAGGCGGCGAGCAAGTAGATGCGCTAGCCGAACTGTTTGCGAGCTTCCGTGTCTTTGAGGTTAATGTTGCTGCGGCGCGTCTCCCAAGTGCTGTTATGACTTCTCGGCACCTAAACGAGAACGGTGACAATCTCGCGGCATTCTTGCAGTATATGTATCTTGAGCACGAAGACCTATTTATTAACCTGGTTGAGGACGCCAGATTCTTCATCCCAGGCCTGGCTCACATCGAATTTGACTCGGTCGGTGGAGCGACGGACGCAACCGTTCTGAAGATTAAGGAGGAAGGCCTAAAGGGCCTTACAGATCTGGCCGATATGTCGTTCGGTTCGATTCGCGCGCTAGCATTGCTGGCTCTGCTATATGACCCCCATCCACCTAAGCTGACATGTATCGAAGAGATTGACCATGGCCTGCATCCTCACGTTCTTGATCGACTAGTTGAATTGCTCAGAGATGCCTCTAGGCGCACGCAACTCTTGGTTGCTACACACTCTCCACCGCTTGTGAACCGACTCTACGCCCATGAACTGATCGTATGCGAGCGACGGAGTGACGCATCATCGGCGATACCTGCGATAAGTTCGGAGCAAGTTCGCCAAATGGAGATTGCACTAGATGGCGAGCTCGGCCTAGGTGAATTGTGGTTTACTGGAGCCTTGGGCGGCATTCCAAAATGAGTCGAAACCTTGATACCAACAGTCTTCGCGGCAAGTCATATGTTGTGTTTTTCGGCGAAGACGACCACGACAGGAATGCAATCAAGATCTTGCTCTTTGAATTGATCAAGGAGCCAACTCGGTTTCGCCCAAAGGTGCTCCGCAAGCCGTTGTCGCTTGTTAAGGGCGTCGAGCGAGCAAAGCAGCTAGATCGTGTGGCTAAGGTACGAGCGGTAGTGCGAGCATTGAATGCAGTAGTGCCGGTATACGCGACTGTATTTCATCAAGATGCGGACGACTGTGAGCCTGCACATATGGCTATTGAGGAAGCGATCAAATCTCTCTATTCGTCGCTGCCGGGCGCTATTATTGCTGCAGTACCTGCTTGGGAACTTGAGTCGTGGTGGTTCTTGTTCCCGTCGGCGGTAGGCTCGTTGCACAAGGCTTGGCGGGATCCCGATCAATACGTCGGTAAGGATGTCGGTAAGATCCGAGACTCTAAAGAGAAGCTCATGGCGTGCGTACGACCGAATTCACTACGCCGAGGAATCCGTTTCGCCGACTATGCAGAAGCTGATTCTGAACGCATCGCCCAGCGAATTGTGGAACTTGGGATTGCTAGAACACCCGCCGGCAAATCGCAAAGCTGGGAGAGTTTCGTACGTCAAGTAGAGAGTTTGCAGTAAGACGGCGTGGTCGGTCTGAAGACTGTCGACGGCCTGGAGGTGGCCTGATCATGGAAACGATACATGATCAGGCCAGAGCAATGACCGTTGATCTAGCCCCTCAGCAGTTGCCGGGCCATCACCATGCGTTGGATTTGGTTGGTGCCCTCGTAGATCTGGGTGATCTTGGCGTCGCGCATCATGCGTTCTACCGGGAAGTCACGGGTGTAGCCTGCGCCGCCGAAGAGTTGTACTGCGTCTGTTGTTACCTCCATGGCCACATCGGAGGCGAAGCACTTGGCGGCGCTGGAGATGAAGCCCAGGTTGGGTTCGCCGCGTTCCGCCTTTGCCGCCGCTACGTACACCAGGTGGCGGGCGGCTTCGATCTTCATGGCCATGTCGGCGAGGATGAACTGGACGCCCTGGAAATCGGCGACCGCCTTGCCGAACTGCTTGCGTTCCTTCACATACTGGATCGACGCGTCCAGTGCGCCCTGGGCGATACCCACGGCCTGGGCGCCGATGGTGGGGCGGGTGTGGTCCAGGGTGCGCAGCGCCGTCTTCAGACCCGTGCCGGGGTCGCCGATGATGCGGTCGGCGGGGATGGCGCAGTCGGTGAAGTAGATCTCCCTTGTCGGGGAGCCTTTGATACCGAGCTTCCGTTCCTTCGGGCCTACTTCGAAGCCGGGGTCGTCGGCGCGGACCACGAAGGCCGAGATGCCGTTGGCCGGTTTCGCGGCGTTCGGGTCCGTCACCGCCATCACCGTGTACCACGTTGACTCGCCCGCGTTGGTGATCCAGGCCTTGGTGCCGTTGAGTATCCAGTGGTCGCCATCCAGCCTGGCCCTGGTCTTCATGGCGGCCGTGTCCGAGCCTGCCTCGCGCTCGCTCAGTGCGTAGGAAGCGGTTTCGCCGTGGGCGATCGCGGGGAGGACGTACTGCTTCAGGTCCGCCGAGCCCGCCAGGATGATCGGCATCGTGCCCAGCTTGTTGACGGCGGGGATCAGGGAGCTGGACGCGCAGACCCTGGCGACCTCCTCGATCAGGATGCACGTGGCCACCGAGTCGGCGCCCTCGCCCGCGTAGTCCGCTGGAATGTGCACGGCGTGGAAGCCGGCCTTGATCAGGGCGTCGCGGGCCTCGACCGGGTAGCGCTCCTGCTCGTCCACCTCGGCCGCGTGCGGTGCGATCTCCTTCTCGGCCAGGGCGCGAACGGCCTCGCGGAGCGCGTCGTGCTCTTCTGCCAGCTGGTAGGTGCCGAAGCTCGCGTCCACGGTGGTTACCTCTCAGTAGTACGGGCCCGGGGACGATGTTAGTACGCGTTCACGTGCCGGCCGCTGTGTCCTCGCTCGCCCGTAGCGCCGCATCCTTCGCCAGTACCGATCGTGCCAGGGTCTGCTGGAATTCGGCCATCCTCGCGCGCAGGTTCGCGTCCGTCGCGCCCAGAATGCGCACGGCGAGCAGGCCCGCGTTGCGCGCGCCCGCGATCGACACGGTGGCCACCGGCACGCCTGCCGGCATCTGCACGATCGACATCAACGAATCCATGCCGTCCAGGTACGCGAGCGGGACGGGCACGCCGATCACCGGCAGGACCGTGGCCGACGCCACCATGCCGGGCAGGTGCGCCGCGCCGCCGGCACCGGCGATGATCACCCGCAGGCCGCGTTCCGCCGCGGACGCGGCGTAGTCCAGCATCCGTTGCGGGGTGCGGTGCGCCGAGACGACGCTGACCTCGTGTGCGACGTCGAACTCGGCCAGGGCGAGGGCCGCGGCCCGCATCACGGGCCAGTCCGAGTCGCTGCCCATGATCACGCCGACGACCGGGGATGTCATGCGTGGTCTCCTTCGTGGATGTCGTAGCCGTCGGCCCACTGGCCGGTGGCCAGCCAGTGCGCGGCCAGCGACGCGACGCGGCGGACCGGCGCCAGTTCCCTGCCGACGACCGTCACGTGCCCGATCTTGCGTCCGGGCCGCTCCGCCTTGCCGTACAGGTGGACCTTGGCCTGTCCGAACCGGGCGAACAGGTGGTGCAGCCGCTCGTCAAGGGACATGACGTCCGCATGGGCCGCGCCCAGGACGTTGGCCATCACGGTCACCGGCGCCACCGGGTCGGTCGCGCCGAGCGGGTAGTCCAGGACCGCGCGGATGTGCTGTTCGAACTGCGACGTGACCGACCCGTCGATGGTCCAGTGGCCGGAGTTGTGCGGGCGCATGGCCAGCTCGTTGACGACGAGGCCCTCGTCGGTCTCGAACAGTTCGACCGCGAGGACGCCGACCACGCCCAACTCCTCGGCCACTCGCAGCGCCAGCCGTTGGGCCTCGTCGGCGGTGGCGGCGCTCAGGCCGGGTGCGGGCGCGATGACCTCGACGCAGATGCCGTCGGACTGGACGGTCTCCACCACCGGCCAGGACGCGCCCTGACCGAACGGCGACCGGGCCACGAGTGCCGCGAGTTCCCGGCGCATGGTCACGAACTGCTCGACCAACAGCGGCGTGCCACCCGCCACCAGCGAGGCCACCAGCGCATCGTCCGGCTCGCGCAGCAGCCAGACGCCCCGGCCGTCGTAGCCGCCGCGCGCGGCCTTGAGCATGCACGGCCAGCCATGCCGTGCCGCGAACTCGGTGACGTCCTCAGCAGACGTGACCGGGGCATACGCCGGGACCGGGACGCCGAGTTCGGCGAGGCGGCGGCGCATCACGAGCTTGTCCTGGGCGTGGACCAGTGCGTCCGGGCCGGGATGCACGGTGACGCCGTCGGCCACCAGGGCGCGCAGGTGCTCGACGGGCACGTGCTCGTGGTCGAACGTGACGACCTCGCAGTGCGCGGCGAACGCGCGCAGCGCGGCCAGGTCGGTGTGCGAGCCGAGGTCGACGTCGGGCGCGACCAGCGGTGCCGGCTCGTCGCCGGACACGGCGAGCACGCGCAGCGACTGGCCGAGGGCGATGGCCGCCTGATGGGTCATCCTGGCGAGCTGGCCACCGCCCACCATGCCGACGACGGGAAGGCCGGTACGAGGGTCCACGAACAGGCGAGCCTAGTGGTCCGGTGTCCTGGCCAGCTCGGCGACCAGCCGACATGCGTGCTCGTGCGTGGCCGGCAACGGTTCCAGCCGGACCGACGGCACGCCGACCTGGCGCAGTTGCGGGTCCACGCCGAGCCGTTCCGTGGTCAGCCAGCGGGTGGCCGCGGCCCGCTCGGACAGCCGGCCGTCGCGTTCGGCCAGCACCACCATGGTGGCCGGGCCGATCGTGGCCAGGGTCTGGCCGCCGTCGAACGCGGTGTGCAGCACGTCGGCCAGCAGCACCATCGCGGCAAGGCGGGCCCAGCCGGTGGTGTGGCCCAGGTCGGCGTCGACCACCACGAGGACGTAGCGCGACCTGGCCTCGAACCCGCCTGCGGCCGCCTCCCGGTAGATCTCGCGCAGCCGGGCCCGCAGATACGCCGTGTTGTTGAGGCCGGTCAGGCCGTCCCGGACCTCGCCCTGTGCCAGTTGCTGGACGAGCACGTCGGACCAGGCCATCGCGGTGACGCGCAGTAGCCGGGCCGGGGTGGCATCGGGGTCGGCGGAGACCAGGCCGTCGTGGTTCTCCGGCACGGTGACCACCGCGTGCAGGGCCGCCACGTCCTGGAGCGTCTCGCCGAGGCCGGAGCCGGCCCGCGCTCTGGCCCGACCGAGCTGGACCAGCGCATGGTCCGGATCGGTGCCGGCGAGCACCGCCTCGCAGACCAGGTCCACCTCGGCCACCGCCCAGTCGGTGGGAAACGGCCATCCGGATGCCAGGCTGGCCGTCCGCCACCGCGCACGAAGGGCATGGCACGCCGAGTCGCCACGCCGTGCTGTTTCCCAGCCATCCCGCCCGGGTGGCGACACCTCCCGCGTTCCCACTGGCGCTTGTCCTCCTGTTGGCCGAACCGTTGATCGCTCTCAGTCACCAGACGCCAGGGATACCCCGATATGACGCGAAATCAACTGCCAACTCGGGCGCAACTACGGTCCGCGACACTCGTTAGGCGAACCGCCATGGCGAGCGGGATTCAGGTCCGTCACACTGACCCCCGGTACCTGAGGAGGGATTAAGTGGCCGCGGTCCCTGCAGAGATCCAAGGTCCCAGCGACGCCGAACTGATCGACGCGGTCCGCGGTGGTCAGGTCGAGGCGTTCGGGTCGCTCTACGAGCGGCACGTGTCGGCCGCCTACAACCTGGCCAGGCAGCTGGCCCGGTCCCGCGCGGAGTCCGACGACCTGGTGTCCGAGGCGTTCGCCCGGGTGCTGGACACCCTGCGCGCCGGCCGCGGCCCGGACTCGGCGTTCCGCGCCTACCTGCTCACCTCGCTACGCCACGTGGCCTACGACAAGACCCGCCGCGACCGCAAGGTCGAACTGACCGACGACATCACCGCCGTGTCCGG
>DASXXM010000174.1:0-5217 GCA_036503065.1 Pseudonocardiaceae bacterium | reverse complement strand
GGTTGGTGGTGCCGCTGGTGGTCGGTGTGCCTTGTAGCAGGGCGGTTCCGTTGCCCTGGTCGGTGAAGGTGACCCCGGCCGGCAGTGCGCCGGTCTTGGTGATCGCGGGGGTGGGCGATCCGGTCGTGGTGATCGCGAACGCGCCGTTCTGCGCCACCGTGAAGTACGCCGTGCCGCCACTGGTGATCACCGGCCCAGCCGAGTTCACCACCGTGACGGTCAACTGGAGAGTCGCCGTGCTGCCCGAGGAGTTGGTCGCCGAGATCGTCACCGGGTAGGTGCCAGCTGTTCCCGCGGCCGGGGTACCGGCCACGGTCGCGGTGCCGTTCGCCTTGTCGACAAAGGACAGTCCGGCCGGCAGTGCGCCGGTCTCGGTGATGGTCGCGGCCGGATAGCCGGTCGTGGTCACCGTGTAGGTGCCCGCGGTGCCGACCGTGAAGCCGGCCGTGCTCGGGCTGGTGATCGACGGAGCCTCCGCGTTGGCCAGCGTGACGCTCTGGCTGGCCGTGCCGGCGGTCGATGTCGCGGTGAGGGTCAGCGGGTAGCTTCCGCCGGTCCCACTGGCGGGGGTGCCCGTGATGGTGGCGGTGCCGTCACCCCGGTCGGTGAAGGTCAGACCCGTCGGGAGCGCGCCCGATTCGGTGATCGCCGGGGTCGGCGCACCGGTGGTGGCCACGGAGAAGTTGAAGGCCGCGCCCACGATCGAGGTCGCCGTCGCCCCGCTGATGATGGTCGGCGGCACGTTCTCGGCCAGCGTCTGCGACGCTCCCGCGCCGACCGTGGTCCAGTCGGACAGGGTTGCGCCGTATGACTGGCCGAAGGCGGCGCCGTTCACGGTGGTGCCCGCCGGCACGGTGACCGGGACGGTGGCCGCACCGGCACCGGAGTTGGTGACGGTGACGACACCGTTGCGGATGGACGCGCTGACCGTCCCGGTTGCCGCCCAGGCGGCCTGCCGCCGCAGCGCGGTGCTGGCGCTGACGTCGGTGATCTGCGCCAACGCCACGGTGTACCAGGAGTTGTACTGCGCCAGCATGCTGTTGAGCAGGGTCAACAGCACGTAGCCGGAGTCGACGCCGTTGACCTGCGCGGGCCCGACCAGGTTGGACTGGTGTGCGTAGCCCATGCGGGGGTTGTTGGCCAGGATGTGGCTGAGCATGATGTGCGACTCGGAAGCCAACAGGGACGCCTCGGTCGCCGGCGCACTCTGACAGGTCGTCACCGAACTGGCCGCACAGCGCCCGGTTTGACCGGGGTACTGGGTGTCGCCGATGGATACTCCTGGCGCGACGTAGAGCGTGTTGTACTCGGACAACTGGTTCTGCCAGTTGCTCACGTTGTAGTAGATGTTGCTGGGGTAGCGCGGGGCGGCGTTCGCCACGTTCGAACCAGACGTGATCTGGTAGGTGTTCGGTTGCCGGGAGGCGTCGCTGCCGAAGGTGGTGACACCGGTCGCGGCCAGTGCCGCCGCCATGTTCGGGCTTTCCAGCCCGGAGTGCTCGCCGGTCACGATCGCGCTGGGAGTGTAGTTAGTCAGCCCGTTGGCCTGCGCGAAGGCGACGTCGAGGCCGATCTGCCCGGCGATGCTGGTGGTCGGGTCGGTGGCCGCCGCCGGCACCCAGCCGTTGCCGCCGGTGCCGCCGCACTCGATGGCCGGGTTGGTCGCCGTCGGGTAGCTGCTGGTGGTGTCCGGTGCGACGCCGGGCGCGGTGGCGCCGGTGTCGGTGAAGTCGTAGGTGGCGGTGCCGCCGGCCAGATTCTCGGCCACCGTGCCGACCAGCCCGTAACCGGTCGTGCCGGGGTTCTGGCGGTAGACCTTGTAACCCCAGAAACCGGTGCCGCCACTGAACCGGGACTCCAGTGTGGACAGTGTGGGACCGCCGCCGTTGGTGGCGTCGGGCCAGCTCAGCGACACCGAACCGGTCGCGCCGACGGTAGCCGTGACGGCCGATGACGGCTCGGACTCGCCGTAGGCGGTAGCGGCGGTGACCTCGTACCCGTAGGTGCCGGCCGCGAGCGAGCCGCCACCGCCGACGGTCGCGGCGTTCGTGACCAGCGGCTGCCACGCCAGGCACCCGAGGTAGAGATGCGACCAGGTGTGCGTGATCCAGTTGAAGCTCGCCTGGTTGGCCAGCAGTGCGTTGACCAGCCCGGTGCTGTCGGGCGCGGTGGGGTCGACGGCGAGGCCCGGATCGGTGTAGGTCGTGCCGTTGACGGCGGCGCTGCCAGCGCAGTTCGCGTTGGCGGGGGTCACGGTGGGCTGAGTGCACGCGCCGACGGCGTTGAACGCGAATTCGAGCTTGATCCCGGTCTGCTGCTCCCAGGCCGCCACGTAGGCCACGTCCGCCGCGCTCATCAGCGAGTCGGGCGGGCCCGCGGCCGGATTACCCTGCACGGCGGCCGGGCAGCCGACGTCGACCGGTTCGACCGCGGCAGGCGTGCACTGGTACTGCCGGCTCCACTCGTTGTCCGCGATGAACACGTCGTCGACGTCCTGGCCGAAGTAGTTGCGGTACAGGCCGAGGTGGGTGTTCTGGGTGACCCAGTCGATCAGGCCCGGCCCGAGCAGCAGCCACTGCAGGCTGTTGGCGTTGTAGTTGAAGGTGAGCGACAGTTCGGCCACGTTGGCCTGCGCGTCGGTACCGGGATGCAGGTACACGGCAGCCAGCACCTGGCCGGCGGCGTTGGTCAGCCACGGTGTCACCGGGGCGCCGGCCACGGTGGTGGCGGGGTAGCCGTAGGTGCCGGTGTCGAACGGCACCGGTCCCCTCAGTTGCGGCATGGCCGCGAGGGCGGTCGCGGTGAGCGTGCCGGTGGTGCCGTCCAGCACGCCACCGCCGGCCGCGGTCAGGCCGAGCGCGGGCGACGGGTACATGTACCCGTCGAGCTGGCGCACGCCGAACGCGGACTCGTAGGCGAACAGCGGGTTCAACGCCCCAGCGGCGAAGGCGGCGGGCGAGTCGGCGATCACGACGCCGTTGAAGTTGCCGGTGGTGCCGCCGGACAGAGCGGGCAGGGTCACCGTCTCGCCGCCGTAGGGGCCGGTCGCGGTGGCCAGGGTGTAGGGCACGCCCTCGCTGTCCAGGGTGGCGCGCCAGGCATCCGTTGTCGGGTCACCGGTGCCGCCGCCGACGAGCAGTATCCGCAGGTTCAGTTGTGGTGGTGTGGCCGCGGCCGCGGTCGTCGCGAAGCCGGCGAGCGATACCGCGCCGAGCAGCGTTATCACGACCACGGTGCCATATTTCAACCAACTGGCCAGCTTGTTCACGACACAGCCCTCCGATAGCGATTTGCGCGCGTTTCTATTGGGCAGTGTCAGTCGCCATAAGGCGGCTGTCAACGATCTCAACAGATTAGGGCCTAAATACCCTGCACTCACCCGATCGAGGAATATCGACTGGTCAAGTAGGGTCTTGTGGCCCTATTACCAAGGGCCTCTCCACTGCTGTGTGGAGTGTTTTCGGAACGTGTTGCCGATATCACAGCATGCGGCGGGAGAATTATTGTGTCGCGCTGATCAAGTTAACGTTGCCGAGCGCCACTGGTCAAACCCGAATCGTGTTCACTCTGGTCCCGGCGGTGCTGCTGCGCTCAGATACGATTACTTTGAGCAACCAACAAGGTCAGAGGTGGTCGGAAATGTGCACGCGCAGTGGTTGTTTGCTGTCGAAATAGTCTCGCTGGGCTGTGAAATTACCCGTCCAGGTGAATCCGACCGTGGCCCGCTCACGGGGGGTGACAAGCCGGGAAAAGTGTAGATACTTCGGAGGCAGGCCTTTTCGGTCGCCCGTTCCCGGATGAAGGTAACCAGATCCGATGGAAATTACCCTGATGAGCGAGGGCACCTACCCGCATTCGTTCGGCGGCGTCAGCGTGTGGTGCGACCAATTGGTTCGCGGCCTGCCGAGGAACTCTTTCCATCTCGTCGCCATCGTCGGCAGTGTCGACGAGCGTGTGGTCTGGGACCTGCCGGCCAACGTCGCATCGGTCACCGCGATTCCGCTGTGGGACAACACACCGAACCGGCGCCCCGGCCGCGCCGCCCGGCACCGGTTCGGCCGGCTCATCCGTTCGTTCTTCGCGGTGTTGCTGGACCGCTCGACGACCGACGAGGTCGGCGGGCGGCGGTTCGCCGCGGCGTTGCGCGCGCTGTTCGAGTACGCCCAGGGGGAGGACCTGACCGCGGCCCTGCGCGCCGAGGACACGGTACGCGGCCTGCTGGACACCTGGCAGGACCTCCGCGCCGATGACCCGGCACCGACCGTGCACGACGCGGTGACCGGGCTCCAACTGCTGGAGCACTCACTGCGTCCGCTGACCGCCCGCCCGGTCCGGGCGGACGTCTCGCACTGCGTCGCCAACGGGCTGGCCGCCCTGCCGGCGCTGGCGGCCAAGTGGACCTACGGCACGCCGATCCTGCTCACCGAGCACGGCATCTACCTCAGGGAGCGGTATCTCGGCTACCGGGACTCCGCCTACCGCTGGCCGGTGAAGGCGCTGCACCTGGCCTTCCTGCGCGCGGTCTGTGCGCTGGCCTACCGGGAGGCCGCCATGGTCGCGCCCGGCAACATGTACAACCAGCGCTGGGAGGAACGGCTCGGCGCCCCGCACGACCTGATCCGCACCGTCTACAACGGGGTCGACCCGAGCGCGTTCCCGCCGGTCGAGGCCGAGCCGGAGGTGCCGACCGTCACCTGGGCCGGCCGGATCGACCCGATCAAGGACCTCGACACGTTGATCGGGGCGTTCGCCCTGGTACACAAGGTGATTCCGACGGCCCGGCTGCGGCTGTTCGGCGGCTTCCCGGTCGGCAACCAGCCCTACCTGGACCACTGCGTCGTACTGGCCGAACGACTCGGCATCGGCGCGGTGACCACCTTCGAGGGTCGGATCGACCAGATCAGGGACGCCTACGTCGCCGGTCACGTCGTGGCGCTGTCCAGCATCTCGGAGGGCTTTCCCTACACGGTGATCGAGGCGATGACGTGCGGTCGGCCGTGCGTGGCCACCGATGTCGGCGGGGTGTCGGAGGCGATCGGGGACACCGGGATCGTCGTCCCGCCGCGCGATCCGGCCGCGATGGCCGCCGCGTTCGTCACGCTGCTCACCAATCATGCCCGGCGGGCACTGCTCGGCGCCGCGGCCCGCGACCGGGTGCTGGAGTTCTTCACCCTGGACAAGGCGATCGACACGTTCGACGAGCTGTACCGGAATCTC
>DASXXM010000173.1:0-8410 GCA_036503065.1 Pseudonocardiaceae bacterium | reverse complement strand
CCGGCCGGTCACCCGGGCGGTCTGGTCGCGGATGATCAGTGCCGAATCGCGCGTCACACCGGTGAAACACAGCAGCAGACCCGCCGCCAACCGATCGACGACGGACGGCGGCACAGACAGCGGCCGCACCACGACATCGTGGCCGAACTCGATGAAGTTGAACCCGCCGAACGCCGTCGCATAGTGATCCTGCGAACCCCCCGCGATGCCGAGATCCTCGCGTTCGATCCGGTAGGCCAACCGCGCGACATCCTGGGCCGACCATGCCAACCCGAAATGCTCCCGCACCGCGCCCACCAGCGCGACGGTCGTGGCGGACGACGAACCCAGGCCGGAACCGGGCGGCACGGCACACCGCAGATCGACGTGATAGCCGCCCCGGCCAAGACGTCGGACGGCCGCGGAGGCGAAATCCGGTCCACCGCAGGACGCCACGACCACCCGGTCGTCCGTGCGCGGTCGCAGCGTGCCGTACACGAACCGGTCGATCGTGGCACTCAACACCGCACCACCCTCCAGTTCCGGGAACGGCGCGACATCCGTGCCGCCACCGGCGAAACTGATCCGCAGTGGTGTTCGCACCCTCACCACCATGACAGCTCACCGCGGCCCGCGCCGACCCGGTGACGCCTCGGTGACCGGCCCGTGACGGCGGCCGCAACACGATGGCACCGCAGAGCGTCCCAGCGGACACCGTGCCGCGTCATCTGGAGGTCGTGAATGGATCTGACCCGCAATCTGAAGGGTGCGCTGAGCTTCGTCGTCATCATGATGTTCCTCGTCGTGTACGACATGATCATGGAAAGCGCGAACATGGTATGGACCTCGCACTATCCGAGCTTCGTGCAACACTCGATGGGCCCGCTCGAGGGCGTGGCCATCCCGGCCATCTTCGTCGGCGCGGGCGCCGCGCTGTTCATGTCCGTCCAGCGTGATCGCATCGGCTACGTCGGGCTGCTGCTGTTGGGCGTACTGGCTATCGTGTGGAACGTGCCGGCGGCGATCTGGCGGTTCGAGGCCGGTGCCCCGTACGGCGCGGCGATCTGCCTGTTCGGCGTCCTCACCGGACTCATCATCTGCCGGTTCGCCCTGGGCACGCTCCAGGAGGACCGTGTGAGCGTGCCGGTCGGCGACCGCGTGAGCGTCTGAACCCGAGTACCCGTCCCCCGCGGGTGAGTTCGAAACGGGGGACCGGCGTGCCCCCGCCGGTCCCCCGCCCACGCAGTTCCGGTGCCGATCACCAGGCCCGGACCGGTAACGTGGCCAGGCCGCGCAGGCCGATCGTCGGCTTGTACTCCGGCTCACCGGTGAGTTCCAGCGCCGGTGCGCGCCTGGTGAGCGTTTCCAACGCCACCAAGCCCTCCATCCGTGCCAGCGCGGCGCCGAGGCAGTAGTGCAGGCCGTGCCCGAATGCCAGGTGCGGGTTGGGCGTCCTGGTCAGATCCAGGCGCTCCGGATCGGGAAACACGTCCGGATCTCGGTTGGCCGCGGCCAACAACGGCACGACGAACTCGCCTTCCTCGATCGTGTGACCGTCCAGCTCGATCGCGGTACCGGCGGTACGCACGACGAGGTTCGCCGGGGCGCAGTAGCGCATCAGCTCGTCGATCGCGACCTGGCCGATGTCCGGCTCGGCACGGAACCTGGCCAGCTCGTCGGGATGGGTCAGCAGCGCGTGCACGGAATTGGACACGAAGTTCACCGTCGACTCGTGGCCGGTGATCAGCAGGATCACGCACGAGGAGACCAACTCTTCCTCGGTGAGGCCGCCATCGCCGTCGGCGATCGCGATCAGCTCACCGAGCAGGTCACCGGCCGGATCGGCGCGCCGCGCGTTGATGAGTCGCCGGAAGTAGTCGCTGAACGCGGCCATGGCCGCGTCACGGCTGGCCGCCAGCTCGGCCGAGACGCCCAACAGCACGTCGACCCCCTGCACGATGTCGTCGACCCAGCCACGGAACAGCTCCCGGTCGCCCACCGGCACGCCGAACAACTCGCAGAACACGATGGCACCCAACGGATGGCACAACGACGCCACCAGATCCACCGCACCGGCGGCGAGCGTCGCATCGACCAACTCGTCCACGATCTGCCCCACCCGAGGCCGGAAGCGCCGCACGACGGCGGGCGACAGCGCACGCGCCACCGCACCGCGGATGTGCGCGAAGTCGCCGCCTGCCGCGGTTCCGTTCTCGCTGTTCTCGCCCGCCGCGTCCGGATAGCACCGAATGTCCTCGACGTTGCGCAGGCGGGTGTCCTGCAACGCCCAGGCGCAATCCTGGTGCCGCGACAGCAGCCAGCCGCCGGCAGGATTCCGGAACACCGGCGCGGACTCGCGCAGCCGCCGGTAGAACCGGTACGGGTCGCGGCGGAACTCCGGTGTCGTCGGGTCGAACGTCAGCTCCGCGGGCGATACCGCCGGATTCGCCACCTCTTCCTCCTTCATCGCACCTCGTACCGGAACGTCATCCGGTGCCAGTCCAGCAGCGCCCGCATCCACGACTCCAACACCCGCAGATACCGGGTCAGATCGTCATCGAGATCCAGTCCCAGGCTGGGCAGCCGGTCCTTCAGTTCCAGGTAGGAGTCCATCTCCGTCCGGCACATCGCCACGGCGCGGTCGGCGGCCTCCTGGTAGCTGGTGTCGAACTCCTGCCGCAGCACGGCGACGAGGTTGTTCACCTGTCCGTCGTTGCGTTCGCGTTCGAACGAGAAGACGTCGTTGAGCCAGCACGTGTAGTTGTTCGCCATGATCTCCAACTGGCGCAGGGCCACGTGCTGCCGTACCTCGGGCCGGATCTTGATGCCGCCGAGCACGGCGGACAGCTCGTAGGTCGGGAACAGGCAGCCGGTGTGGCGGCGCATGTTGGTGTACGTGGACAGTCGCGGCGGCGTGCGGCGCCAGATGTTGGTCGCCTCCCACAGGGTCGCCTGCAGGTACTGGGCGAACCCGGGCAGGAACGTGGTGGTCATGTCCCAGTCCGGCGCCAGGGCCACGATGTCCCGGCGGATCACGCCCATCGCCCGGTCCAGTGGCCCGTCCGGCGCGCCGTCGGTCGCGCCGCGCATGATGGCGAGCGTGCGTTCGCCGACCTCGGTGATCTCCCGCCGGTCGCGTTTGCTCACGTTGACCCACTTGTCGGTCACGCCGTCGTCGTAGACCATCAGCCAGTCCAGCCACGCGATCGCGATCCGCAACGCGGGCAGGGAAACCCAGGGATGCGAATAGCCGGCGAGATAGCCGAGATGGGCCGGCCCGATGCCCCAGACGTCCTCGTTCTCGATCAGACCGCGCTCGGTGGCCCACTCGACGGCGAACTTCTCTCCCTCGTCCACGTACTGGTTCAGCGCGGAATCGACCGGGCAGTAGAAGTCGGGTATGGTGATCATCTCCACCCCGGTCATCCTCCGGTCCAGGTGTCACCGGGTCGTCGCCGTGGCGTCGCGTCGGCGGATCAACGGAATCGCTCGGCCTGGCGGGTGAACATGTCGGCGTAGTAACCGTTGGCGCACATCAGCTCGTCGTGGCTGCCCGTTTCCCGCACCCGACCCTCGTCGAGCACGACGATGCGGTCGGCCCGTCGTACGGTGGCGAACCGGTGCGAGATGAGGATCAGGGTCACGCCGCGGACGGCCTCGATGATGCCGTCGAACACGGCCAGTTCGGCACGTGCGTCCAGGTGCGCGGTCGGCTCGTCCAACACGAGCACGCGACGACCACCCAGCACCGCGAACAGCGCCCGCGCCACGGCCACCCGCTGCCACTGGCCGCCGGACAGCTCGGTACCGCCGGAATACGCCCGCGAGAGGATCGTGTCCAGGCCGGCCGGGAGTTCGGCCAGCAGCGTACCCGCGCCAGCCCGGGCCATGGCCGCGGTCACCGTCGCGTCGTCCGCGCGCCGTTCCGGCGCGCCGAGCGCGATGTTGTCCCGTGTGGACAGTTCGTAGTGGATGAAGTCCTGGAACACCACGGCCAGCCGGGACCGCCACGCGTCCGGGTCCAGCGTGGCGACATCGACGCCGTCGGCCGTGATCCGGCCGGTGTCCGGCTGGTACAGGCCGGCGAGCAACTTGATCAGCGTGGTCTTGCCCGCCCCGTTCGCACCGACGACGGCCAGCACCTGTCCGCCCGGAATCGTCAGGTCGAGACCGGACAGCAGGGGACGGTCGAACCCGGGGTAGGCGAACCCGACCCCGTCGAAGCGGATCACCGGCGGCCGGGCGGTCGCCGGCACGGCAGCAGGCGCCGCGACCGCCGTGGTCGAGACGGCCAGCCGGTCGATCGCCTCGACGGCGGGGCGGGAGAACTGGATGGCGTACGCCTCGGCACCCATGGCCCCCAACGCCAGCACGCCGACCGATGCCCGCAGGTAGGTCGCCAACTGACCCGCGTCGAGCCGACCGCGCAACGCCTCGGTCACCGGCACTACCAGCGACGCAAGGCAGGCGGCCGCGGTCAGCGCGAACACCAGCGGCTGGCGGCGCAGTACCCCGTGCAGGCGGCCGCGCACCTGCCGCAGGGTCGCCAGCGCCTGCTCCTGCTGGCGCCGCACCGCCCACGGTCCGAACCCGAAGACCCGCACCTCCTTGGCCGCCTCCGGCCCGGCCGCGATGTCGGCCCAGTAGTCGGCGCGCCGCATGTTCTGCCGCTCCGACATGGCCGCGGCCATCAGGCCGAGCCACTGCCGGCGCAGCATCGCGCGCAGCACCGTCATGGCGACCAGGAGTGTCAGCGCGAGCGGGACCGAGTACCTGGCCAGCACGGCGGCCGCGACGAACGCCCCGAGAAACCGGAACACCAGCCATAATTGCCCGACCGCGCCGTTGCCGGCGGTCTGGCCGAGCCAGCCGTCGACGGCGGCGGCCAGGTCGTCGCGCACACGGCTGTCCTCCAGTCGCCCGATGCCCGGCCCGGCCATGGCGGCGGCGCGGGCCCGCCCGCGAACGGCGCCGTCGATCCGGCGCTGTGCGGCGAACCGCAGCAGGTCGTCGGCGTGTTCGGCGAAGTGCCCCAGCAGAATCAGGCCGCCCAGCGCGAGCACGGCCGGCACCGCCCGCGCCACCGACGGGCCGTGCCCGGCCGTCAGTCCGACCAGCCGGCCCACCAGCGCGCCGACCGCGATGGCGCCGGCCGCGGGCAGGGCCGCCTGTATCGCGAAGACGAGCACCAAGCCGACCACGATCGGCCGGCCGGCCAGCCGGAGCAGCGCGAGTTGCCGTGATCGCACCGGCAACGCACGGACGAACGCGACCACGCCAACCCCCATATCCGGAAATGCCGATAGGTGGAATCATCGTCGCAGAACACATCGGGCTCGGCCAGACCGGGAGGACGGATGTCCGTGCGACACGCCACGGCTCGACTGGCCGCGCTGCGGCGCCTGTTCGGCATGGCGTGGCGGACGGACAAGGCCAGCACGTCGCGGGTTGTCACGCTGATCGTCGCGGAGGTCGTGTCGGACGGCCTGGTGAGCCTGAGCCTGCGGTGGATCGTCAACGGCGCGCTGGGCGGCCGGGCGGTGGAGGCCGTGACCGCGGCCGTCGTCGGCGGGCTGGCGCTGGCCGTTGGCCAGGTCGGCGGCCGGATCGCCGGGAATCTGCAGATGGAGCTCGCCGAGCGGGTGCGGATCGTGCTCGACCGCGAGGTGCTCACGCTGTCGACCTCGCTCGAGGGCGTGGAACACCTCGAACGGCCCGACCACCTGGACCGAATCCTGTTGGTGCGCCAACAAAGCCGGTCGCTGGCCGAGTTCGCCTGGTCCGCCCTTGGCGCGGCGTCGCTGGTCGCGCGGCTGGTGGTGAGCCTGTGGTTGCTGCTGAGCGTGCATCCGGCATTGTTGGTGCTGGCGGCGCTGTTCGTGGTGCCGCTGTCGCTGGCCAGGTCCGGCCGGCGACGCACCCAGCAGGCGCTGACCGACACCGCGAGTCCGCTGCGGCTGGAGAAGCACCTGCACGACCTGTGCGTGAAACCCGGGCCGGCGAAGGAGATCCGGATCGCGGGCAGCGGGCCGGAACTGGACGGCCGGGCCGCGCGCCTGTGGCGGGAGGTCACCGCGACGCAACTGCGGGCCAGGGGGTACGCGGCGGTGTTGGGCGCGGCGGGCTGGCTGGTGTTCGCGGTCGGGTACGCAGCCGCGCTGCTGCTGGTCACGTGGCTCGCGCTGCACGGCAGGGCATCTGCGGGTGACATCGTGCTCGTGACCAGCGTGGTGACGCAGTTCCGTGGCCAGACCAGCGGTATGGCCGCGGTGACCGGCAAGTTCGTCACCGGGATGCACGTGCTGGACCAGTACCAGTGGCTGCTCGACTATGCCGCCGCCCGACGACCGGCATCGACGGGAACCCCGGTCCCGGACCGACTGCGCGACGGGATCGTGCTCGACGGGATCGGTTTCCGTTATCCGGGCACGGATCGCGAGGTACTGCACGGCGTGGACGTGCGGCTGCCGGCCGGTTCGGTGGTGGCGCTCGTCGGCGAGCACGGCGCGGGCAAGACGACGCTGGTGAAACTGCTGTGCGGGCTCTACCGGCCCACCGTCGGCCGGTTCGTCATCGACGGCGTGCCGCTGGACTCGCTGTCGGCCGCCGAGTGGCGCACCCGTACCAGCGCGGCGTTCCAGGACTTCGGCCGGTACGAGTTCGCGGCCAGGGAAACCGTCGGCGTGGGCGACCTGCCGAACATCGACGACGACCCCAGCATCCACCGCGCCCTGGACCGGGCCGGCGCGGTCGACCTGGTTACCACGCTGCCCAACGGCCTGGACACCCAACTGGGCCGTTCGTTCTCCGACGGCGTCGACCTGTCCACCGGCCAGTGGCAGAAACTGGCCCTCGGCCGCGCGTTCATGCGCGGCCGGCCACTGCTGCTCGTCCTGGACGAGCCGACCGCGTCCCTGGACGTGGCGGCAGAACAGGAACTGTTCGAACGCTACGCGGAACGGGCCGGACGACTGGGCGCCGAGGTCGGCGCGATCACCCTGCTGGTCTCGCACCGCTTCGCCACGGTCCGCATGGCCGACGTCATCCTGGTACTCGCCGACGGCACCATCACCCGACAGGGCACGCACGCCGACCTGATGCGTGCCGGCGGCCTGTATGCCGACCTGTACCGCCTCCAGGCCGACGCCTACAAAGTCGCGGAGCCGTGACCTCGGACGAGCGCCTCGATCAACCCGACGGCATCCTCGATCGCCGGCAGCGCCGCGATCTCCGTCCGCACCCGGCCGGCCGCCGCCCGGTAGTCCTGGTCGGCCAGCAGGGTTTCGACCATCGACCGGACACGGGCCGGATCCAGATCGCCGAACAGGGCGTCGCCGCCTGCGTCGCCGATCGGATACAACAGGCCGGCCCCCAACTGCGCGCACCGTTCTGCCGCGTTGAAGCCCAACGGCTCACCCCAGGTCACCGGCAGGCAGCCCACCGGCACGCCCTGCTCCAACGCCGCCATCATGGCGTTCAGGCCGCCCTGGCAGATGACCGCGGCGCAGTGCGGAATGAGCTGGGACTGCGGCACGTACCGTTCCACGCGCACGTTGGGCGGCAACGGACGCAGTTCGGCCGGATCCCGCGCCGTCCCCACGGTCACGACCACCTGTGCTGCCACGCCGGCCACGCCCTCGACCAGCCGCTCCATCACCCGAGGCAGCTGCGCGTAGTAGGTTCCCATGGTCAGGTAGACCAACGGTGAGCCGTCGAGCCAGTCCGGCGGCTGCCGCGTGGTCGCCCCGTCGTGGCGCGGCGGCCGCAGGTAGTGCTCGTGCGGCAGGTCCGGCTCGCCCGGCCACGCGAAGCTCGGTGGGTACAGGTTCAGCAGCAGGTCACCGAACGCGCGCGACGGCCCGCCGAGTTCCGCGAAGTCCACGCCCAGCCAGCACCGGCTCTCCGCCACATGGGTCATCGGCGGCCGCAACGCGTTGCCCAGCACCGCGGACGGGATGCCCAGCTTGGCGCCGACCGCGACGCCCGCCACCTCGGACCAGTCGTGCACCAGCACGTCCGGCGACCACGTGTCGACCTGCTCGCGCAGGTCGTCCACCCAGAAGCCGAACGAGTCCAGCAGCAGCCCGTAGAACCGTTGCGCCAGCCGGGGCGTGAGCCGGTCGCCGGGCCGGGGCAGGTCGAATCCCAGGTTCACCTGCGCGAAACCGGCCGCCCGGACGTGCGCCGCGAAGCCCGGCGACGTGGCCAGCCGCACCTCGTGCCCGGCGTCCCGCAGGGCGGTGGCCACTGCCAGGCACGGGTTGACGTGGCCGAGGCTGGGCAACGCGCTCATCAGGACCCGCATGCGGCCATGGTCGTGCCGGCCCGTCACGGCACCGTCGCGTGACGCCCGGGTGACAGTCGCGCCGGTAGGCTCGAAGATCTCTGCGGGAGGGGTTGTCGGGTGGACGACTTGCTGATGGCTCGGCTG
>DASXXM010000172.1:0-12989 GCA_036503065.1 Pseudonocardiaceae bacterium | reverse complement strand
CGGTCCGCGGCACCTGGGTGCTCACCGCGAACACCCAGGGTGCCCCTTCGAACACCGTCCTGCCGAAACCCGCGGACAACCTCTGTACCCAGTGACCTACGGGTCGAGTTCCTTCGCGACCGCCCGGACGACCTCGCCGATCCGCTTGGTGGTCTTGCGGTCGGGGTAGCGGCCGCGCCGCAGGTCGGGCTGGACCTTGCCCTCCAACAGCTTGATCATGTCCTCGATCAGGCCGTGCAGTTCCTCGGCCGGCCGGCGGCGAGCCTCGACGATGGACGGTGGCGGGTCGAGCAGCTTGACCGACAGCGCCTGCGGCCCCCGCCGGCCCTCGGCCATGCCGAACTCGATGCGCTGACCGGCTTTCAGCGTCTGCACACCCGATGGCAGCGCGGAGGCGCGCACGTAGACATCCTCGCCACCGTCCTGCGTGACGAACCCGAAGCCCTTCTCCGAGTCGTACCACTTGACCCTGCCGGTCGGCACCGCTCTCACCGTTCTCTCCTGGTAGCAACACGTTGCGCCGGCACCCCACACTGGGTTCCCTGGCCCGGCACAACGAACGCGCCCCGGGCGTGCCCAGGACGCGTACCCGTCAGCCTAGCGAGTGAACGCGACGAAAACACGTCGTTACCGCCGACACCACGGATCGGACCATCGGGCCGGCGCCACCCGGGTTACCCTCGGCGCCGTGGCCGTGCCAACCCGCTCGTCCAGGCTCGTGCCGGTCGCGGTGGCGATCTTCGCGCTCGGGCTGGTCGCGCTGGCGGCCGTGTTCGTGCTCTACCTGTCCGGCCACCGCGACTTGCCGCTGTGGCTCAACGGTTCGGCCGGGGTGCTGTTGCCGTCGGGGCTCGCGTTGGCGTTGCTGGGCCTGATTCGTGCCGCGCGAGCCAGTCGGCGAAGCCGGTCAGGTCGGGCAGGATCAGCTCCGCGCCTGCCGCTCTGAGTTGTTCTTCGTCACATGAGCCGGTGAGCACACCGACCGGGTAGACGCCCGCGGTCACCGCGCCGACCATGTCGCCGATGTGGTCGCCGACGTAGATCGTGGCGCCGTGGGTGCGCAGCGCGTCGGCCTTGCCGCCCGCCCACAGCTCGCCGACCAGCCAGTCCACCTGCCAGCCGAGGGCGTTGAGGTGGCGGGCCGCGTTGGGCCGGTACTTGCCGGTCACCACGAGGGTCCGGCCGCCTGCCCGGCGCACCGCGGCCAGCGCGTCGGCGGCGCCGGGCAGCGCCACCGTCGATGGCACCACGATCGCCGGGTACAGCTCGCGGAAGCGGTCGACCAGGCCGGGCACCAGCTCCGCGGACACGCCGAAGCCGAGCAGGATCGAGTCCAGCGGCGGCCCCAGGTTGGCCGCGAAGTACTCGCCGTCCAACGGCAGCCCGGTCTCCTCGGCCAGCGCGTCGAGCACCGCGATCATGCCGGGCCGCGGGTCGATCAACGTCATGTCCAGGTCGAACCCGACGGTCAGCGGCACGGGTTCCACCTTACGTACGCGCCTTCCCGCGTTCCCGGAACGTGGCCGCCTTGACCCGGTTCTGGCAGGCGGTCGAGCAGAACCGGCGGGCGCCGTTGCGCGACGTGTCCACATAGACCCGGTCACACGCGGGTGCCTCGCAGACGCCGAGCCGGTCGTGTGCGGCGCTGCCCAACACCATGGCCATCGCGGTCGCCATGGCCGCGGCCCAGCTGATCGACCAGGACGCCGCCTTGGCGTGGTAGTGCAGGTGCCATGCCTCGCCGTCGTGCCGGGCGAGCACCGGGGCGGCGCCGGTGAGGCCGAGCAGGTCGTTGACCCGACGGCAGGCGCCGTCCACGTCGTTGTCCGCCATCGCGTCGAACGCGGCACGCAGATCGCCGAGGTAGGCCGCAAGGGCGTCGACCTCGTCGACGGGAGCGGAGCCGCGCAGGATGGCGTGCAGCTGCTCGGCGAGCGCCCTGCCGGCCGGTGGTGCGTAGGGCCGGCCACGGGACCAGCCTGGGGTGACCACGTTCACGGCCGCCACCAGCGCGGTCACCACACCGCTCGTGTGACTGTCGAAATCCACTTGACCAGTCACGTCCTCTCGCCTAGTTTCGTCACTGGCAACTATCATATGGACAGTGATGGAGGCGCGATGACCACCCTGGACACCGAACTCGCCACGACCTGGATCCGCCGTTGGGACGCCCAACAGGAGTTCTACGTCGCCGACCGCGAGGAGCGGTTCGCGGTGATCGGCGACGTGGTGGCCGCCACGATCACCACCGGCACCGTGGTGGACCTGGGCTGCGGCCCCGGCTCCCTGGCCGGCGGCATCGCGGAACGCCTGCCAGACGCACGGATCATCGGCGTGGACGCCGATCCGCTGCTGCTCGCCCTGGCCCGTGGCCGCTACGGCAACGTCGAGTTCGTCGACGCCGACCTGGCTGGGACGGCCTGGCTGGCCGAGATCCCCGCAGTGGTCGACGCGGCCGTGTCCACGACGGCGTTGCACTGGTTGACCCCGGCGCAACTGGCCGACGTCTATCGGGCACTGGCCGACCGAATCCGCCCCGGCGGGGTCTTCGTCAACGGCGACCACCTCGGGCTCGGCGACCCGAACCTCGACCAGGTGGCGGCCGCCGTTCGGCAGGGCCGGGCGGCGCGCGTGGGGGTCACCGAGAACGAGGAATGGGCGGCCTGGTGGGCGGCGGTTGAGGCGGAACCGGCCCTGGCCGGCCTGCTGACCGAGCGCGCGCGGCGGTCGGTCGCGCATCACGGCAACCACCTCTCGGTTGCCGAGCACCGGGATCTGTTGCTGGCGGCCGGTTTCCGCGGCGCGTCGCCGGTATGGCAGACCGGTGACGACCACGTTCTCGTGGCGATCCGCTGACGCTACGCGGTCGACTGGCAGAGGTTGTCGCCCGGCTTGGGCAGTTCGGCTTGCCGGCCGGCCGGCGGGTCGGCGACCATGGACCAGACGCCGGAGTTCTGGAAGAACACCTGTTGCTGCGCTGTGATGCCGATGACCGCGCTCACCTGGTACACCTCGATCAGCACCAGCCGGTAGCCGGCAGGCGGCGTGACCGTGTAGGCCAGCCGTGTGCCGTTGGCGAAAATGGTTGAGCAGGCCACGAACTCCTTGCCGTGGCCGTCCTGGTACCGGGCCGCGACCTGCCACGGCGTCTTCGTGAACTCCACCGGCACCGAGACCTGCACCGGGTTGCCCGGCGTGACGCTCAGGAACACCGGCGGATTGGCGTGGCTCAGGCACGAGCGCAGGGTCGCGTCGCAGTACTGCAACGGCGCCGCCGCCGCGCTGTGGCCGCTGCTGTAGAACGTCACGTCCGGAATGGGCGTCGAACAGCCGGCCAGGGACAGCAGGCCACAGAAGAGAACACCCAGCAGAATCTGTGGACAACTATCAATCAATCCACAACTCGCTAGTAACCCCCCGTTTGAGGCTTGACAAACGGTACGTTGGAAATGGGACGCCCCCCGCGGAGTGGTGGGGGCTGCTCTGGGAATCCGCCGCACGAGGGACAATCTACGACGTCTGGTCCACGCCGTACTGATCGGTTGGCAGGGCCCGGGTCGACTTGCGGGTCGACTCCTCGTCCGCGGGGGGTTCCCCGGCGCGCCGGAAGATCATGTTCGGGCGGGTCGGCCGGAAGCCGCCCAGCGCCGGTACCAGTGACTGGCCGTTGCGCGTCAGCATGGTCTGTGCCAGGCCGAGCGCCAGCAGCGCCGACAGCACCGTGAAGCCGACCCAGAACGTGGTGGGCAACAGCACGCCGAGCGCGCCGCCGAGTACCCACGCCAGCTGCAGGATCGTCTCGGACCGGCCGAACGCGGACGCGCGGGAGGCGTCCGGCAGGTCGTGCTGGATCGTCGCGTCCAGACTGATCTTGGCAAGGCCGCTGGCGACCGCGGCGACCAGCGCGGCGATCGCGGCCGTCGTGACGCTGCCGGTGATCGCGGCGAACACGCCGCCGGCGAGCGACCCGGCAAGGCAGACGACGACCACCTGGTCCGGCTTGCCGAACTGCAGCCGGGCACCGATCGCGTTGCCGGCGAAGCTGCCGATGCCGGCCGCGGCGCCGACCAGGCCCAGCAGCAGCAACTGCCGGCCAGGTGAGTGTTCCTCCATCGACTTGATCACGAATGCCGGGAACAGCATCAGGAAACCGGTCATCACACGAATGGTTCCGTTGCCCCACAAGCCAACCACGACGTGCCGGCCCATCGGCTGCCGTTTGGGCCTGCGCGGCTGCGCACGCAGCGACGCCGGTACCTCCCCCTCGGTCACCTCGACCCAGGCCGGGATGCGCAGGCACAGCACCGCGTCGGCGACGCACAGCACCGCCGTGAACCACAGCGCGCCCGGCGAGCCGAACAGGTTCGCGAACCCGGCGCCGAACACGCCGAACACCGCGCCCGCGGCGAGGCCGAAGACGGCAAGGCGGGCGTTGGTCCTGGACAGCGTCGTCTGCGACGGCAACAACCGCGGGGTGACGGCGGCCTTCAACACGTCGAACGACTTGGACAGCACGAGGGTGCCCAGCGCCGCCGGGTAGAGCAGCCAGTCGTTGAAGTGCAACGCCATCACAACGGACAGCAGGGCCTGCCCCGCACACGACACGGCGAGCGCGATCCGCCTGCCGCGCTGCACCCGGTCCAACATCGGACCGATCACGGGCGCGATCAACGCGAACGGCGCCACCGTGATCAACAGGTAGAGCGCGACCTTGGTGCGGCTCTCCGCGGTGGCGGCGGAGAAGAACAGCGTGTTCGCCAGGCCGACCGCCATGGTCGCCGACGACGCGTAGTTCAGCATCACCGCGTAGGTCAACGACGTCAGGCCGGACTCGTGCGCGCCGTCGGCCTGCGCGGCCCGGCGGAACGCGTTCACCGCCTGCTGGGACAGCTGCCGGCTGCGGTACGCCGCGACCCGCGTGACGGTGAGCTTCTTGGGTGGCTGCCGCGGGGCGGCGCCGGCCAGCGGTTCCGCGGCGACCGACTCGGCGCGGGCGGTCGGGTCCGGTCGGTACTCGTCGCGGCGCCACTCGTCGTCACGCCAGTCCGCTGCCGGACGCGGCGTGCGCGGTGCCGCGCGCGGGGGTTCGTCCGGTGGCGGATAGCCGTCCGGGCGGTACGTGGTGCGGCGCGGTGGGGGTGGCGGCGTGGACTGCCAGCCCGGTCGCGGGCCGGGGTGCGGGGCGCGCGGCGGGACGACGTTGGTCGGCGGATCCGGTGGCGCGGCACGCTTGCGGCCGCCGGCACTCCAGCCGGGCCGGCCCCGGTGGCCGTCTTCCGGCTGGTCGGCCGAACTCGTGCGGATCACTTCTCCATCCTGCCTCACTCCGTCAGCCGCACGCGCGGATTACCGAGGTGGATCGCCAGCAGCGTACAAATTCACCCGACTACACAGGGTAGGACCCATGCGGTCCGAGTAGTCGACCCGGCCAGGTTCGCCCACCACCGAAGCCGTGCGGCACAATCGGTAGCCGTGACACCCACCCCGAACTGCGCGGTTTCCGGCGTCGAGCCCGGCGAGGTCGATCCGGCCGAGGTCACGACACCTGCCGCACCGGACCCGGTGCTGGCCGCCGCCGTCGACACCGCCCGCGCCGCCGCGACCGAGGAGGCAGGCGCCGAATCGGTCGGCCGGCACGTCGGGGTGCAGCCGGAGACCGGGGGCGCGGCCACCCACCTGTTCGAGGCGGAGCTGCCCGGCTACCAGGGCTGGCGCTGGGCGGTCACGGTCGCGTCCGGCGGCCCGGACACGCCGGTCTCGGTCAGCGAGGTCGTCCTGCTGCCCGGCCCGGCGGCACTGGTCGCGCCGGAGTGGGTGCCGTGGCAGCAGCGGGTGCAGGCCGGTGATCTCGGCGTCGGCGACCTGATGCCGACCGATCCCGGCGATCCCCGGCTGGTCCCGGCCTATCTCCAGTCGGACGACCCGGCCGTCGAGGAGGTGGCGCGCGACGCCGGTCTCGGCCGGGTGCGCGTGCTGTCCCGGTTCGGTCGGCTCGACTCGGCGGAACGGTGGCAGGCCGGCCAGTTCGGCCCGCAGAGCGACATGGCGCGCAGTGCGCCGCAGGAGTGCGGCAGGTGCGGTTTCTACCTGCCGCTGGCCGGTTCGCTGCGGGCCGCGTTCGGCGTGTGCGGCAACGAGTTGTCCCCCGCGGACGGCCACGCGGTGCACGTGGAGTACGGCTGTGGCGCGCACTCCGAGGTCGAGTTGGAGATGGCGTCGCCGGTCCCGGTCGCGGACCTGGTCTACGACGACACGACCATGGACATCGAGCCGATGCTCTCGGTCCAGGCGGCCGCGGAAGCCCTGCTCGACGACGAACCCGCGGCCGAGCCGACCACCGCGGAACCGGCAGAAGAGCCTGATGACACCGACTGAGCTGACGTCGATGTTCCCTACCGACACGGCCGATCCGTTCGACACGGCCACCCTGCGGGACTCGGTGCTGACCGCGTGGCGCGGCTCGCCGACCCGCTTCCGCGAGGACGCCAACGCAGAGGACGACCTGCGGGTCGGTGGCTACCGCGACCGGCTGCTGGTCGAACTGGCGCAGAACGCGGCCGACGCTGCCGCGCTGGCCGGCGTGCCGGGCGAACTGTGGCTGCGGGTGGTCGACACGCCTGCCGGGCCCGAACTGCGTGCCGCGAACACCGGCGCCCCGCTGGATTCCGCCGGGGTCGCCGCGCTGGCGTCGCTGCGCGCGTCGGCGAAGCGGGCCGGCCACCAGGTCGGTCGGTTCGGCGTCGGTTTCGCCGCCGTGCTCGCCGTGACCGAGGCGCCCCGCGTGGTTTCGGCCACCGGTGGCGTCGCGTTCGACGCGGCCCGCACCCGGTCGGCCGTTGCCGGGCACGAGCGGCTGGCCGAGGTGGTGGCGTTGCGGTCGGCCGAGGTGCCGGTACTGCGGCTGGCCTGGCCGGTCGACCCGGCCGAGGAGCTGGTGCCGGACGGCTTCCGCACCGACGTCCGCCTGCCCCTGCGGCCCGGCATCGACCCGACCGACCTGCTCGACCGCGCCGCCGCCGACACGCCCGACCTGCTGCTGGCGCTGCCCGGCCTGCACACCGTCCTGGTCGGCGAGCGCCGCTGGACCCGCACCGAGACGGGCGACGGCGTGGTCACCGTGGCCGGACCGGACGGCACCGCGCGCTGGCTGACCCGCCGCGCCACCGGCAGGCTGACCCTGGACCAGACGGGCCAGCTCGGCGTCGAGGCACGGGACCGGCCGGAGTGGTCGGTGTGCTGGGCGGTGCCGCTGGCCGCGGACGACACGCCGAAACCACTGGCCGAGGACGTGCTGCACGCGCCGACGCCGACCGACGAGCGGCTGTCCCTGCCGGCCCGCCTGTTCGCCACGCTGCCGGTCGAGCCGAACCGGCGACGGCTGCTGCCCGGACCGGCCGCGGACGCCGTACTGGCCGCGGCCGCCGCCGAGTACCTGACGTTGGTCCGCCTGCTGCCCGGCCCGCACCGCACCGCGCTGGTGCCGCTGCCCGGTTTCCCACTGTCCGAAGTGGACGAACAGATCCGCGACGCGGTGGCTGCCGTGCTGGCCGCCGCGGCCTGGCTGCCCGCGGAGCACGCCGACGACGCCGACCTGGCACCCGGCAACGCGGTCTGCCTCGACGTGCCGGACGAGGAACTGGCCGGGTTGCTGGCCGACGTGGTGCCCGGCCTTGTCGCGTGGTGGCTGGCCGGACACGAGCACGTCCGGGCGCTGGCCGCGCTGGGCGTGCGCAGGCTGTTCCCGGCCGACCTGGTCGTCGCGGTGTCCGGAGTGGACCGTTCGCCGGGCTGGTGGGCCACGCTCTACACGGCGTTGAGCCGGCTGCCCGACCGTGGCACCGCGCTGACCGAGGAACTCGGCGGCCTGCCGGTCCCGCTGATCGACGGCCGCACCGCGTTCGGCCCGCGCGACGTGCTGCTGCCATCGGCCGAACTGGGCGAACTGGTGGCCGGCGCGGACATCGCGGGCCTGCGCATCGCCCACCCGGCCGCGGCGCACCCGCTGCTGGAACGGCTCGGTGCCCGGGTGGCCGGCCCGTCGGACCTGTTGGCCGCCCCGGCGATCCGGGACGCCGTGGATCGCGCGGTTGCCGACGCAACGGCCGGCCTGCCGACCGACGAACTGGCAGGCGTCGTGCTGCGCCTCGTCGCCGCGGCCGGTATCGAGCCGGGGGAACTGCCCTGGCTGGGCGCCATCGCCCTGCCGGACGCCGACGGCGAACCACGCCGTGCCGACGAACTGGTACTGCCCGGTGCCGCGCTGCTGGACGTACTGGCCCCGGACGCGGTCGGCCCGGACGGCCCCCTGTCGGTGCTGGCCGACGAACCGGCCGAGGACTGGCCCGCCGGCGTGCTGCGCGCGGTCGGCGTGCTGGACTCGTTCGCCGTCGTGGTCGACGAGAACCCGACCGGCCCCGACCACGAACTCGCCGACGAGGACCGGTGGTGGGCCACGGTGGACGGGGACGCACCCGGCACGTTGGTCGGCATCCGGGACCTGGACCTGGTCGATCCGGACGAGTGGCCGGCCGCGCTGCGCCTGCTCGCGGATCATCCGGACACCCGCCGCGCCCTGGCCGCCCCCCGTGGCTACCCGGCCTGGTGGCTGGCCCGGTACGCGCTGCTGGCCGGCCGCCCACCGCGCGAATGGCGCCTGCCATCGGCCGACGACCTGGCCGGCCTGTACGACGAGGTGCCGGACCTGGACCTGCCGACCGGGCTGCTGGCCGACCTGGGCGTGCGGCACCGGCTGGCCGTCACCGACCTGGAACAGGCCGTCGACCTGCTGAACCGCCTGGCCGATCCGGCCCGGTCGGTGCCGATCGGCCTGGCCATGCGCACCCACGCCCTGCTCGCCGAGGCCGCACTGACCGAGGTCTTCGATCCGGCCCAGGTCGACCCGCCCGACCGGATCAGGACCCTGTCCGGCGATGCCGTGCCAGCCGGGGACGTGGCCGTGCTGGACCGGCCGTGGCTGCTGCCGGTGCTGGGCGCGGCACGCGCCGTGGCCGCCCGGCCGGGTGACCTGGACAGCGCACTGGCCGATCTGCTGAACGTGCCGCTGGCCAGCGAGTTGATCACGGACCGGCCGAGCTCGACCGGCGAGCCGGTGGCCTGGGCCGAACTGGGCGCGGTCCGCCTGGCCTGCTCCCTGCTCGACACACCGGTGCCGAGCGGCTCGGTAGTGATGCACGACGAGCTGACGGTGGCCGACACCCGCGTGCCATGGTGGGCGGACGGCACGGTCGTGCACGCCGAGGACAGTCCCGATGGCCTGGCCCGCGCCCTGGCCTGGGCAACCGACCGCTGGCCGGACCGCTGGCAACTGGCCGCCGTACTCGACGACCCGACCCCGGGCACAGCACTGTCCTAAGAGCATTGCTCTCTTTTGAGAGCGGTGATCTTAAAGAGATCAACTGCTTTCCTATGTGTCTTAAAGAGATCAACCGCTCTCCTATGTGAGCGATGCCCTGAAGCGGGACTTGCTATAGCCACCTTGCGGCCGGCGCAGCAGCACTTGCTATAGCAAGTTGCATTGCCCATCTTTGCTGTTGCTACTTGCTATAGCAAGTTTGCTATAGCTTACTTGCAGCTGCCGCAGCAACCGCGGCGCCTGATCTGAGATCAGTGCGCTCGCGACAACGGTTCAGGACACCCGTTGGGCACTACGGGAGCCTCGGCGGGACGCGGCCCGTTGCCAGTACATGATCCCGGTGCCGATCAGGCCGAGTACCCAGCCGGCCAGGCACGTCGGCAGCCAGATCCCGGTCACCGCCTGGTAGCCGTAGCGGGCGACGAGCAGGCCGCAGTAGGCCAGGAACCACAGGCTGGTGCCGATCGCGACCACCGGCCGCATGTCCACCCAGCGCGCCGGCAGCGGCGGCGGGGTGGGCAACCGCTCTCTGGGCTGATCACCGGCCATGCCCGCAGGCTAGCCGGTTGTCGGTGGCACCGGCGCGTCCGGCACCATGGGCGCATGTCGTCGCGTCGGTGGTTCGTGGTTCCCGTGCTCGGTGCCGCGCTGGCCGTGGTCGCGGCCTGTTCCGGCCAAAGCACGCCGGCGCCCGCCTCCGCCCCGGCCACCGGTCCGTCCAGCTCGTCGCGTCCGGCGCCCCAGGCGGTGAACATTCCGGGCGCGCTGCCGGGAAGCCAGGTGGAGACCGCGGTCAAGGCCGCCTTCTCCGGTGCCACCGCCGTGCACATCAAAGGCACGCTGACCAACAGCACCGGCACGCTGAGCCTGGATCTGCAACTCAACAAGGACAACACGGCGTCCGGCACGATCAGCGAGGGCGGCGCGCAGATCCCGCTGATCGCGGTGAACGGCAAGTACTACGTCCAGTTCACCCCGCAGTTGATCAGTCAGTCCACCAACGCGTCGGTCGGCCAGTTGGGTGCGGCGCTGAACAACAAGTGGGTGTCGTCGGACTCGTCGCTCGCGTCGGGCATGGTGGCCGGGCTCAAGCCGCTGCTGGGCTTCGACAGCTTCGTGTCGAGCATGTTCGGCCAGACAAGCGAGGTACCCACGCTGACCGGCACCGATGTGGTGAACAACCTGCCGGTGTACACCTACGAGTCGGCGGACGGGTCGGTCGTCTACGTCGGCAAGGTAGGGCCGCACTACCTGTCGCGGATGACCGCGCCGGCATCGGGTTCCGGCTCGCTCGACTTCACCGGCTGGAACCAGCCGGTCCCGGTCACGGCACCGCCCGCGTCGGCGATCTATACCGGACCAGGCGCCTGAACCGGAGAAAATAGTTCGTGAGGTATGCTAAGTAGCGTGTCGGAGCCCGAGGAACGCCCCCTCGCCAGCCGCCTGCGGCTGTCGGTGGTGCGGCTCAACCGGCGGCTCCGCGCACAGCGCACCAACTCGGTCGTGTCGCTCACCCAGCTCGCGGCGCTCTCCACGCTGTTCAAGTGTGGCCCGCTGACGCCGGGGGAGCTCGCCGCCAAGGAGGGCGTCCAGCCCCCGTCGATGACCAGGGTGATCGCCGCGCTGGAGGAGCTCGGGTACGCGACCCGCAGGCCGCACCCGACCGACGGCCGCCAGGCCATCGTGGCCCTCACCGAGGAGGGCCGGATCTTCCACGATGCCCAGATCACCGCACGTGAGGCGTGGCTGGACCGGCGGCTGGCCGAGTTGACTGACCAGGAACGGGAGCTGCTCGCACGAGCGGCGGAGATCATCGACAGGATGGCGGGGCAGTAACGGGGTGGACAGCGGGCCGAACGGACCAGCGATCACGACAGATCAGCGCATCCAGAACCCGCCCCAACACATCCACAACCCGCCCCGAATCGCAACCGACCTGTCCACCGGCCCGCCAGTTGTCCACAGCCCAGCAGAACCCGGCCCCACCGATTTGGAAGATCGACTAGGCTTGAAAAGGGCCGTAGCCCCCGGTGAGGGCGGGGGCTGTCCGGCGGGCTTCGACAATGACGACGCCGTCGCCCGGCCGGGCCGCGGTGACCAGGCCGCGAAGTCGACCAGCGCGGGCCGGGCGACCGACGGTCGGATGTTCAGTTCCCTGCGGGAGCGCAACTATCGGCTGTACGCCGGTGGCCAGGTCATCTCCAACGTGGGCACCTGGATGCAGCGCGTCGCGCAGGACTGGCTGGTGCTAGAGCTGTCCGGCCGCAGCCCGATGGCCCTCGGCATCGCCGCCGCGCTGCAGTTCCTGCCGACCCTGATGCTGTCGATGTGGGCCGGCATGCTGGCCGACCGGATGGACAAGCGCAGGCTGCTGTTGGGTCTGCAGGCCGGCATGGGTGGCTGCGCGCTGGTCCTGGGGCTGCTGGACGTCACCGGGATCGTCGCGCTGTGGCAGGTGTACCTGTTCTGCTTGGTGCTGGGCTGTTTCACCGCGATGGACGCGCCCATTCGGCAGTCGTTCGTCGGCGAGATGGTCGGCTCGAAACAGGTCACCAACGCGGTCGCGCTCAACTCGATGACGTTCAACCTCGCGCGGGTGGTCGGGCCCGCCGTGGCCGGCGTGATGATCACGTGGGTGGGCACCGGCTGGGTGTTCCTGAGCAACGCCATCAGCTTCGTGGCCGTTATCGCCGGGTTGTTCGCGATGGATCCGACCCTGCTGCACCGCGTCACCCGACTGCCGCGGCAGCGCGGCCAGCTCGTCGAGGCGATGCGATACGTGCGCGGTCGGACCGACCTGGTCGTGCTGCTGGTGCTGGTGTTCTGTGTGAGCACGTTCGGCATGACGTTCTTCGCCACGCTCGCCAACGTGGCCGCCAACGTGTTCCACCGCAGCGCCAGCGGCTACGGCCTGCTGAGCACGCTGATGGCCGCCGGCACGCTGGGCGGTTCGGTGCTCGCGGCCCGGCGCTCGGCCCGTGGCCTGCCCCGGCTGCGCGTCGTGCTCGGCGGCGCGCTGGTGTTCGGCCTGCTGGAGCTGGTGCTCGCGGCGATGCCGACCTACCTGCTGTTCGGCCTGGTCCTCATCCCGATGGGCGCCGCGGTGATCACGTTCATCACGGCCGCGAACAGCACGATGCAGCTGTCCATCTCGGCCGAGCTGCGTGGCCGGGTGATGGGCCTCTACATGCTGGTTTTCCTGGGTGGCAACCCGGTCGGCGGCCCGATGGCCGGCTGGCTGGCCGAGGAGTTCGGCGGCCGGGCGCCGTTCGTGGCCGGCGGCGTGATCTCGGTGCTGGCCGCCGTGGTGTGCGGGTTGGTGCTGCGTCGTTCGGGTGAGCGCGTGTTGCGTTCGACCTGAAGTTAGCCTAACCTAACTCGTGGCGGCTTCGTGGTGGGAGCGGCAGGTAGTTCGGGGTCGTCGGGCCCGTCCGCTCGGACGGGCCCCACGGCCCGGCCGCCGCAGTGTCTTCCCGGAGCGGAGTGCAGCGACGCGCCAGCGGCGCGGAGTGGAGCGCAGGGAAGACACTGCGTAAAGGCGGCCAGCGCTCGCGCGCGGAGCGCGCCAATGTCACCGCGCTATGAGACACGTCACCTATAGGGCGTGCATTTATAC
>DASXXM010000171.1:0-33212 GCA_036503065.1 Pseudonocardiaceae bacterium | reverse complement strand
AGGTCCAGAACCCGCCCTGGAAGTGCAGTTCGTCGGCCAGCAGGCCGCACACCTCGATCGTGCCGATGAGGAACGCGACCGCGATCGACAGACCCGTGATCACCAGGTTGTAGTAGACCTTGCGGACCGGGCGGGCGAATGCCCAGCCGTAGGCGAAGTTCATGAAGCAGCCGTCGAGGGTGTCGAACAGGGTCATGCCGCCCGCGAACAGCAGCGGCAGCGACAGCACCGCATACCACGGCAGGCCCTGGGTCGCGGCCGCCGCGGTCGCGGCGAGCAGCAGCACCTCGGTCGCGGTGTCGAACCCGATACCGAACGCGATGCCCACGAGGAACATGTGCCAGGTCTTGGTGATCGATCGCATGAACCGGCCGAAGAACCGCCACATCAGGCCGCGCGCCTGGAGTTGGCGTTCGAGTTCCGCCTCGTCGAACAGGCCCCGCCGCATCTGCCGGAACACCTTCAGTATCCCCATCAGGACAACGAGGTTCAGCGCCGCGATCAGGTACAGGAAGGTCGCCGCAAGGCCGGTGCCGACGACCCCGCCCATGGTCTCGAAGCCGGCGGACGGGTTCACCATCGCGCCGAACACTGCCCGCGCCGCGACGGACAGCCCGACGCCGACCACCAGCATGGTCATCGAATGGCCGAGCGCGAAGAAGAACCCGGTCGCCAGTGGCCGGCCGCCGTCGGCCATCAGCTTGCGGGTGGTGTTGTCGATGGCAGAGATGTGGTCCGCGTCGAAGGCGTGCCGAGCGCCGAGCGTCCACGCGGTCAGTGCCACGCCGAGACCGAGTCCCAGTCCTTTGAACTGGAAATTGTGCGGCGCGATGGCGAATACGAAAATGGCCCAACCAAGCACGTTCAACGCGATGACAACGCCACCCATGGCACCGAGACGACCACGTTCACTCCTGGTCAACGCCATCTTCGCGGCCACAGCCGAAACCTACGGCCGCCCACAAATGGCTGTCAAGAAACTGCATATATGAATAGCTCGACACATGCTAATAAGCAATTCCCAGCGCCTGTCGGATCGTCTCCGGCTGGTCGAGCACGCGCAGCATGTAGTGCGCCACGTCCGCGCGCGAGACGCGCAGGCCGCGCCGCAGGTTGTGGCCGACCGCCGTGCGGTAGGTGCCGGTCCGCGGCGTGTCGGTCAGCCGCGGCGGCCGCACGACGGTCCAGTCCAACCGACTGTCCCGCAACAGGTCCTCCATCAGGGCCAGGTCGGTGTAGTTGCCGCGGAGCACCTTCTTGATCGTCGGCGTGAGCACGTACCGCATGACGAGGCCCTCGCCGGGATCGTGTTTCGGCGGGTTCGGGCGCCCGGGCGACGGCGTTGTGCTGACCGGGGCCGCGCTGACCACCACGATCCGCCGCACGCCGGTTGCCGTCATCGCCTCGATCACCGAGCGCGCGCCCGGCGCGACGACACCGGCCTCGGCCCTGGTCCGCGGGCCGAGACAGGACAGCACCGCGTCCGAACCGCCGATCGCGGACTCCAGCGCGATCGGGTCGGCGGCCGCCATGTCCACCTGGACGGTCCGCACGTCGGCGGTGACCCGCGCCGGGTTGCGCACCACGGCCGTGACGTCGTGCCCGGCGCCGACGGCCTGTGCCACGAGCTGCTGCCCGATGCCACCGGTCGCCGCGACGACAGTGAGTTTCATGCCAACCTCCCCTGATCCAACAAGCTATATGGAAAACATATCATATGAACCACATGGTCAAAGGTGACCTGTCGCACGCGCTCCGGTTCCGCGACGATGTACCGGGAGCACAGCGACGAGGAGATGAATTGATGGTGGCGGGCGAGGTGGCACCCGGCTTCGAGCCGGTCCGCGAGGCGTTCGAGAAGGCCCAGTCGACCGACGAGGGCGGCGCGCAACTGGCCGTCTACCGGCACGGCCGGCCGGTCGTGGACCTGTGGGCCGGCCGCGACCCGATCGGCGGCCTGCCGTTCACCGGCGATTCGCTGACGATCCTGATGTCGGTGTCCAAGGGCCTGGTGGCGACCTGCGCGAACCTGTTGCGGGAACGGGGAATGCTCGACGTCGACCGGCCGGTCGCCGAGTACTGGCCGGAGTTCGCGGCGGCCGGCAAGGACCGGATCACCGTGGCGCACCTGCTGTCGCACCGGTCCGGGCTGAGCGAATTCGACCCGGACGCCGGGATCACCGTGGCGGACTTCCTCGACTGGGACCGCTGTGTCACGTCACTCGCCGAGATGGCGCCGCTCTGGGAGCCGGGAGCGTACTGCCGGTACCACCCGATGACCCACGGCTACCTGGCAGGCGAGCTGATCCGCCGAGTTGCCGGCACGACCGTCGGCCGTTTCTTCGCCACCGAGATCGCCGAGCCGCTCGGGCTCGACCTGGGCATCGGACTGGACGAGGCCAAGGAACACCGGTACGTCCCGCAGTTCACGCGGTCGGCGGCACCCACCGCGGCCAGGATCGCCGCCGAGTTCACCGCGGCGGGCGTGGACCCGACGATCCGGTTGCCCCGTGCGGTGATCAACTCCATCGTGACCCTGAACCAGAGCATGGTCAGCCTGAACACCCGCCCGGCGCACGCCGTCGAACTGCCGGCCGTGAACGGTATCGGCAACGCCAGGTCGCTGGCCAGGATGTACGCGGCGACGATCGGCGACGTCGACGGTGTCCGGCTGTTGCGGCCGGACACCGTCGAGCGCGCCATGGTTCAGCTCAACAGCGGACTCGGCGCGCCGCCGCCGCTGAACCTGTTGCCGGACAACAGCCCGCTGCGTGCGGCGCTGGGCTGGGAGTTGCCGCGTGACATGACGCCCATGCTCAGCGACGGATCGTTCGGCCATGCCGGCGCGGGCGGCCGGATCGGCTTCGCTCATCCCGAACTGGGTGTCGCCGTCGGCTACGTCTGCACCAACCTGGCGTGGGACACCACGGCAGGCGCCGATCCGCGCTGGCTGCCGTGGACGGCCGCCCTGCACGACGTGCTCAGCTGAGTTCCTTGGCCAGTGCGGCCAACTGGTCGGCGGTGCCCCGCTCGCGCCACGCCGGTTCCTCGTGGCCGTCGAGGAAGGCGCCGTACTCGGTGAGCTCCAGCCGGGTGCCGTCGCCGTCCGGGCGCAGTTCCACGGTCGTCACCGACACCGTGGCCAGCTCCGTTCCCGCGTGCAGGGATGAGGCGAACACGATCCGCTCGTCCTGGACGATGTCCTGGTAGCGCGATTCGAATGTCATCACCAGGTCCTCGTGGGTGCCGCGGGCGATCTCGCGCCCGCCGACCCGGAAGTCCAGCTCGTGGCCGACGGTCGACCCGGCGAACCAGCGTGCCTTCGCGGCCGGGTCGGCCCACGCGGCGAAGACGCGCTTGGGCGGGACCGGGTAGCGGCGTTCGAGGGTGAAGGTGGCGTGGGTGACGGTCATGACTCGTTCTCCTTTGTGTCAGTTCGGTCTTTCAGAAAATCGCCGAGCCGGTCAAGGCCCTGTTCCCAAGCGGTCCGCTGGCGGCCGAGCCAGTCCTCGGCCAGCCGCAGCACGGCAGGCTCGATACGGCACGTCCGCACCCGGCCGACCTTCGCCGACCGGACGAGTCCGCACGCCTCGAGCACCTGGAGGTGCTGCATGACGGCCGGCAGCGACATGGCGAACGGCTTGGCCAGTTCACCGACCGACGCCGGCCCGCGGACCAGCCGCTCGACCATCTCGCGCCGGGTGCCGTCGGCCAGTGCCTGAAACACCCGGTCCAGCTCTTGGTTAGGCACATGCTTAAGTATCCACACCTGACGCAGATAGTCAAGCAACTGCCTAACTGTCCGACCGCCGTGGTTCAGTGGCCGCATGTCCAGAACCAACCGGGTCACCCCACGCGGCGAGCTCATCGCCGTCCCCGACCGCGGCCTGTTCTGGGGAAATCGCGGACGGCTGCACGATCCCGCCGGCAACGTGGTCCGCTACTCGACCACCAAGGCGTGGGCGATCTGCGTGCTGGAGTTCAAGGGCCGCAGGCGCCAACAGTGGGCGCCCGGCTGGCTGACCGAGCTGTACTTCCTCGACGAGGCAACGGCTCTCGCCGCGGGCCATCGCCCGTGCGGGGAATGCCGCTACCGCGACTACCAGGCATTCAAGGCCGCCTACGGCCGAGCCCACCCCGACGACGAGCCGACCGTGCGCGCCATCGACGCCCGCATGCACGCCGACCGCCTGTCCGGCCCCCGCACCCGACGCACCTACATCGCACCCCTCGCCGACCTACCGGACGGCACGATGATCGAACTGTCCACCGAGCCATGGCTCGTCCGGCGCAACGAGTTACTCGCCTGGCACCCCGGCGGTTACACCGACCGACAGCCGCGCCGGCCGGACACCGAGGTCACCGTGCTCACGCCGCGAGCCACCGTGGCCACCCTGGCCGCCGGGTACGAGCCGGTCGTGCATCCGACCGCCTAGTGCGGTGACCAACGACGTTCACCGGCGGGGCGGGCACGAGTCGATACAGATCCGGCGGGCGTTGATCGTCATGGCTTCGCTGCCGCGTCGGGATGCGGCGGTGCCGGGCCGCGACTCAGCGCAGCATGATCAAATCCGGTCAACGTGCGCTGTCAGCGCACTAGGCCGACTGCCAGAGCTCGATGCGGTTGCCCTCGGGGTCGGCGACCCAGCCGAAATGGCCGACGCCTTCCATATCCTGGGTTTCGTCGGCTACGTCGGCGCCCTTGCCGCGGAGCTGAGTGAGCATGGCCGCCAGGTCGCGGACCCGGAAGTTGAGCATGGTCTGCTGGGAACGGGAACCGAAGTAGTCGGTCCCAACCTCGAACGGCGCGAAAACGGTGGGGCCTGTCTCTTGATTCCACAGGCCGTTCTCGTCGGCATCGAGGCCGAGGCAGTCCCGGTACCAGGCACCCAGAGCCACCGGGTCCGAAGCGCGGATGAAGTATCCACCGATTCCGAGCACGCGTTCCATGCCGTGATCATGCCAGCGCGGCGGCCGGACCGGCAGGCGACACACGGACCGCCAAACCGGTCCGCCCGCTGCCCCCGACCTCGTGCCACCCCGACCGAAGGCCATGATCGAACCCGGGTGAACGGGATTGGTCACCGCACTAGCGAACGAGTTGGCTGTCGTAGTCGGGCAGCGTGACGTCCGCCGCCTTGGCGAACTGCTTGGCCACCAACGCTCGCATCGGCCAGCGGGTCATCATGCGCATCGACGTGGCCCGCAGGCGAATCGCGAGTGCGCTGTTGGGCGCGTAGCCGCCGACACCGCCCGGCGGGAGCTGCTGTCCGCCTGTGACGTAGGGCCGCATGATCTCGTCGTAGCGGGCGAACGCGACGCGGTGGTCACCTCGGGCCGCTGCCAGCTCGCCCGCGAGCACGTACGCGCCGACCAGCGCGAGACTGGTGCCCAGTCCGGTCAGCGGCGTCGGGCAGTAGCCAGCGTCGCCGAGTAGCGCAACGCGGCCGCGTGACCACGTGTCCATCCGCACCTGGCCCATCGAGTCGAAGAAGAAGTCCGACGCGGTGTGCGCGGACGCCAGCAGGTCGGGCGTCCGCCAACCGAGCCCGGCGAACCGCTGCGTCAGGATCTCCTTCTGCGCGGCCACATTCCGCCGGTCGTAGGCGATGGGCGCGGCACGGAAACTGAGCCCTACCTTGTTCTCGCCGGGCAGCCGGCCCGGCCGCACCGACACGACGAGCCCGCCCGGCGCGTTGAACATCAGGAACCAGCCGTCCAGGTCGCCGCCTGCCGGCGTGGTGAACCAGGCCGTGTAGCAGTCGATCGGCCGCAGGTAGTCCGACTCGGGGCCGAACGCGAGCGACCGAACCACCGAGTGCAGCCCGTCGGCCCCGACGACGAACGCGAACCGGCGCGGCGCCGCGTTCTCGAACGTGACGTCGACGCCGTCGTCGTCCTGTCGAAGGCCGGTGATCGTGTCGTTGAACAGGTATTCGGTGGTGGGCCGGGTGGCGTCGTAGAGCACCTGGCCCAGATCGCCGCGCAGGATCTCGATCTCGGAGATGATCCCCTCGCCGCCGAACGCGTCCGCCGGCAGCCGGGCGGTGATCCGGCCGCTCCGGTCGACGAGCGCGAAGCCACGCTGGTCCAGGCTCACCTCGCGGGCCCGGTCCAGCAGCCCCATCCGTTCGATCACGGTGCGGCCCGCGCCACGCAGGTCGACGGTCTGGCCGCCGGGCCGGGGCGCCGGGGCACGCTCGACCACGGTCGGGGTGTACCCCCACCGTGCGAGCCAGTACGCAACGGCGGGTCCGGCGATGCTCGCGCCGGAGATCAGGACGTTCTTGTTGGTGTACATGGCGGAAGCGTACGACGTACATTCACTGGTATGCAACCATTGAACAGTGTGGATATCAGAACAGTGCGCTAGTGCACTAACGCAGTCGGATCGGCAGGCTTCGTGCCGTCGCAGCGTGGTGACTATCCTCAGTGCACTAGTACACCGGAGGTCGAGATGGAAGATCCGCCGTACGCTCGGATCGTCGCCGAACTGCGGGACCGGATCGACGCGGGCGCGCTGGCGCCCGGCGACCGGGTGCCGTCGACCCGCGAGATCACCCGGCAGTGGGGTGTCGCGATGGCGACCGCCACGAAGGCGCTGACCACGCTGCGCCAGGCCGGCCTCGTTCGGTCGGTGCCCGGCATCGGCACCGTCGTCAACACCGCGCCGATAGAGGAGAAACCCGGCCAGGCACCGATGGCCCACCGCAGGCCACCGTCGGACGCCGCGCTCACCGTCGAACGGATCGTGACGGCCGCCATGGCGATCGCCGATGCGGAGGGACTGCCCTCGGTGTCCATGCGGCGGATCGCGACCGAGATCGGCGCGGCCACGATGTCGCTCTATCGGCATGTGGCCGACAAGGACGACCTGCTGATGCGGATGATGGACGCGGCAATGGCCGAATGGCGGTTCCCGGCCGAGTCACCAACGGACTGGCGGGCCCGGCTGGAACTGGGCGGCCGGATGCTGTGGGCCACCTTCACCCGCCATCCGTGGCTGGCTCCCGCGCTGTCCGTAACCCGCCCGCAGCCGATCGCGGGCGGCCTCGCCTTCACCGAGTGGGTGCTGGCGGCGCTGACCGACTCCGGACTGGACATGTCCACCGTCTTCACCGCGTACATCACGATGGTCAACTACATACGCGGCACCGCGGTGAACCTGGAACTGGAGGCGGAAGCCGAGGCCGCCAGCGGCATGGACAACGACACGTGGATGGACACTCAGGAGGCGGCGATGCGGTCGATCGTGGGGACCGGCCGGTTCCCGGTGTTCGAACGGCTGATCAGCGTGGAGTACGACTTCGACCTCGACCACCTGTTCGAGTTCGGCCTGCAGCGGCTGCTGGACGGGCTCGAAGTGCTCATCACGAGCGCAACTCCCCCGGCGTGACACCCGCGAGCCTGCGCATCTCCCTGGTCATGTGCGGCTGGTCGGCATAGCCGACGGCGAACGCGACATCGACCGCGGACCGGGCCGGCACAGCGCACAGCCGCATGGCCCGACCGAGCCGCAGCACCCCGGCGAGCGTGCTCGGCCCGTAGCCGACGGCGGCCACGAACCGCCTGCGGAACTGCCGCTCGGACAACCCGTACCGGTCCGCGATCACCGGCACCGCCGTCGGCCGTGGCGTGTCGAACTCGCGGACCGCGGCCATGACCACCGGATCAACGTTGTCCACACGCGACAGACGGGCCACGATGGCCTGTTGCAGCACGGCGGCGGCCGTGGTCGCGTCGCTGATCCGGTCGGTCAGTTCCCGTACCGGCCCGGCGCCCCAGAGGTCGGCAAGCTCCGGCATCTGGTCGCGGGCCGCACTGACCGGCAGCCCACCGAACAACAGCCCGGCCGCACCGGGCCGAAACCGGATGCCCACGGTCACCGAGCCGGGCGACATCGGCGCCAGCCGCCAACTCGTGTCCGGCCCGGCGACCTGGAGTTCACCGTTGTGCCACAACACATCCGCGCAGCCATCGGGGACGACTCGCTGGACGTGGTCGGCGCTGACCCGCTGGCACCACACGCTCTGCACCCGCCCGGCGAGTGCCGGCACGGGCGCATACTCCCGGTAGCGCGACGCGGTCATCGCTCCAGGCTAGCGTTCGGCGCCGACAATCAAGAAGTTCGGCAGGTGGACGTAGCCGTCGAGCCCAGGGATCTCCGGGTCGACGGCCGATGGATCGAGTCCCGGCTCGGCGCACTCGCGCAGGCGACAGCCCAGCGACGCCAGTTCGTTGAGGTAGGCCGAGATCGGCCGGTGGAAGTCCGTGGCCGTCGGCCCGTCGATCTCGTACTCGGCCAGGTAACGCCGCACGCGGTACTCGCCGTGCGCCCGCCATGTGCCGAACAGCTGCTCGAAGGCCGGATGCACGACGGCGAACACGAACACCCCGCCCGGCCGCAGCGCGGCCACACATGCCCGCATGGCGGTCCGCCAGTCGGGGATCGCCATCAGCACCATGCTGCACACCACCGCGTCGAACGGGCCGCCGAGCTCCGGCAGCCGGGCCAGGTCCGCCTGGACGTAGGCAACACCTTGTCCCAGTTCGGTTTCCCGCTCCCGCGCGAACGACACCAGCGCGTCGGCCGGCTCGACACCGACGACGTGCGCGCCACGCTCGGCGAGCATCCGGCTGAAGTAGCCGTTGCCGCAGCCCGCGTCCAGCACACGCCGGCCACGCACGTCGCCCAGGAGTCGCAGTAGGACGGGGTTCACCAGGTGGCGCTTTGCGAAGTCCCCGTCCGTCGCGGTCGCCATCAGCGACTCGCGGGTGGTCGCGGTGTTCCAGCGCGTGATCGCGGTCTCATTGGTCCACGGCATTGGCGGCACTTTACCGCGCGTCGGTCATGCTGTGGACCATGTTGATCCGGGACGCGTCGGCGGACCACGACGCCGAGGCGTGCGCGGCGATCTACGGCCCGTACGTCACGGACACCGCGATCACGTTCGAGACCGACCCGCCGTCGCCGGCCGAGATGGCAACGCGAATCAAGACGGCGCAACAGAATCACGCATGGCTCGTGCTGGCACACGACGGCCGCGTCGCGGGCTACGCCTACGGCAGCCAGCACAAGGCGCGCCCGGCCTACCGCTGGTCGTGCGAGGTCAGCGTCTACCTCGAACCCGGCAGGCGACGGGCCGGTGACGGCCGCGCGCTCTACACCGCCCTGTTCGCCCGGCTCGCCGAGCGCGGGTTCCGCATCGCGGTCGCCGGCATGACGCTGCCCAACGAGGCAAGCGTCGGGCTGCACCGCGCCATGGGCTTCGAGCCGGTCGGCACCTACCGACGCATCGGCTGGAAGCACGGCACGTGGCACGACGTCGCCTGGGCCCAGCGGACGATCGGCGATGACGCCGACCCGCCCGCCGAGCCCCGCTGAGCTACTCCTGTGCCGGTCTCGGCATCGCGATCAGGGCGATCATCGCCAGCACCGCGCAACCGACGATGTACCAACTGATCCACGTGCTGCTGCCGGTGGCCGACAGGATCGCGGCCGCGATCAGCGGCGCGGGGCCACCCGCGATGACCGACGCGAACTGGTAGCCGAGGCTGGCGCCGGAGTACCGTACGTTCGTGTCGAAGCTCTCCGCGATCAGCGCGGCCTCCGGCCCGTACTGCATGTCGTGGAAGATCAACGACACCACGATGCCGACCAGCACCAGCCAGGAGACCTTGGTGTTCAGCAGGCCGAAGTACGGGAACGCGAACGCCCCGGTCAACACGATGCCGATGCCGTACATCAGCCGTCGCCCGATCTTGTCGGACAACCAGCCGAACAGCGGCACGCTGATCAACCCGACCGCCGCCGCGACCATCGTGTAGCCGAGCAGGTCGTTCTGCGCGAGCTTGAGGTGTTTCGTGCCGTACGTCAGCACGAACGTGACGAACAGATAGAACGGCGCCTGCTCGGACATCCGGATGAACGCGGAGCACAGGATCGCCCTCGGGTGTCGCTTGATCGACTCCCACACCGGCAGCCGCACAACCTTCGCCGTTTCGCTGACCTTGGTGAACTCGGGCGACTCCACCACCCGGAGCCGGACGTACAGCCCGATGCCCACCAGCACGATGCTGACCAGGAACGGAATCCGCCAGCCCCACGACTCGAAGCCCTTGCCCGCCCACGCGGACATCAGCTTCACCGCACCCGTGGACAGCAGCAGGCCGATCGGCACGCCGAGTTGTGGCCAGCTCGCCATGAAGCCGCGCTGCTTGCGCTTGCCCCACTCCATGGACAGCAGCACCGAGCCGCCCCATTCGCCGCCGACGCCGATCCCCTGCGCGATGCGCAGCACCACGAGCAGCACCGGCGCGAACGCGCCGAGCGTGTGATAAGTCGGCAGGCAACCGATCAGGAACGTGCCGATACCCATCACCAGCAGGGTGGTGATCAGCGTTGCCTTGCGGCCGATCCGGTCGCCGTAGTGCCCGAAGATCGCGGCACCGATCGGCCGCGACGCGAACCCGACGAACTGCGTCCCGAACGAGGCGAGAATGCCGACGAACGGGGCACTGTTGGGAAAGAACAGCGTTGGAAAGACCAGCGCGGACGCGGTGCCGTACAGGAAGAAGTCGTACCATTCGATAGAGGTGCCCACCGTGCTCGCGATCACCGCCCTGCGGCGGCGCTGGCTCGTGACGACGGTGTCATCAAGCGCGATCGTGGTCATGCGCGTCTCCAGTCCGGAGTCGGCCCTCAACCGGTCAAGATCATATACTGTATACCCTCTCGTCCTACCAGCGGCAAGATCCCCTGGTCAATTGTTGTGCCGACGATTGCGCCGACCGGCCCAACGCGAATCAGGAAAGTTGGGCATACAGGTCGACGGCGTTGCCGTCGGGGTCGTCCACCGTGGCGTAGCGCTGGCCCCAGAACGCGTCCCACGGTTCCCGCCGGCCGTGGTGGCCCGCGCCGACCAGTTCGGCGTAGACCTTGTCCACGTCGGCCGGGGTGTCGCAATTGAAGGCGATGCCGATCCGATTGGGGCCGGTGGGCTGGACCCAGTCCTGGTCGAACGACCGGATGGTCGCCACGGTGTCCCATGCCAGGCGCATCCCGTTGGGGAGTACGACGTCCACGTGCGGCTGCGTCGCCGCGTCGGCGGGCAGGTCCATCCCGAGGCGCCGGTAGAAGGCCAGTGTCGCCGTCATGTCCGCGACGACCATGCCGATGTAGTCGAAACGAGGTGTCATGGCGGCAGGCTAACGCGACCCTCCGACGGCTGCCTTGAACGAATCGGCCCCTTGTTTTTGAACGGTCGCTCATCTACCTTTGGCCACATGCCCCGCCCGAGGGAGTTCGACCCGGACACGGTGTTGCACCAGGCCATGCTCCGCTTCTGGGAGCGCGGGTATCGGGCCACGTCGGTCGAGGATCTCGTCAAGGCCACCGGGGTCAACCCGGGCAGCCTCTACGGTGCGTTTCCCGGTGGAAAGCACACCTTGTTCATGAAGTCGCTGGAGCGCTACACACGGCTGGTCGTGCCGCGGCAACTCGGCGAGTTGGACGAACCGGGCGCGTCGGTGGCGGAGCTCCGCGGCTACTTCGACGGACTGGTCGACGGCCTGACGAGCCCCGCAGGCCGGCAGGGCTGTCTGCTGGTCAACAGCGCCATCGAGAACGCGGCTGAGGACAACGAGGTTGCCACCGTGGTGCGCCACCACTTCGCCCGCCTCGAAGGCCGCATGACCAGGGCGCTGGCCACCGCCGTCGGCCGGGGTGACGTGCGTGCCACGCTCGATCCGGCCTGCGCCGCGAAGTCGCTGGTCGCGAGCGCCCTGGGCCTGATGGTCGTCGGCAAGGCGAATCCGGACCGTGCGGTGTTGACGTCGATCGTGGACAGCGCCTTCGCCGGCCTTCACTGACTCCCCTTTCCGGCCGGCCGGTAGTCTCGGCAGATCGGCCGACCCGTGGAAAGGCGCGGATGAGACGCAGAAGCGTGTTTCCATACGTGTTCGGCCTGGTGCTGCTGTTGCTGTTCGCAGTGCCATGGTGGACGGTCGTCGCGTCCGCCTACTGGTCGACGTCCGGCGTTGTGGTGGGGACCGTGGTGTTCGCGGCCGCGATGGTCTCGTTCCCCGTGCTGATGGTGTACGGCCACGGGAAGCGGCACCGGGACTGGGCGGCGCGGGTCGGCGACACGACGCTCGGCGTGATCTGGGTCTTCTTCGCGTGGTCGGTGCTCGGTCTGATCGTGCGCCTGGTACTCGCACTGTCCGGTGTGGACACTGTGGCCGGGGCGCGGCTCACCGCGCTCGCGGTCCTGGCCGTCGCGATCGTGCTCGTCGGCTGGGGCCTCGTGGCGGCGCTGAGACTGCCGCGCACGAAGGCCGTGGACATCGTCCTGCCCCGACTCGGCCACGGCCTGGACGGCCTGCGGGTCGTGGTGCTCGCGGACACCCACTTCGGACCGATCAACCGGCAACGCTGGTCGGCCCGACTGGCTGCCGTGGTGAACGAACTGAACCCCGACGTGGTGTGCCACGCCGGGGACCTCGCCGACGGCACGGTCGACCAACGGCGCGATCAGGTCGCACCGCTGGGCACCGTGCGCGCCACCATGGCCAAGCTCTACATCACCGGAAACCACGAGTACTTCAGCGAAGGACAGAAGTGGCTGGACCACATGTCCAGCCTCGGCTGGGAACCCATGCACAACCGACACCTGCTGATCGAACGCGACGGCGCCCAACTGATCCTGGCCGGCATCGACGACCCGACCGGCACGTCATCCGGCCTCCCCGGCCACGGCCCCAACCTGGCCGCGGCACTGGCCGGCACGGACCAGGACACACCGGTGCTACTGCTGGCCCACCAACCCAAACAGGTAACCCAGGCCACCGAAGCCGGCGTGGACCTACAACTGTCCGGCCACACCCACGGCGGCCAGATCTGGCCGTTCCACCTGGTGGTACGACTGGACCAGAAGTTTCTTCATGGCCTCAGTCGGCATGGGGATCGGACCCAGCTCTACACCAGTCGGGGGGCCGGGTTCTGGGGACCACCGTTGCGTGTCTTCGCGCCCAGCGAGATCAGCTTGTTGACGTTGCGTTCCGGTTGAGTATCACCGTTCGAGTTGCTTACGATCCGCGTCCTCGTCCGCGGACGGGGCCGACTCGTTCGAGTTGCCGAGTCCCTTCTTGACCGACTCCAGAATGGACAGTCCCTGGCCGACGAGGCCGGCGGCGATCTGGCTGAGGCCGTCGGAACCGTTGAGGATGTTCACGTTGGCACCGGCCAGACCATTGGCGGCCTCGCGCACGATCTGTGGTAGCTGCGCGATCAACGCCTGATCCAGGGCGACCCGGTTGTTCGACGCGGCCGCGGCAGCCGTGATGCGCATCCGCTGCGCGTCGGCCTCGGCCAGGATGCGGACCTTCTCGGCTTCGGCCTCGGCCGGTCGGATGACCTCGGAGACCAACTCCTGCTGGCGCAGTTCGGCGCTGCGTTGGGCCAACTCGGTCTGTGCCGCGATGACCTGGCGTTGCGCCTGCGCCTGCGCCAGCGGGCCCGCCTGGGCCGCTTCTGCCTGCGCCTTGTCCACCTCGGCCTTGTACTGCGCCTGTACGACGGACGTCTGCCGGGCGTATTCGGCCTGCTGGCGCTGGGATTCCTGTTGCGCCTGCGCGGCCAGCTGGTTGGACTGCGCCTGGGCGATGGCCGCCTTCTGCTGGATGACGGCATTGTGCGGGGCGGCCATCGCGGCGATGTAGCCGAGCTTCATGTCGTCGATCGACTGGATCTGCAGCGAGTCCACCGACAGGCCGATCTTGGCCATCTCCTCCTTCGAGCCGTCGAGCACCTCGGTGGCCAGCTTCTGCCGCTCGGTGACGATCTCCTCGACGGTCATCGAGCCGATGATGGAGCGGAGGTGACCTGCGAAGATCCGGCCGGTCAGCAGGGACATCTGGTCCTGGTCGGACAGGAAGCGCTGGCCGGCGTTGACGATGCTCTCGTCGTCGTTGCCGACCTTGAACGCGATCACCGCGCGCACGTTCAGCGCGATTCCCTGCTTGGTGACGCAGGCCTCCGCGACCTCCGCCTCGCACATGGCCAGCGTCAGATAGCGAACCTTGCGGAAGAACGGGGCCACGAAGGTGCCGTGGCCGGTGACGACCCGGAAGGGTGTGCCCGACCTGCCCGCGTTGCCCCCGGAGATCAACATCGCCTGGTCGGGCGCTGGCACGTGGTAACCGAACATCATTCTCTCCTAATCCGAAATACCGAATGCAGCAGTGGGGGGTTCGGACCACCTGACCACGTTCACCGCGCGCGCCCCACGAGACTCGATGATCAGCACGGCGGTGCCCTTGGGCAGGGTCTCGCCCGACCACGCCAGGAAGCTCTCCGAGCCGCCGCGAATCTTGATCAGCACTTCCCCCGGTCCGTTCGGCCCTCGGGTGCCGATGGTGAGGACACCGACACGGCCGATGGCCGACGGGTCGTCATCCATCGCCAGCTCGACCTTTCTCCGCCACTGAACTGTCTGATGCCAAACTTACTGCTCGGTTGACCTTCGTGTCGGCACGTGACCCGATAGACGCCCGGTATGTCGCGGATGGCCGTGACCTGGACAAAGTACGGTCGATGCCGGACCATGACCGAACCCGAAACTTGTTCACTTCTCGTGAGGAGTCGACATGGCGACCGTCGACGTGGCCGGGTCCGAGCCGCCGGCAGCGACGCGGGAACCGCTGCGCAACGCGTCCGGCGGCTGGATCACGAAATGGACGCTGGGCAGCTTCGGCTGGCTGATGCCGATGTACGCGGCCGGGCAGATCCTGCTGCCCAAACAGGCCACCGCGGTCGCCGGCAACAACCAGGAGACCGTGCTCGGCGTGGTCACGATCGCCGCGGCGGTGATGACGATCATCGTCAACATCGTGGTCGGCGCGCTGTCCGACCGGACGCTGGCCACGCGCGGCCGTCGGCAGGTCTGGGTGCTCGGCGGCGCGATCGTCGCCGGGATCTGCCTGGCCGGACAGGGTCTGCAGACCACGGTGCTGGGCATGGTCCTCGTCTGGACGGTCGCGCAGATCGGCATGTCCTCGATGAGCGCGGCGCTGAGCGCGGCGGTGCCCGACGAGGTGCCGGTGACCCAACGCGCGTTCGTGTCCGCGTTCTACGGCGTGTCCACGTCGGCCGGGCCGCTGGTCGGCATCGCGATCGTCAGCCTGGTGTTCACCGGCGTGGTGTCCGGTTTCGCCGCGATGGCCGTGCTCGCTGTCGTACTGGCCGTGCCGTTCGCGCTGACCACCAGGGGGACGCCGCTGCTGCGCGCGCAGCGGCCGCCCTTCTCGCTGCGGGCGTTCCTGGTCGGCATCGTGACACCGCTGCGGCACGCCGACTTCGCCTGGGCGTGGAGCGGCCGGTTCTTCATCCAGCTGTCCAACGCGCTGCAACAGGTCTTCCTCTACTTCTTCCTGCGCGACCGGGTGCACGTCGACCCGAACACGTGGACGTTCTACCTGGTCGCGATCTACACCGTGGCCGCGGTGGCCTGCGCGATCCCGGCCGGCCGCTACTCCGACCGCACCATGCGGCGCAAGCGGCTGGTGATCATCGCCTCGGTGCTCCAAGGCCTGTCCAGCCTGCTGTTCGCCGTCTTCCCGACGATCACGGCCGGCATCATCGGCGCGGTCATCCTGGGTGCCGGCTGGGGCAGCTACGCATCGGTGGACCAGGCGCTGATCACCCAGGTGCTGCCCAACCCGGCCGACCGGGGCAAGGATCTCGGCATCATCAACATCGCGAACAACCTGCCGTACGTGCTGGCAGGCGGCCTGGGCGGCGTGATCATCGACGGCTTCGGCCGCGACCGGCTCGGCTACCCGGTCCTGTTCGGACTGTCACTTGTCACCGCGCTGCTCGCGGCGCTGACCGTACGGCCGATCAAGAGCGTGCGGTGAAGATCCGGCATTCGCAGCAACGCCACAGTCCATTCCGCCTATTCTGGCCAACACGCCGAAAAACCGGATAACACCGGAACCTCGCCCACCGATCCAACCAACCGAGTGTTCGAAACGGACACGTAACGGATGGAACGATCAAAGGGGGAGTTCTTGTGATGGGTTTGGTTCGACGGGCCGGTGTGATAGTCGCGTTGGCGGTGACCGCGACCGCGTTGGGGATCACGGCGGCCAACGCGCAGCCGGTCACCACGGGTTCGATGTCGTTCAGCGGCGACCCCGGTGACTTCATCAGCGGTGGCGGCTCGTTCTCGTACTCGACGAGTGCCAAGGACACGCTGACCGTCTTCGGCAGCGCCGACGACCACGTGGTCACCATGGACATCAGCGGTGCCAACGGCGACTTCTGGATCCTGGACCTGGCCGCCCCCAGCGGCCAGGCACTGACCGCGGGCACCACGTACGCCAACGCCACCAGGTACCCGTTCCAGGCACCGACCGCGCCGGGCCTGAGCCTGTTCGGCAACGGCCGGGGCTGCAACCAGGTGACCGGGTCCTTCGCCGTGCAGAACGCGGTGTTCGGCCCGAACGGTTACGTCCAGACCCTGGACGCCACGTTCGAACAGCACTGCGAAGGCGGCCCGACGGCGGCCCGCGGTGAGATCCACATCGCGAACGCGCCGGCACCGCCGCAACTGGGTGTCGGGGTCAACGTGTCCACCAACGCCAAGGCCGTCAAGCTGGACGGCAACGCCGAACTCACCGGCACGGTCACCTGCAACGAGCCGGTGTCGGTCGCGGTGTCCGGCCTGGTGACCGAGGTGTCGCACAATGTGATCATCCGGGGCAACTACTCGACGACTGTCGCGTGTGTCCCCGGCGCCGGCGTCGCCTGGGCCGCGACCGCGGTGCCCACCGGCACCACTCCGTATCAGAAGGGCAAGGCCGAGGTCCAGACCACCGGAAGCGCGGTCGACCCGACGTACGGCAACACGGTCACGGTGAACAAGACGACCGTCGTGACGCTGAAGTCGGTGCCACTGCCCAGCTAGTCGCGGGACAACGGCACCGGACCGAACGGTCGCCGCAACGTTGCAGTTGGCCAGCAAGCCAACTGCAACGTTGCGGTCGAGCCACCCACACCAACGTTGGAATTGGTCAAACGCCTATCCACAGGCCCGCAAGATAGGGACATCTCCGACGAAAGTTAGCGATTCCGCACAAAAGCTCCTGTAAGACGGATGACATCCTGAACGATGTCACCATCGTGACAGGCGACCAGGGTCCAAGACAGTATCGCTCACAGACGTGCAGGTCGGCCGTGTGGCTGGTGGCGACTGTGGCAACGATGGCTATCGCGGTTACTGCCTGCTCAAATACAGGTACACCGGTTCCGGTGGTCAACCACGGTACTGTCTCCGGTGGGGCGGCAATTCCCGGCACGGCGAGCTTTCTGCACAGCGATTCGTCGTCGGTGATGTTCCTGCAATGGCCGGTGGACGGTTCGGGCTTCGTGTCCGGCACAGTGAAACAGGATTACGTGACCGGGAGCGCGGGAAGCCAAACCGTTCGGGACGACACAGGCGGTTTCACTGGTCAAATCAATCGAGATAGCGTCACGATCAACTTCACCGGATCGTGGGGCGCCGTCTACGGCACGGAATCCGCAAGCTCGCTCACGCTGAACGTCCCACAACAAGGGGGCGGACTACAGGCAACGCTGTTTCAGGCCGCGACACCCAACGACTACAACGCCGCCCTGGCAGCCTTACAAGGTACTGTGAGCCAATCTAACCAACAGGCGCAGCAACTGCAGCAAGAAGCGTCACAAGCACAGGCGCAGTCCAACGCGCAACAAGCGCTCAATAGTGACCTGGCGGGATTAGGTGCCGACGAGAACAAGGCTGCCAATGCCGTAGCTGCCATTCCAGCAGCCGAGAAGGCCGTTAGTACGGCATCGACGACCGCCGACGGTAAGCTGGCAGCCGAAAAGGCATATACGGGTCCGCAAGCTGACTGTTATCAACTCAGCAGCATGGCCTATAACACCAATAGCGCGGTCTACGACCTGAATAGTGCCGTGTATAACCTAACAAGCACCACCAATATTGTAGACAATTCGATAAGCAGCCTTAATGGCGATATCAGCCAAGCACAGAAGGACGAACAGACGGTGCAGGCCGTCGGCGGAAACGCGCCGACCGACGCCGGTAGTCAAATCGACGCGGCAGCCAAGGCGTTAGCTGACGAGCAAGCGAGCGAACGGCAAGCGCAGACCTATGGCGACAATGCCACCAAACATGGCGAAGATGTCTCCACTACCGCAGGCTCTCTTACCACGAATTGCAACAATGGCGGCTAGCGTAATGTGCGCGCGGGCCGTGGGTTCTCACGCCATGAGTGCGCCGCGCAGCGAGCGGTACAGGAGGGCCGCGTCGCCCAACCGGTGGCGCAACTGGCGTTCCAGGCCACCGATCGGGACCAGGTTCTGTGGGGCGCGGGAGTCCTTGTGCGGCGTGCTGGCCAGCGGCGGCAGCAGGGTGGTCGTCACGTCGGCCAGCACGACGACCTCGTCGGTCGACAGATCGGCGGAACACTCCAGGCGGACCACGGCCGACCATGGCGCCGCCGAGCCGCCTGCCAACCTCAGATACCAGGAATACCGTGGCAAGCCCGTGCCCGTGGTGAAAACCGGGCTGCGCTCCCCGGGGCCCAGCGCAGCGACCACCTTCGTCTGTTCGTCGGGCAGGTAGGACTTCTGGTGTGTTTTGACATAACCGACCGTGCGGGCCAGGTGGGTGCGATTGTGCAGGGGGCCGTCCACGACAAGGAGATCGTCCGTGGCACCGCTCTCGTCGCGCCACGCGTTGGCCAGTTCGACCTCCAGTTCGGACAGTCTGTTCTGCACCGCGTGGGACAGTGCCTCCATACCGGCCTTTGCCAAACGGTACGTGTACGTGGCGTGCGGGGTGCGCAGGTCGGTGGCTTGTTCGGCAGCGGTGTAGAGGCTGCGGTCGACGCGGACGTCGATGACGTGCGCGGCGCCGTTGCAGCAGACGAGTCCTGCCGCCAGCGAGGCGACAAGTCCTGGCGTGGGCTGTGGGTCCACGCCGTGCACCCACAGGCGGGCGTCGATTCGCCGTACTCCGTCCAGGAACAGCAGGGTCGATGGCAGCGGCACATCGCCGTTCGGCTTCAGTGGACGCCATTCCGATGCCGGCAGTTCGATGTCCAGCACACGCTCGCCGCTGGACTCGCGGCCGTCGATCTCGTCGCCGACCGCGACCCCGTAGCTGGGGTCCCACGGGTCGATCGTGTACGAGGTGGGCGTCAGCACTGCTGTCACGGGAACACCTTCACACGCCGACCCGCGCAATCCGCGACGACGCGCCATCGCGGCGCACCGCGAACTGCACCGGCACCCGCTCGGCCAGTGCCGGCACGTGCGTGACGATGCCGACCATCCGGTTCGTGCCGGCCGCGAGTTGCTCCAGTGTGGTGGCCACGGTGTCCAGGGTGGCGTCGTCCAGGGTGCCGAAGCCCTCGTCGAGGAACATCGAGTTCAGGTCGCGCCGGCCGCCGGACAGGGCGACGACCTGGCTGGACAGCGCGAGCGCCAGCGCCAGGGACGCCTGGAAAGTCTCGCCGCCGGACAGGGTGTTGACCGGACGCTGGGTGCCGGCGTCGTTGTGGTCGATCACGACGAGGTCGTTGCGGTCGCCGCGATGCAGTTCGTACTGGCCGTTGGAGAGCTGCAGCAGGGTTTGCGACGCCTCCAGCACCAGCGAGTCCAGCGCCTCCGTGCACAGCCACCGCTCGAACCGGTCGGAGCGCAGCAGGTTACCGAGCATGTCGGCGACCTCCTGGTCCTGCCGGTGTTTCGCGACCTCGTCGGTCAGCTTTTCCGTATCCTGTAGCCGTTTCCGCAGGTCCACGGCTGCCCGGTCGGCCCGTTCGCGGTGGGTGGCCAGGTCGATCGGGGCCTTGTCGGGTGTGGTCGGCTCGATGCCTTGCTCGGCGAGCAACGCGGTCAGCGCGGTCGCCGCCGCGGTGCCCTGTGCGCGGAGATCGGCTTCGGCCCGATCCAGTTCGGCGGCTTGCCCGGTGAGCAAGTCTGTTTGCGTTGCGGCCCAGTCGACCAGGGTCTGCCATGCGGCGGCCAGGTCGGTGCCCTCGACGGCGGGCGCGTTGGCCGCGACGAACCGATCGCGGCCGGCGCGCAGCTCGGACCAGGCGCGTTGCTCGGTTTCGACGAGTGCGCCGCGTTCGTCGGTCGCGGCTTTCGCGGCGTTGCGGGCCTGCCGGGCGGCGGCGCGGGCCGTCGTCAGCGTGCGGTCGGCGGCTTCGCGGTGCTGGATCGTGGCGGCCAGTTCGGTGGGTTGGGGGGCGCCGTCGAGTTGCTGGGTGAGCAAGGTGAGCCGTTGTTCGGCCGACGTCACGGCGGCGGATGCGGCGGCGGCGGCGCGGCCCGCTGCCGTGTGCTTCTTTCCGGTGGCGGCCGCCGCTTTGCGCGCCGTTTCCGCTGTGCCGCGAGCCGCGCCGACGTCGGCCGCGGTTTCGTGGTGCGGCAGGGTGCCGACGGGCTGGTGGCAGACCGGGCAGGGCTCGCCGACACGCAGGTCGACGGCGAGTGCGGCGGCGCGGTGCTCCCGGTCGATCCGCTGGACGTCGTCCTCGGCGGTGGCCAGGGCCTGCTCGGCCGCGGCGAGCGCGTCGGCGAGCGTCTTCTCGTCGGCGTCGGCGTGGGAACCGGCTTCGCGCAGCTTGTCCAGCTCCGCGCGAAGGGCCTCGGCGCGGGCGTGGCCTTCTTGCCATCCTCGCAAGGCGGCCGGCTCCGGGAGGCCGACGCAGGCCTGTTCCGCGTCGGCTTCAGCGGCTTCTGCCGTGGTCAGGGCCTTGGTTCTGGCGCGGATCAGGTCGTCGGCGTCGGCTAGGCGGGCGGCGAGCTTCGGTACGCCTTGCGGGGTGCGCAAGTCGCCGAGCTTGTCCAACTGCTCCCGTGCGCGTTTCGCGTCCTCGTTCGCCCTGGTCCAGCGGTCGCGCAGGTCGCGCATGTTGATGACGGCCGCGTCCACCGGTTCGACCAGCGCGGCCAGGTCGGTGACCCGCTGGTCAGCGGCGGTGATCTCCGCTTCGGTGACTTCGCCCAGATCAGCGAGCTGCTTCTCGGCCAGGGCACGCCTGGTCCCGGCTTCCTTGCCGCGTTCGCGGGCGCGCTGGCCGACCTGTTCGTAGACCGCGTAGGCGAGCAGTTCGATCAGCAGGTCCTGCCGGTCCCCCGGTTTGGCGTGCAGGAACTCGGCGAACCGGCCCTGCGGCAGCAGGACGCACTGGGTGAAGTGCTCGTAGCCGATGCCCAGCAGTTCCGTGACGCCGGCGGTGACCTCGTCCGGTCCCTCCGCGACCTGCTCGACGCTGACCTCCAGCAGCTTGGCCAGCTCCGCGTCGATCGGGACCGAGTCGTCCAGCCGTTCCAGCCGGGCTTCCTTGGTGTGCACGGCACCCCTGGCGTCCCGCCTGAGGTGCCGTGCCGCCGCGTACCGGGCGCCGGCCGCCTCGAACACCAGGCACACCCTGGCCTCGGTGGTGGACGGCGCGAGCGCGTTGCGGATCGCGTTACCCTTGCCCCACCGGGGAACCGTGCCGTAGAGCGCGAAGCACAGCGCGTCGATGACGGTGCTCTTGCCGGAGCCGGTCGGGCCGGTGAGCACGAAGAAGTCCACATCGGACAGGTCGATGTCGGTGTTCTCCCGATAGCTGGCGAAACCCTCGAACATCAGCCGCAGCGGACGCATCAGGCAGGACCTCCGGTGACCTCGTCCAGCAGTTCCGCGAACAGGTTCCCGACCCGACCGTCGTCCACACCGGACTCCGCGAGAAAGTCCGCGAACAGGTCGGTCGGCGACCGCCCCAGCCGGCTGGGGCGATTCGACTGGCCGGTGGCGCGGGGCCGGAACTCCTCGTCGATCTGCACGTCGAGCACGTTGGGCAGTTGTTCCCGGACCAGGCCGGCCAGCCCGGCGGCCGCCTGCTGCGCCAGGATCACGCGCAGAAAGGCGTCCCCGGCACGCTGTCCTTCCTCGATGACCTGGTCGAGGCTGCCGCGCAGGGTGCGCAACGGCCGGCCACCGGCCACCGGCACCGGCCGGACCTGCGCGCGGCTGCCGGGTGTCGCGTGCACGATCAGCGCGACCGACTCGTTGGCCTCCTCGCCGAAGTCCAGCGCGAGCGGCGAGCCGGAGTAGGCGATCGGGCACGGGCCGTCGATCTGCTGGTAGCGGTGCAGGTGCCCGAGCGCGGCGTAGTGCGCACTGGCCGGGAACAGCGTCGCCGGCAGCTCGTAGCCCAGCAGCGTCTGGCCCTGCCGCTCGCCGCCGCCCCAGCGGCCGCCCAGCAACGTGGCGTGGGTGGTGACGATGTTGACGGTGTCGTCGGCGAATCCGGCGGGAAGCGCGCTGATGATCAGGCCGACCTGGTTCGCGTAGGCCATGCTGTGCTCGGACGTCTCGCGCAGCACGATCTCGGCCGCGCGGACCGCGTAGCGGTAGGCCAGGAACGGCAGTACGGCAACCCGGGCGGTCTCGCCGGTGCGCATCGGCAGTGTCAGCACGCCGCCGTTGGCCGGGCTCTTGGGCGTGCCGACCACGTGCAGCCCCAGTTCGCCCAGCACCGGCCGGTAGACCTCGTCCACGAGCCGCTGGTTGTCGTGGTTGCCGGCCAGGACCACGACGTGCCGGCCGTCGCCGCGCAGCCGCAGCAGTGTCCGCATCACCAGGCTCTGCGCCTGCGGGTTCGGCGACGACGTCTCGAACAGATCCCCGGCGACGATCACCAGGTCGACGTCCTCCGCGTCGGCGATCCGGACCAGATCGGCCAGCACGGCACGGTGTTCGTCGATCCGGGGCTGGTTCTTGAGCACCTTGCCCACGTGCCAGTCGGCGGTATGCAGGATCTTCATGTGGCTGCTCTCAGAACGGGGCCGGGTCGTCGTCGTACGCGCCGGGGATCGTCGCGAACGGGTCGGCGGGCGCGGCGGGCCCGGTGTCCACGCCGGTCCAGGTGCCCTTCTCGCCCGGCCGGGTGGCCCACGCCGGGAACGGGAACTCGATCACCAGCGGCACCGGGATGTCCGGCTGGGCAACGAACATCGTGCCCGGCTTGGCCAGCGTGGCGCGCTGCCGCTGGGCCGGCGGCAGGTACCCGTACTCGGGCCGGGCCGCCTCTGCGGAGTCCAACCGGCCGGCCACCCGGATCGAACAGTTCGCCACGATCCGCCGTTCCACCTCGCTGGCGGTCTGCTGGGCGCCGATCAGGATCACACCGAGCGAGCGGCCGCGTTCGGCCACGTCGAGCAGGATCTGTTTGATCGGGCTGTCGCCGTCGCGCGGCGCGTACTTGTTCAGCTCGTCCAGCACGACGAACATCAGCGGCCGGGCCGTGCCCTGGAGTTCCTTGCTGCGGAACTCCTGCCGCAACGCGACACCGACCACGAACCGCTGCGCCCGGTCGGGCAGATTGTGCAGGTCCACCACTGTCACCTGCGCCTTGGACGTGGTCACCGAGTGGTCGCCGCGATGGCCGAGATCACCGCGCACGATGCTGCCCAGCGGCCGCACGGACGAGCGCAGCCGCCGCAGGAAGGCGTTGACGCTGCCGATGGACGTGCTGCCGGCCACCCAGTCGCGGCGGGTGTCCTCGTCGGTCAGCTCGTCCTCGATCAGCCCGACGAGCTGTTCGAACGTCCGCAGTGGACCGCCGTTGCGCGCGTCGACGCCGCCGACCTTGATCGCGCCGTCGTCGCCGACCCGCACCGCGTCGCGTCGCAGCCGGGCCGCGACCTGGCCGATCAGCATCGTGTACTGGCTGCGCTCGTCCTCGCCGTCCGCGAACACGAACGTCAGCAGCTCCAGCTCGCAGAAGTCCCAGAGCGTCCAGTAGAACGGGCTGACCGCCTTGTCCCGCGCCCGCACGTCCGGCGTGCCGCTGGCATCGCCGGGCCGCGGCGGCGCGAACACCTGCACGTTGCCGAACGAGGTCGCCGGCAGGCCGAGCTGCGCGTACTTCGCGCGCTGAGCCGGGGTGAGCCTGCTGTTGGTGTAGTCCAGGAACAGCAGGTCCTCACCCTTGACGCTGAAGATCAACGCCTTGGTGTTGTGCGCCTCGCCGCGCAACACGCCGCAGTTGAAGATCGAGTGCAGCAGGAACGTGGCGAACGACGTCTTGGTCGCGATGCCGGACACGCCGGAGATCGACACGTGGCCGCCGCGGGTGCCGTCCACGAACTCGAAGTTCACGAACACCGGCTGCCCGTCCCGGCCAAGGCCGATCGGCACCTTCGCGTCGGCCATCGTGTCGAAGTACAGCGCGCTGTCCCGCTCGCCGCCGGTCGCCCTGCGGACCGTCGTACCGGGCCGCGGCGGCACGTAGACCTCCGGCTCGACGCGGGTCACCGTGACCTCGGCGACCTCGCTGACCTCGGCCGGCAACGCGCCCTGGTCGATGAGGAACACGTCGGAGGCGAACCGGGCGCCCTCGTGGCCCGCTTCGACGTTGGTCACCACGCCGGCGATGCGGACCAGGGTGCCGTCGGGCAGCGGCCGGTCGGTCACCACGACGTCGTCGAGTTGCAGGAACTGGTCCGGCGCCACGGCCACGGAGAACTCGAGCGGACTCGCGGCCACCGTGCCGACGACCAGTCCCACCGGCGCCATTCCGTTACGAGGCTCAGCCACGGACTCTCCCATCGGACGGAAACGGCAGTATAGGTCTGGCCGGCACGCCCGAAGGCGCACGCCGTCGGCATGTCCGAACCCAGGAATCTTCACCCGATCGGACTGCTACTCTGCCCGGGTAGCGCGAACACGGTAGGTAACCAGCGGGGTCGATCGGAGATGACGGGTGCGCGCTGGTCAGGTGATCGTCGGTCGCTATCGGCTCGAGGAACAGATCGGTGCCGGCGGGATGGGCACGGTCTGGCGCGCGACCGACCAGGAACTCGACCGGGTCGTCGCGATGAAACGGGCGCACTCGGTCGACGGCGACGACGACGACGCGGGCGGCGGCCGCCTCAGATACGAGGCGCGGATCGCCGCCGGGTTCCAACACCCCAACATCGTCACGGTGTTCGACGTGGTCACCGAGGACACCGACCGCTGGCTCGTGATGGAGTACGTCCCGTCGCGCAGCCTGGCCGAGATCCTCGCGGAGCGGCGCACCCTCCCGCCGACGCAAGTCGCCCATCTCGGTGAACAGATCGCGGCGGCACTGAGCGCCGTGCACGAGAAGGGCGTCGTCCACGGCGACATCAAGCCGGGCAACGTGCTGGTCACCACGAGCGGCGTCGCGAAACTGACCGACTTCGGCGTGTCGCGCACGATGTGGGGCGAGATCACGCTGACCAGCACCGGTCCGGTCATGGGCACGCCTGCCTACCTGGCGCCGGAGGTGCTGGACGGACAGCAGCCGACCGCGGCGGCCGACGTGTTCTCCCTCGGCGGCACGCTGTTCGCCGCCGTCGAGGGCGGGCCGCCGTTCGGTTCCGGCGAGAACCCGCTGGTCGCGTTGCGCCGGGCGGCTCTCGACGACGCGGAGCCGTTTCGGTTGGCAGGCCCGCTCCAGCCGCTGCTGGCCACGATGCTGGCCCGGGAGCCGGACAGCAGGCCCGGCGCGGAACTGGCACGTCGCCTGCTGCACGAGATCGTCACCGACCGTGGCACGCCGCCACCGTTGCCTCCGCAGCCCACCCCACGCAGGTGGTGGTCCCGGCGGATGGCCGCGGTGGGCGCGGGTGTGCTGGTGGTCGCCGCGCTCCTGGTGGGATTCCTGGTGCTCCGGCCGTCCGCCCAGCCTGCCGCCGGTTCGTCGTCGGCGACGATCGGCGACCCGCGCACTGCGGATCCGTGTGGCCTGATGAACCCGTCGACGCTGGCCCGATTCGGTAGCGACGAACAAGATCCGGCGTACGGCAACTTCGACCGCTGTGACGTGTTGGTGCAGGCCGGCGGCGGCAAGGTCGACGTGGAGGACCAGTTCCTCAGTTCGTCCACACCGGCGCCGCTGCCCGGCACCGTCCAGCGGACCGGCTCGGTCGGCGTCGTGCGCGGCACGCTGGACACCGCGAACGCCGAGTGCCTGCGCACCATCCTGCTGACCGACCAGAACCGCATCCTGGTCCAGGCCCACGTCACCTCGGACAAGAGCACCGCGGACCTGTGCGCGATGGCCGAATCGGCGACCACAACGGCGGTCGGCGTGCTCAACAAGTCCGGCGTGCCAAGGCGAAAGACCGCACCCGACCCGCACTCGCTGTCCACTGTAGACGCCTGCCACCTGCTGAACGCGACCGACCTGGCCGTCGTACCGGGCATCGACGCCACCCAGACCGACGCCGGCTTCGGCGACTGGGAGTGCGGTTGGACGAGCAACAGCACCAACACGACGGTGGACGTGCGCTTCGACCGCAACACCCCGCTGACCGCAGCGGACGGCACCCAGATCCAGACCGGCAGCCGTCCGGCATTCGTCATGCCGGCCGACGACGGCCCCGGCACCTGCGCCGTGGAGATCGAGCACCGCACGTACACCAACACGAACACCGACCAGATCTCCGAGATCGTCCGGATCACGGTCGCGGGTGGTTCCCAGCTACAGAGCCAGCTGTGCGGCACGGCGACCCAACTGGCCGACTCGGCGGCGGCGAAACTCCCCGCCGCCTGATCAACACCCTGCGTGCCCGGGAGGGCTCCCGGAATCCGGTGGTTCACTGGGGGTCACAGGTGGACCGGTGAGGGAGGCTGGGGATGGACGACGGCACGGGCATCGACGAGCTGCCGCCGCCCGCACGGGGCAGCCTGGCGCTGGGCGTGCCGCCGTCCGCCCCCGGCACGCTGTTCGCGCTCACCGTGGTCGGTGGCATCGTGGTCGGCGCGCGGGAGGGTCGCACCGTCCTGTTCGGACGGAACCGCCCCGACGTACACGTGTGCGTCGGCGAGGACGACCAGCGGGTCAGCAGGCGGCACGGCCTGCTGGCGAGGCAGGGCACCCAGTGGTGGGTCAGCAACACCGGCCAACTCCCGATGCGGCTGCCGGGCTCCCGAATGCTGTTCCGCGATGAGGACCCGCTACCGCTGCCGGAGGGCTACACGCCGATCTTCATCCGTGGCGCGCGCGGCCGCGAACACCTGATGGAACTGTACGTGACCGGCGCGGACGGACAACGGCCCGCGCTGCGCCACCAGGACCCGACGCAGCCACCGAAGACCTGGCGACTGTCGGCCGAGGAACGGCTGGCCCTGATCGCGCTGGGCCAGCGGTACCTGCTGCACGACCTGCATCCGCAGCCGCTGTCCTGGCGCCAGGTCGCCGACCTGCTCACCGAGTTGCAACCGGTGGCCGGGTGGACGCCCAAGCGGGTGGAGCACACCGTGAGCGCCGTCCGCACTCGGCTCGGGAAGGACGGCGTCGCCGGGCTGACCCGGGAGGAGGTCGGCGAGCCGGTGGGCAACGTCCTCAATGACAACCTGATGCGCGAACTGCTGCTGTCCACGACGCTGGTACCGCCCGACCTGGCCCTGCTGGACCTGTGAGAGCCGCGCTGCCGTGATCGGTGCCGGCTACTTGACGCAGGTGATGCCGCCGCCGGCGAGAGCGGACAGCGCGGTGGGTGGCGGACCCGCAACGCCGCCGCCGGTCGCCGGGACCGCGGTCGCCGGCGGCGGTGTGGTCGGCCCCGCCGCACCACCCATGCCGGTGGGCAGGGTGAAGTCGGTGCCGAGCACGATGTGCACGGTGCCGGCGGCGATCGCCGAGTCCGACCGGGTGCTCATCCCGCCCAGCAGCGAGGATGCCGCCGCTGCGGCGGATGCGGCGCCGGAGCCGTAGTCGATCACCGAGGTGTGGCTCAGGGTGCGCTGGGTGCTGGCGGTGCCGTGGGTGAAGCCCTGCGCGGTGAGTGCCTGTTCCACCTTGGTCGCGTAGCCGTTGCGGGCCGAGGCGTTGACCACGTCGACAGCGGCGACCGGCTTCGGTTGGCTGCTGGTCGATGCGGGTGCCGGCGTGGCGGTGCCGGCAGCCGGGGTCTTGCTGAGCAACTGGTGCACAGTGGACTGGATCAGCGGCAGGTTGACGAAGTTGACGTCCTCACCGAAGGAGTCCTTGCCGAAATGGTCGATCGGCAGGGTGAAGAACGTGATGTTGCCGCCGGTCAGGTTCGACGCCTGCTGCGCGAAGGACAACAGGTCGAGACCCGAGTCGATGGCGATGTTCTGCTTGGCCACGGTCAGGATCGCGGACAGCTTCGACGGGCTGGAGAACGTGCCGCCCTGCTTGAGCTGAAACGCCAGCGAGGAGATGAACGCCTGCTGACGCCGCTCGCGGTCCAGGTCGGTGAAGTTCAACGCCGGGTGCACGTCGTCGCGCCGCTGCCGCACGAACGCCAGCGCCTGGGCCGCGGTGATCTGCTGCTGTCCTTGGTGGAAGTTCGCGCCGGAGTTGCTGTCCTGGGTGTTCTCGTTGACGCACACCGTGATCGGCTGCACGACCTGCGCGATCTGGAAGAACGCGACCAGCGTCACCTCGACGAAGTGATCGACCGCGACACCACCGAGGAACTGCGACACGGTGGCGATCTCGGCCTTGCGGCCCGCGTCGCGTTCGGCCTGCTCGCGCTGGGTCCGATCGGTGCCGCCGGCCAGGTGCTTGGACTCCTGGTCGAACGCGAGACCGTAGGCCTGTTTGATCTTGCCGTGGCACTGGTTGTCCGGGCAGCCGGGGAAGGTGACGTAGTCGTCGCGGGGAATGGAGATCGCGGTGGCCTTGCTGCCGTCACCTGGGACGTGCAGCATCATCAGCACGTTGGAGTTGTTCCCGCCGTCGGACTGGTTGCCGGCGTGCAGCGCGTCGTAGATGTTCTGCGGCAGCGCGTTGCCGTTCTCGTCCAACCGAGTGTCCAGGCCCATGATCAGAATGTTCGTGTCGCCGTTGACCGACTTCGGCCCACCGGCCTTGCTGATCACGTCGGAGGTCTTGATACTCGAGGACAGGGTCTTGTACTGCGTCCACGCGTACCCGCTGACAGCCAGGACGACCAGCGACACCACACCCAGCGCCACGCACCCGGTCAGCAACCCCCACCGGCGACCCGGCGGACGCCCATGATCGTTCCGTGGCCGGGCCGTCGGCCGCAGGTCACGGGTCGGTCCATCAACCAGGCCCGCGCGGGGCAGCTGCCCGCGACGCGCGGCGGGCCAGCCGTCACCCTCCACCTACGCTCCTCACACGCCGTGATCTTCGTTGTTAGACGTCCGTGCGCCTCGTGGGTTGTCTCGCGCCGGTGAGCGGCACACTAGCGAGTCACGTCGGCTGCCGGGGAGACACCTCTGAGAGCGCTTTCATCGGCGCTTGGGTGTGTTCGGGTGTTTTGAAAAAAGTGTTAGCGGGCCCGGCTCTTGACGAAAGCCGGGAGTTGCGGAACCGGGCCGATCTGCGCTGAATCGGTTGCATCGACCGACACCTGTCGTTCGTTGCGGAACAACGCTGCTGGTGAGGGGCCTTGACAGGGGTTTTCCAGGGCCATCATGCTGCCCTTGAGAGCGCTCTCTTAGTCAGCATCGGGAGAAACCAATGAAGGTTCCCTTGTCCGGGGCAACGCCGCGCCGGATGACTCTGTATCGATTCCTGCCCGCCGCTGCCGCGGCCGTCGCCGCGCTCACGCTCGCGGCCTACCTCGTCGTCGTGGGCGGGTCGGCCGCGCACGCCGCGTCCACCCTGCTCTCCCAGGGCAAGCCGACCACGGCATCGTCCACCGAGAACGCCGGTTTCCCGGCCGCCAACGCCACCGACGGCAACACCGGTACCCGCTGGTCCAGCGCGTTCAGCGACCCGCAGTGGCTCCAGGTCGACCTCGGCGCCACCGCGAACATCACCTCGGTCACGCTGAACTGGGAAGCCGCGTTCGCCACCGGATTCCAGCTCCAGACCTCACCGGACGCCAACACCTGGACCACGATCTTCTCGACCACCACCGGCACCGGCGGCATCCAGAACCTCACCGTCACCGGCACCGGGCGCTTCGTCCGGATGAACGGCACCGCGCGGGGCACCCAGTTCGGCTACTCGCTGTGGGAGTTCCAGGTCTTCGGGAGCATCGGCGGCACGAGCGGCTGCGGCACGACGAACGTGGCGCTCAACCGGCCCGCGACCGCGTCGTCCACCGAGAACGCCAACTTCCCCGCGTCCAACGCGGTGGACGGCAACACCGCCACCCGCTGGTCCAGCGCGTTCAGCGACCCGCAGTGGCTCCAGGTCGACCTCGGCTCGACGCAGTCGATCTGCCAGGTCTCGCTGAGCTGGGAAGCCGCGTTCGCCACGGCGTTCCAGATCCAGACCTCACCGGACGCCGCCACGTGGACCACGATCTTCTCGACCACCACGGGCACCGGCGGTGTCCAGACGCTGAACGTGTCCGGCTCCGGCCGGTTCATCCGGATGAACGGCACCGCGCGGGGCACGCAGTTCGGCTACTCGCTGTTCGAGTTCAGTGTGTTCGCCGGTAGCGGCTCGCCCCCGCCGACCACCACGACCGCGCCGCCGACCACGACGACCGCGCCGCCGACGACGACCGGGACCATTCCGCCGCCGCCGCCCACGTCGGACACACCGAACTTCGGACCCAACGTGACGATCTTCAGCCCGTCCCAGTCGGCCGCGAGCATTCAGAGCACGCTCGACTCGGTGTTCAACGCCCAGGCGGGCAACCAGTTCGGCAACCAGCGCAATGCGCTGCTGTTCAAGCCGGGCACGTACAACGTCACCGCGAACGTCGGCTACAACACCGAGATCGAGGGCCTCGGCCAGAACCCGGACGACGTCAGCATCAACGGCGGCATCACGGCCGACGCGGCGGGCAACAACGCGTTGGTCAACTTCTGGCGTGGCGTCGACAACCTGGCGATCACGCCGAGCAGCGGCACCGACACCTGGGGCGTGTCCCAGGGCGCCTCGATGCGGCGCGTCGACATCCGCGGCAACCTGAAGCTCGACCCGACCGGCGACGGCTTCTCCAGCGGCGGTTTCCTGGCCGACTCCCGGATCAGCGGGCAGGTCACGTCCGGTTCCCAGCAGCAGTGGATATCCCGCAACAACACGTGGGGCAGCTGGGCGGGCAACGTGTGGAACATGGTGTTCGTCGGTGACGTGAACGCGCCGGCACAGCACTTCCCGAACCCGTCGTTCACCACGATCAACCAGACACCGCTGGAACTGGAGAAGCCGTACGTCTTCATCGACTCAGGCGGTCTGTACCACGTGTTCGTGCCGTCGCTCCAGCAGAACACCACGGGCATCTCGTGGGCCAACGGACCGACACCCGGCACGTCACTGCCGATGCACACCTTCTACGTCACCCAGCCGGGCGACACCGCCGCGACGATGAACGCGGCGCTGGCCAACGGCCTGAACCTGCTCGTCACGCCGGGCTTCTACCAGCTCAGCCAGACGCTCAACGTGACCCACCCGAACACGATCATCCTGGGCATGGGCCTGGCCACCCTGCAGCCGCAGAACGGCATCACCGCGATCGCCACGGCCGACGTGGGCGGTGTGCAGGTCGACGACCTGCTGATCGACGCGGGTCCGACCAACTCGAACACGCTGGTGCAGATCGGCCCGGCCGGTGCCGGCGCCAACAACGCGTCGAACCCGAACGCCGTCCAGGACCTGCACTTCCGCATCGGCGGCGACGGTGCCAACAAGGCCACCAACAGCCTGGTCGTCAACAGCCCCAACACCATCGGCGACAACACCTGGCTGTGGCGCGCCGACCACGGCAGCGGCGTCGGGTGGACGTCGAACACCGCGGACACGGGCCTGATCGTCAACGGCGCCAACACGACCTGGTACGGGCTGGCCGTCGAGCACTACCAGAAGCTGGAGGTGCAGTGGAACGCCAACGGCGGGCGGACGTACTTCTTCCAGAACGAGAATCCGTACGACCCGCCGACCCAGTCCGCCTGGATGAACGGCGGCACGAACGGCTACGCCGCCTACGAGGTGGCGCCGTCGGTGACCAGCCACCAGGCGTGGGGTGTTGGCAGCTACTGCTTCTTCAACGTCAACAACGCCATCATCAACGATCACGCATTCGAGGCACCGAACACCGCCGGTGTCCAGTTCCATGACCTACTCACAGTGTCATTGGGCGGCGTCGGCACGATCAGCCACGTGATCAACCAGGTCGGCGCGGCGGTGAACTCGACGACCAACAACGTCTACCAGCCCAGTTTCCCGTAGTCCCAACACAGTCCCGACACCGATCGCGGGGGCCGACAAGCCCCCGCGATCGGCTAGGACAGGTCTTCCGGCTGCCGGACCCGGCCGGGCAGCAGCTCGCGCATGTTGCGCATCACGACCATCAGCGACTGCTCCAGCACGTCACGGTCGGACGGCGACAGCCCGGCGATGGCCGCCTTCTCGAACTCGGCCAGCTTCCTGGTGATCTCGTCCTGCACGGCCCGGCCGCGGTCGGTCAGGAAGACGCGGACCAGGCGGCCGTCGTGCTCGTCGCGCCGCCGCGACACCAGGCCTGCGTGCTCCATGCGCTGCGCCATCTTCGCCACGGTCGGCACGGCGATGCCCAGCTTGGCCGCCAACTCCTTGGGGGTGAGCCCCTCCGCGTCCCACAGCGCCCGCAGCACGAAGTCCTGACCTACGTAGACACCGTGCTCCTGCAGCAGCGAGGCCTTGACGATCTTCAGGGCCTTGGTGGTCTTGGTGAACAGGTACACGAAGTCGGTGTCCACGTGATCCTTCCAAGCCCGAGGTTCGCATCGCCATGGGGGCGATCCTGGCTGGCCCATGGTAGGGCAGGGAACCCACGCGATCAGAGCAGGTCAGCGGTGGCTCGAACGAGGCGGCAAGTTGCAGACTGTTGACAGCCGTCGTGCTTGTCCGATCGGTCATGATCGACGGGTGAGCTTCGGGCCGTTCTTCGCGATCGAGACGCACCCGGCAGGCGAGCCGCCACGGCCGCCGTGGCGGCTGATGCGGGAGTTGGCCGACGACCCGGCCGTACTGGCCGACCGGGTGCGCGCGGTGCGCACCCACCTGGCCGCGGGCCGGCCGGTCGACACCGTCGAACCGCGGGTGGCCGCCTCGGTGGCCCACCTCGGCCTGGTCGCCCGGCTCGTCTCACCAGTACTGGGCGCCGCGGCGACCGACCGTGTCGTGCCGGACCTGGACCTGCGCGACACGTGGTGGCAGCCGGTGCTCGGCGGCGCGTTCCCGCTCTCCGTCGCGGACAC
>DASXXM010000170.1:0-2676 GCA_036503065.1 Pseudonocardiaceae bacterium | reverse complement strand
CGCCTGCCGAACGTGCACCACGTCGGCGCCGTACCGTTCGCGGACCTGCCGCGCTGGCTGGCCCGGATGGACGTGGGCCTCACCCCGTACACGGACAGCGCGTTCAACCGGGCGTCGTTTCCGTTGAAGACGTTGGAGTATCTGGCGGCCGGGCGGCCGGTCGTCGGGTCCGACCTGCCGGCGACCCGTGGACTGGCGCAGGAAAGCATGGACGTCAGTGCCGTGGCAGGCCCCGCCGAGTTCGCCGCGCGGGTGCGGGCCGTAGCGGCCATGCCGGCCACGCCGGCCGTGGTGCGGCGGCGCAGGGCCGTCGCCGCGCGGCACTCGTGGGCCGCGCGGGCCACCCGGCTGACGCAACTGGTCGACCTGGCCACGGGTGCCCGCCTGGCGAACGTGACGGATCTCGCTGCAACGAACGGCGCCGCAGAATCGATGCACACAGCAGCATCCCGCAACGGACAGGCAACCCCGAGGAGGACCCGATGATCCCGGTCATGCGGCCGTTGCTCGGCACCGCGGAGGCGGACGCGCTGGCCGAGGTGATCAGCAGCGGCTGGGTGGCGCAGGGGCCGAAGGTGGCCGAGTTCGAGCGCCGGTTCGCCGAGTACATCGGCACTTCGGACGCGGTGGCCGTGTCGTCGTGCACGGCGGCGCTGCATCTCGCGCTGTACGTGCTCGGCGTCGGGCCCGGCGACGAGGTGATCGTGCCGTCGTTCTCGTTCATCGCGTCCACCAACGCGGTGCGCTACTGCGGCGCGACACCGGTGTTCGCCGACGTCGACCCGATCACCGGGAACCTCACGCCGGACACGGTCGCGCCGTTGCTGACCGACCGGACCAGGGCTGTCATGGCGGTGCACCAGGGCGGACTGCCGGCCGACGTGGACGCGCTGCGCGCGGCCTGCGGCGACGTCCCGGTGGTGGAGGACGCCGCGTGCGCGGTCGGCTCGACCTACCGCGGCCGCTCCGTCGGTGCCGGTGTGCGGCTGGCCGCGTGGTCGTTCCACCCGCGCAAGCTGCTCACCACCGGCGAGGGCGGCATGGTCACCACCGACGATCCCGCGCTGGCCGCCCGGCTGCGCCGCCTGCGCGAGCACGGCATGAACGTGTCCGCGGCCGACCGCCACAAGGCCGGCAAGGCGATCGTCGAGCAGTACCTGGAAGTCGGCTTCAACTACCGGATGACGGATCTACAGGCCGCGATCGGCATCGTCCAACTGGGACGGTTGCCCGACCTGATCACCGGCAGGCGCGCCATGGCCGCGCGCTACCATGCGCTGCTGCGTGACCTGCCCGGCGTGCGGGCGGTCACCGACCCCGCGTACGGAACCACGAACTACCAGTCGTTCTGGGTCCTGCTGGACGACGACGTCGCCGCGGACCGCAACGACGTGCTCGCCACGCTGGCGGACAACGGCGTGTCCGCGCGGCGCGGCATCATGGCCGCGCACATCGAACCCGCCTACGCGGACACGCCGCACGGCCCGCTGCCGGTGACCGAACTGCTGACGAACCGGTCGCTGATCCTGCCGCTGCACCACGAACTGACGCCCGCACAGCAGGATCTGGTGGTGCGGACACTGGCCACGGCGATCGGTGCGACCGTGTCGGCCGCACCGTGACAGCGCGACCGCTCCTGTTGGTCGGTGCCGGCGGGCTGGCCAGGGAGACGTTGGCCGCCGTACGCGAAATGCCCCAGGTGTGGCAACCGGTCGGCGTGCTGGACGACGATCCGGCCCGCCACGGCGCCGACGTGGACGGCATCCCGGTACTCGGTGGCACCGACTGGATTCCCGACTTCCCGGACGCGGCCGTGGTGCCATGTGTCGCGTCGCCACAGCGGCCGTTCGGTCGGCTGCTGTTGGCGCAGCGGCTGGGCCTGCCGGCGGATCGGTGGGCCACCGTCGTACATCCGGCCGCGTCGATCGCGGCCGGCACGGTGCTCGGCGCGGGTTCGGTGCTGCTGGCCGGTGTCGTGGTCACCGCGCCGATCACCGTCGGGCCCTACCTGGTGGCCATGCCGCACGTCCTGCTGACCCACGACGACGAACTGGCCGACGGCGTCACGCTCGCCGGCCGGGCTACGCTGGCCGGTGGCGTGCGGGTCGGGTCCGGCGCCTATCTGGGGCAGGGTTCGCTGGTTCGGGAGCACGTGCGGATCGGTACCGGGGCGGTGATCGGGATGGGCGCGGTCGTGTTGTCCGATGTCCCGGATGGACAGACGTGGGTCGGGTCGCCGGCCAGAAAACTCAGGTAGCACATGAAGATCATCGTGTACCCGCATGCGATGGAGATCGGCGGCTCCCAGCTCAATGCCGTCCAGTTGGCCGGCGCGGTGCGCGATCGCGGGCACGAGGTGATCGTGGTGGCCGAGCCGGGTCCGCTGGTGGACACCGTGCGTGGCCTCGGCCTCGAGTATGTGCCGATCCCGGAGAAGCGCCGTCGGCCGTCGGCCGGGGTGGCGGCGCTGTTGACCCGGTTGGTGCGTTCGCGGTCCGTGGACGTGGTGCACGGCTACGAGTGGCCGCCCGCGGTGGAGGCGTTCTACGGTCCCCGGTTGCGGCTGGGCACGCCGGTCGTGGCAACCGTGATGTCGTCCTCCGTGGTGCCGTTCTTCCCCCGGCCGATCCCGTTGCTGGTCGGCACGGAGCAGTTGCAGTACACGGTACGGACGGC
>DASXXM010000169.1:0-4342 GCA_036503065.1 Pseudonocardiaceae bacterium | reverse complement strand
TGCTACCTGCTGCCGTTGCCGGACTGGTTCGACGTGGTGCGGTGGATCGTGATCGGCGCGGCCGTGGTGCTGACCGTGGTCACCGGCATCGACTACGTGATCCGCGCGATCCGGCTGCGGGCGCGTGGCCGTCGGGCCGTCGCGGGCGTGCCGCATGAGTAACCCGCTGGTCGCGGCGCTCGGGCTGCGTGAGGAACGGCTCGTCGAGGTGGTCGGGCTGCTCCGCGAGCGCGGGCAGACGGTGGCCACGGCCGAGTCGCTGACCGCAGGACTGGTGGCGGCGGCGCTGACCGCGGTGCCGGGCGCCAGCTACGTGGTCCGCGGCGGGCTCGTGGTCTACGCCACAGATCTCAAGACCAGCCTGGCCGGCGTGCCGGCGGAACTGATCGCGCGGTACGGCGCGGTGCACGCGGATGTGGCATCCGCCCTGGCCAGCGGCGCCAGACGGGCCTGCGGCGCGGACTGGGGCATAGGATTGACGGGGGTGGCCGGACCGGACCCGCAGGACGGCGTGGCGCCCGGGAGGGTCTACCTCGGAATTGCTCAGTTGGACGCGGTCACTCCGTACGTGCTCGACCTCACCGGCGACCGACACGCGGTCCGGGCGGCCTCCGTGGCGGCCGCGATCGACGCCCTGCACGTGGCCCTGACCGGCTGATTCTCAGGTTTTGAACACGGAGCGTTAACGCGATCCGTCTTCCCGACGATCACCCGTTCGTGGCGCGTTACCGGGAACATACCGGGTCGTCGGCACGTTCGCTGTTGGCGTAGCGCCCGCAAGCCAGTGCCGGCGGGCGGTCTCGCTGGGTAATCTGGTCGGTACGAGCGAACCCGAAGGGAGGCGCGCGATGGCTGTGCTGCTGCGCGAGGCGATCGGTGATCGGCTCCGTCATGCCCGCACCACCCAGCATCGAACCCTGCGCGAGGTCTCCCGGGCCGCCCGGGTCAGCCTCGGCTACCTCTCCGAGGTGGAGCGCGGTCGCAAGGAGGCGTCCAGCGAACTGCTGGCGGCCATCTGCGACGCGCTGGAACTGCCGCTGGCCGATCTGCTGCACCTCGTCGCCACGGACGTCAGCACGGTGGACGTGCGCACCGTGGACGACGTGGCCGCGGCCCCGGTCACCGCGGACAGCGCCCGTGTGCGGACCAACGAGCCGGCGATGTCCGGTTCCGGCCTGCAGGGCGGCCGGATGGTGCCGGCCGTGGTGGGCACCGATCTGGCCGACCTCCGCATCCAACCGGTCCTGTCTCACCGGCTGACCACGTCGATCACGCCGCGTGCCGGCGGCATCACCGTGGCGGCCTGACGGACGCGGGTAGATTGGCTGTACGGCCGCACCGGGCGGCCGGTCGGGGACGGCTCCGCGCTGATATGGCGGGGCCGGTGGAACGTCGCGCTCGCACCTGACACGATGTAGACCAGACGGTACGAGTTCGTCGCCCGGACACGGGTGGGTGTATCCCACCGAGGGCTGGCGCAGCAGGGGAGAAGGCAGGCGGAGGAGATGGCCAACCCGTTCGTGAAGGCTTGGAAGTACCTGATGGCGTCGTTCTCGTCGAAGGTGGACGAGTTGGCGGATCCGAAGGTACAGATCCAGCAGGCCATCGAGGAGGCCCAGCGCCAGCACCAGGCGCTGTCGCAGCAGGCGGCCGCCGTGATCGGCAACCAGCGGCAGCTGGAGATGAAGCTCAACCGGCAACTCGGCGAGGTCGAGAAGCTGCAGGCATCCGCCCGCCAGGCACTCGTGCTGGCCGACGAGGCACGCGGCAAGGGCGACGACGCCAAGGCGACGGAGTTCGAGAACGCGGCCCAGCAGTTCGCCACCCAGCTGGTCACCTCGGAACAGAACATCGAGGACCTGAAGACCCTGCACGACCAGGCGATCCAGGCCGCCGGCCAGGCCAGGACCGCGGTCGAGCGCAACTCGATGATGCTGCAGCAGAAGCTGTCCGAGCGCACCAAGCTGCTCAGCCAGCTCGAACAGGCCAAGATGCAGGAGCAGGTCTCCAAGTCGCTCAACCAGATGAGCGAACTGGCCGCGCCGACCAACACCCCGTCACTGGACGAGGTCCGGGACAAGATCGAGAAGCGCTACGCCACCGCGCTGGGCTCCGCCGACCTGGCCAAGAACTCGGTACAGGGCCGGATGCTGGAGGTCCAGCAGTCCACGGTCAACATGGCCGGCTCCAACCGCCTGGAACAGATCCGCGCCTCGCTGCACGGCGGCTCGGTGGCCGGCCAGATCACCAGCGGCGCCAGCAACAACTCGGCGACGGCGAGCATCCAGCAGGAGATCGCGCAGCGCGTCCAGCAGTCCCAGAAGCAGGACAAGACCCCGGAGGCCGGCACGGCGTCCTGATCGCCGACCATGCCGTCGCCTCGGCGAGGTCGCATTTTATTGGCCGGCCGCTCTCCCTGACTGGAGGGCGGCCGGTGTATTTGTCGCACCAAGCCAGTGCGACCGGGCCAAACGAAAAGCGTCGCCCTGTCGCGCGGCTGGCGCGACAGAGCGCGTGGCAGGCGCGTTCGCGACGCTCGTGACCCCATTCCATTACTTCAGGTAACCGGATGGGCGTTTTGCCGGAAAGGCTGCCAACATTCGCGTGATTATCGAACTGTGATGTGGGTACTTCGGCTACCTGGCGTGGCACTATCGTCGGGACTGTCGGAAGGTCGGGAGGGGCACGCGTGGCGCTGTGGACAGTGCACGGCGACGGGCGGCGGCTGGGCAACGACGAGGTGGTGCGCCCGGATGAGCGGCTGAGCTGGCCGTTGACCGCGGGCCTCGGCCTCCAGCACATCGCCGCCATGTTCGGCGCGACCCTGCTGGTACCGACACTGACCGGTTTTCCCGTTTCGACGACGTTGCTGTTCTCCGGTGTCGGGACGCTGCTGTTCCTGCTCGTCACGCGCAACCGCATCCCCAGTTATCTCGGTTCGTCATTCGCGTTCGTCGCGCCACTGGTCGCCGCGCACAACCAGGGTCTGGCCGCGCAACTGGGCGGTGTGCTGTTCGCCGGACTGCTGGTCGTGGTGATCGGCATCGCGGTGAAGGCGCTGGGCATCCGGCTGGTCGACTCGGTGATGCCGCCGGTGGTCACCGGCGCGGTCATCGCGTTGCTCGGGCTGAACCTGGCGCCGGCCGCCGGTGCCGAGGTGTCCAGGGCGCCGTGGCTGGCCGCGGTCACCCTGCTGGTGATCGGCCTGTGCGCGATGCTGTCCCGTGGCCTGCTGGTCCGGCTGAGCGTGTTGGCCGGTGTGGTGGCCGGCTGGCTGGTGGGCGCGGTGACCGGCGGCATCGACCCGGACCGGCTCACCGCGCTGCACGACGCCGCCTGGCTGGGCATGCCAGCGCTGCACCAGCCGCAACTGGGCCCGTCGGTGATGCTCGGTGTGCTGCCGGCGGTCGCGGTGCTCACCGCGCAGAACGTCGGCTACGTCAAGGCGATCGGCCGGGTCACCGGCCGGGACCTGGACGGCTGCGTCGGCGACGCGCTGATCGCGGGCGGCCTGGCCACGGCGCTGTCCGGCGCGGGCGGCGGCACCGGCCTGGTGCCGCTCGGCGAGAACGTCGGCGTGCTGGCCACGTCCCGCGTCCACTCCACCGCCGCGTACGTGGCGGCCGCGGCCGGCGCGATCTGCCTTGCCTTCTCCCCCAAGGTCACCGCGCTGGTGGCGACCGTGCCGGCCGGTGTGGTCGGCGGGATGTCGCTGGTGCTGTTCGGCACGGTGGTGATGATCGGCGTCCGGGTGTGGCTGGACAACCACGTCGACCTGGCCGATCCGCTGACCATGATGGTGGCCGGCGCCGCGATCGTGGCCGGCGCGGGCAACGTGACCATCGACGTGGCCGGGATGCGGCTGGGCGGCATCGTGTGGGGCTCCCTGCTGATCGTGCTGGGCCACCCGCTGCTGCGCACCCTGCGGACCATGCGCCTGGGACCGTCAGCGAACCGCCCGGCCAATTGACCGCACCAGCCCGGGGCCGGCGTAGATGAACCCGGTGTAGAGCTGGACCAGGCTGGCGCCCGCGTCCAGCATCCGCAGCGCGTCGTCGACACAGCCGATGCCGCCGACACCGATCACCGGCAACGCGCCCCCGGTCTCCCGATGCACGAACTCGACGACCGCCCTGGCCCGCTCGGCCAACGGCCTGCCGGACAGCCCGCCAGCCTGCTGCCCGGTGACCGCGTCACCGGGTGCGATCCCATCGCGGGCCAGCGTGGTGTTCGTCGCGATCAGGCCGGCAACGCCGCGGTCGGCACACACCCCGAGCAGTTCTCCGATGGCGTGGTCGGTCAGGTCGGGCGCGATCTTCACCAGGATGGGCTTGGCCGGCCC
>DASXXM010000168.1:0-3721 GCA_036503065.1 Pseudonocardiaceae bacterium | reverse complement strand
CCTGCTGTTCGGCGTGCCCTACGACCGGATCGACGTGGTCGTGCACCCGCAGTCGATCGTGCACTCGATGGTCACCTTCCACGACGGCGCCACGATCCTGCAGGCCAGCCCGCCGACCATGCTGCTGCCGATCGCGCTGGCGCTGGCCTGGCCCGATCGGCTGACCGACGTGGCCCCGCCGTGCGTGTTCGACACTGCCAGCGCGTGGACCTTCGAGCCGCTGGACGAGGACACGTTTCCCGCGGTCCGGCTGGCCCGGCAGGCCGGCACGGCGGGTGGCTGCCTGCCCGCGGTGTTCAATGCCGCCAACGAGGAGGGTGTCGCCGCGTTCCTCACCGGCGGCTGCGGATTCCTGGCCATCGTGGACACGATCGACCGGGTACTGGCCGATGCGGACCAGTGGCGCCGGGAACCGGACTCGGTCGACGAGGTGCTCGCCGCGGAGCGGTGGGCACGGGACCGCGCGCGAGCGCAGCTAGCCACGGTGGGTACCGCCGCGTGGCAGGGAAGGGACTGACGTGCTCTCGTACATCATCGGGGTAGTGCTGTTCGCGCTGGGCATCGGCCTCGCGGTCGCGCTGCACGAAGCCGGGCACATGCTGACCGCCAAGGCGTTCGGGATGAAGGTCCGTCGCTACTTCATCGGCTTCGGCCCGAAGATCTTCTCCTTCCGGCGCGGTGGCACGGAGTACGGCCTGAAGGCGATCCCGGCCGGCGGGTTCTGCGACATCGCCGGCATGACCGCGCTGGACGAGGTCACCGAGGAGGAGGCGCCGCGCGCGATGTGGCGCTACCCGACCTGGAAGCGGGTCGTGGTGCTGTCGGCCGGGTCTGTGACGCATTTCATACTTGGCTTCCTGATCCTGTACCTCATGGCGCTGTCCATCGGCCTCGTCAACTCCAACGACAAGCCGCTGGTGTCCGCCGTCGCCAACTGCGTGAGCGACCTCAACCTCAAGACCCTGGCGCCGGACCCGTGCCAGGCGGGCGCCCCCGCGCCGGCCAAGGCGGCGGGATTGCAGGCAGGCGACCAGATCCTCTCCGTCGGCGGCCACCCGACCTCGACCTTCACCGAGGTCAGCGCCCTGGTGCAGAAGTCGGCGGGGCCGACCCGGTTCGTGATCGACCGCAACGGGCAGCAGTTGACGCTGACCATCGACGTGGCGCAGGTCCAGGGCGTGACCGTGGCCCAGCAGCAGGCCACCACCCCGCCGAAGTCGCTGACCACGATCGGCATGATCGGCGTGGTGCCGGCCAGGTACATCCACTACAACGCGCTGACCGCGGTCGGTGGCACGGTGGGGTACACGGGCCAGATGTTCGCCGACGTGTGGACCGGCATCAAGCAGCTGCCGAACAAGGTGCCGAGCCTGATCTCGGCCATCGGCGGCGCCAAGCGGGACGTGAACAGCCCGATGAGCGTGGTCGGCGTCAGCAGGCTGGGCGGCGAGGCGGTGCAGGAGAGCCAGTGGGCCCTGTTCTGGTTGTTGTTGGCCACACTCCAGTTCTTCCTGGGAGTGTTCAACCTGCTCCCGTTGTTGCCGTTGGACGGTGGCCACATCGCCGTGGCGCTGTACGAGCGGGTCCGGAACTGGCTGCGCCAACTGCGTGGCCGTCCGGCCGGCGGTCCGGTCGACTACACCAAGCTCGCGCCGTTGACGCTGGTGGTCGTCTTCCTGGGTGGCGCGATGGTGCTCCTCAGCGTGACCGCGGATATCGTGAACCCGATACGGCTCAACGGTCAGTGACCCGGACGGGCGCTGGTCGGCTGGGCCGGACAGCCCATCCAGGTGGAGGTGCAATGACCGCGGACGGTGTTCTGCTCGGAATGCCGGCTCTACCGCCCCCCGTGCTCGCGCCCCGGCGCCCGACCCGCCAGCTCATGGTGGGCTCGGTCGGCGTCGGCAGCGAGTACCCGATCTCGGTCCAGTCGATGACCACCACGTTGACCGCGGACGTCAACGCGACCCTGCAACAGATCGCCGAACTCACCGCGACCGGCTGCGACATCGTCCGGGTGGCGTGCCCGTCCCAGGACGACGCCGACGCCCTGCCGGCGATCGCCAGCAAGTCCGGCATCCCGGTCATCGCCGACATCCACTTCCAGCCGAAGTACGTGTTCGCCGCGATCGAGGCGGGCTGCGCCGCGGTGCGGGTGAACCCGGGCAACATCAAGAAGTTCGACGACAAGATCAAGGAGATCGCGCAGGCGGCCAAGGACCACGGCACGCCCATCCGGATCGGCGTCAACGCGGGCTCGTTGGACCCGCGCCTGCTGGCCAAGTACGGCAAGGCCACCCCGGAGGCGCTGGTCGAGTCGGCGCTGTGGGAGGCGGGCCTGTTCGCCGAGCACGACTTCTACGACGTCAAGATCTCGGTCAAGCACAACGACCCGGTCGTGATGATCCGGGCGTACGAACTGCTGGCCGAGGCGAGCGACTATCCGCTGCACCTGGGTGTCACCGAGGCGGGCCCGGCGTTCCAGGGCACCATCAAGTCCGCGGTGGCCTTCGGGGCGCTGCTGCGCCAGGGCATCGGCGACACGATCCGGGTGTCGCTGTCCGCACCGCCGGTGGAGGAGGTCAAGGTCGGCAACCAGATCCTCCAGTCGCTGAACCTGCGGCCCCGCAAGCTGGAGATCGTGTCGTGCCCGTCGTGCGGGCGGGCCCAGGTGGACGTCTACAAGCTGGCCGAGGAGGTCACCGCGGGCCTGGAGGGCATGGAGGTGCCGCTGCGGGTCGCGGTGATGGGCTGCGTCGTCAACGGCCCCGGCGAGGCGCGCGAGGCCGATCTGGGCGTGGCGTCGGGCAACGGCAAAGGCCAGATCTTCGTGCGCGGCAAGGTGATCAAGACCGTCCCCGAGCACCAGATCGTGGAGACCCTGATCGAAGAGGCCATGCGCATCGCCGAGGAGTCCGCGGACTCCGATGAGGCGGCTGCCGGCAGCCCGGTCGTAACGGTTTCATAACGGCTATCACGGCGCTTTCATAGCGGTGTGATGTTTGGCACGGCCGCCGCGGTGTCTTCCCGGAGCGGAGTGGAGCGACGCGCCAGCGGCGCGGAGTGCAGCGCAGGGAAGACACCGCGAAAAGGCGGCCGGGCCAAACCGCGAGCGGAGCGAGCCAGTGATACAGACGAGTGTTTCTTAAAGGTCAACTGAGCATTCTGGACGTTGCGTCTGGCACCCTTGGTAGGTGCTGAGGCTCGGTGGCGCCCGCCTGTTGAACGACCGCGACCTGTTCGCGGTCCGTTCCATCCTGGATGCGGATCCGGTGGCCGCCTGCATGGTGGCCGCGCGGGTCGAGGTGGCGGGGCTGGAACCGTGGCGGCTCGGTGGCGAGATGTGGGGTTCGGACACCAGACCGCTGCGCGGCGGCCGGCTGGACGGCCTGTGCTTCGCGGGGCCGAACCTGATGCCGCTGTTCGGCAGCCAGACGGCGCTGCGCACGTTCGCCGAGCGGGCGGCCCGCCGTGGCCGGATGTGCTCGTCGCTGGTCGGACCGGCCGAACAGGTGCTCGGCCTGTGGCAGGAGCTGTCGCTGGACTGGGGTCCGGCCAGGGAGATCCGGGACGACCAGCCGCTGATGGCGATGGGCACGGTGCCGACCGTGCCGATCGACCCGCTGGTGCGCCCGGTCCGGCCGGACGAGCTGGACCGCTACCTGCCGGCCGCGATCGCCATGTTCATCGAGGAGGTCGGCGTCGACCCGTGCGCCGACGA
>DASXXM010000167.1:0-5167 GCA_036503065.1 Pseudonocardiaceae bacterium | reverse complement strand
GGGTCGTCTTCCCACCAGAGTTTCGGTGGGGTGGTGGGGTCTTCGGCGGCATCGAGTTGGCGGTCGATCTCGACGGCTTCCTTGGCGTCGTCGTGGGACATTCTGTTCATGAGGGCGCCCAGGAACGGTAGGCCGGCCAGGTCGCCTACCAGCCACAGGATGCCGGCGCCGATGATCTGGTCCGTGCGCGGGCTCGGGCCCCACGTGCGGCCGACGGACTGGTAGTACGCCTCCGCGACGATGTGCGGGTTCAGCCACAGGACCAGGCCCAGCGCGGCGTCGAAGATCACCTCGACGAACGTGATCACGATCGAGATCAGGTGCGGGTACCTCCGGGGGACCGGGTCCAGTTGCAGGCGGCTGTAGAAGTACAGGAAGCCGACCAACAGCAGCGCCAGCCGCGACAGGTGGTCCACGACCGTGTTGCGCAGTACCAACGGGTACCAGCCGGTGAAGTACAGCAGCCACGGCGTGGCCACCAGCAGCAACGACGCCGTCGCCGGGAACGTCAGGACCCGTGCCACCTGGCTGGCCAGCACTGCTCGCAATGACGGGGCAACGGCCAGCACGAGCGCGACCGGTGAACCGAGCGCAAGGCACAGCGGCACCACCATCAACAACGTGATCACCTGCAGCGCCCGCACCCAGAACAACGTGTCCGCATACCGGCCGACGAACGAAACCCCGAGCAACGCGATCAGGGCCAAGCCGACGCCGAACGCCACGTGTCGGGACCTGGGCCACGGGGTATCCGCGCCACGTGCGTGCCGACGAACCGCAGCCACGTAGCCGGCGCCCAGCAGCGCGACGAACCCGATCGTCGGCAGGTCGGGCGTCCATCCGGTCAGGACAACGGGCAACGTCAAGGGGGGCACCACCCCAGGGTGGCACAGGCGCGTCGGGTGGCGGATCGGCCCGTCCAGTGATCGGATGACCGCTATGTCCACACCATGACGGGAGGGTGCGTGTGACCCGGGTTCTTGCCGACGCCAGCCTCCGGCTGAACGCCGCGCCGATCGACTACGTCCTGATCGCGGTCTACTTCGTCCTGGTGCTGGGCATCGGCGCGATGGCCCGTCGGTCGGTCTCCTCCAGTCTGGACTTCTTCCTGTCCGGTCGCTCGATGCCGGCCTGGGTGACCGGTCTCGCGTTCATCTCCGCGAACCTGGGCGCGGTCGAGATCTTCGGCATGACGGCCAACGGCGCGCAGTTCGGGGTGCCGACCGTGCACTACTACTGGATCGGCGCGATCCCGGCCATGGTCTTCCTCGGCCTGGTGATGATGCCGTTCTACTACGGCTCCAAGGTGCGCAGCGTGCCGGAGTTCCTGCTGCGCCGGTTCGGGCCGGCAACGCACCTGGTCAACGGGGTGAGCTTCGCGATAGCGCAGGTGCTCATCGCGGGCATCAACCTCTACGCGCTGGGCACCGTGGTCAACCTGCTGCTGGGCTGGCCGCTGTGGCTGTCGATCGTCGTCGCGGCCGCGATCGTGCTGGCCTACACCACGCTGGGTGGCCTGTCCGCGGCCATCTACAACGAGGTGATGCAGTTCTTCGTCATCCTCGCCCTGCTGATCCCGCTCACCATCGTGGGGCTGAACAAGGTGGGTGGCTGGAACGGCCTGATGGACAGGATCAGGGCGACCAACATCAACCCGTCCGCGCAGCTGCACTCCTGGCCGGGCACCAACATCACCGGCATCAACAACCCGGTGCTGTCCGTGCTGGGCATCGTGTTCGGGCTCGGGTTCGTGCTGTCCTTCGGTTACTGGACAACGAACTTCGCCGAGGTCCAGCGTGCGCTGTCGGCGCGGAACATGTCCGCGGCCCGGCGCACGCCGTTGATCGGCGCGTTTCCCAAGACGTTCATCGTGCTGGTGATCTTCATTCCCGGCATGCTGGCCGCCGTGCTGTCGCCGGAGCTGGCCAAGTTCAAGGCCGCGCAGGCCGCGAACCCGAACCTGAAGTCCCTCAACGGAATCAACTACAACAACGCCACCGAGCTGCTGATGCGCGACCTGCTGCCCAACGGCATGCTCGGCGTGGCGATCGCGGGTCTGCTGGCCGCGTTCATGGCCGGTATGGCGGCGAACATCAGCTCGTTCAACACCGTGTTCACCTACGACATCTGGCAGCCCTACATCCGCAGGAACCGGCCGGACGGCTACTACCTGCGGATCGGCCGCACCGTCACGGTCGTCGGCTGCGTCGTGGCCATCGCGACCGCGTTCATCGCCAGCGGCTACGGCAACGTGATGAACTACCTGCAGACGCTGTTCAGCTTCTTCAACGCGCCGCTGTTCGCCACGTTCATCCTGGCGCTGTTCTGGAAGCGGATGACCAAGGCGGCCGGCTGGTCGGGTCTGGTGTCGGGCACCGCGTCCGCGGTCACCGTGTTCGTGTTGGCCAACACCGGGGTGTTGACCGTCTTCGGCAGCACCGACACGCAGGGGCCGAGTTTCGTCGGCGCGCTGGTCGCGTTCGTGGTGGACATCGTGGTGAGCGTGATCGTGTCGCTGTGCACCCAACCGAAGCCGGAGAGCGAACTGCGTGGGCTGGTGTACTCGCTGACGCCACGGGAAGACCTGCGTGGCGAGGAGATTCCGGGCGACCGGGCCTGGTATCGCAGGCCGGCCGTGCTCGCCGTCGGTGTGTTGGTGATCACGGCGGTGCTCAACGTCGTGTTCTGGTAAGAGAGGAGCAGTCGTGGCTGATCAGCCGGTGCGCGGCCGGGTGTCACTTTTCGATCTGCGCTGGATTCTGGCGTTCCTGTTCGCCGTCTACGGGATCGTCGTCACGTTGATGGGCCTGCTGGCCCATGCCAAGACCTACACGGCGAGTGGTCAGAACGTGAACATCAACGTGAACCTGTGGACCGGCATCCCGATGCTGGTCCTCGCGATCCTGTTCGGGCTGTGGGCTGTGCTGCGACCGACGGTCGTGCCCACGTCGCAGCCGACGCCGGACCGGACCACCCGCGACTGACTTGCCGGATGACGGAGCGGAGCCGGCCACGTACCCTCCGGGGTAGTCACGGGGCGTGGGAGGCATGGATGGCACAGCCGGCTGTTGACGACACGTCGACCGGAAACGGGAAGACTCGACGGGATTTCACGTCGACAGATCCGCGGACCGGCGAGTTCGTCGGCAGCCATCCGGTGCACAACGCGGGCGAGGTGGCCGCCAGGGTGGCCGTGGCCCGGATCGCGGCGCAGTGGTGGCGGGAGCTCGGGTTCGCCGGTCGCAAGGAGCGGCTGGACGCGTGGCGCAAGCTGATCACGCGTCGGGTCGAGGACCTGGTCACGCTGATGTCCGCCGAGACCGGCAAACCGGCCGACGATGCCCGCCTCGAACTCGTCCTGGTGATCGACCACCTGCACTGGGCCGCCGGCAACGCCGAACGCGTGCTGCGCAGGCGCGGTGTGCCCGCCGGGCTGCTGATGATGAACCAGGCCGCCACCGTCGAGTACCACCCGCTGGGCGTGATCGGCGTGATCGGCCCGTGGAACTATCCGGTGTTCACGCCGATGGGCTCGATCGCCTACGCACTCGCGGTCGGCAACGCCGTGGTGTTCAAGCCGAGCGAGTACACGCCGGGAGTCGGCACGTGGCTCGCCGAGACGTTCGCCGAGGTCGTGCCGGAGCATCCGGTGCTGTCCGTGGTGACCGGGCCGGGCGAGACGGGCGCGGCGCTGTGTCGGTCCGGTGTGGACAAGATCGCGTTCACCGGCTCGGCCACGACCGGCCGGCGCGTGATGGCGACGTGCGCCGAGACGCTGACGCCGGTGCTGATGGAGTGCGGCGGCAAGGACGCGCTGATCGTGGACACCGACGCGGACGTCGATGCCGCCGCCGACGCCGCGGTCTGGGGCGCGATGGCCAACGCGGGCCAGACCTGCGCCGGTGTCGAGCGGGTCTACGTGGTCGACGCACTGGCGGACGAGTTCATCGACCAGGTCGTGGACCGGACCCGCGCGCTGCGCACCGGGGCGCAGCCAACGGCCGACGTCGGGCCGCTGACCATCCCGTCCCAGGTCGACGTGGTCCGTTCGCACATCGCGGACGCCATCGCCAGGGGCGGCCGCGCGGTGGTCGGGAGTCTCGACTCGGTGCGGCCGCCGTACGTCGAGCCGGTCGTGCTGGTCGACGTGCCGGCGGACGCGCTCGCGATGACCGACGAGACGTTCGGGCCGACCGTGGTGATCAACCGGGTGCGGGACGCGGACGAGGCGGTCGAACTGGCCAACGCGAGCCGCTATGCGCTGGGTGCGGCCGTGTTCGCGAAGGCACGTGGCCCGGAACTGGCCGCCCGGCTGCGTGCCGGCATGGTGTCGATCAACTCGGTGCTGTCGTTCGCCGCGGTGCCCGCGCTGCCGTTCGGCGGATCCGGTGACTCCGGTTTCGGGCGTATCCACGGCGAGGACGGCCTGCGCGAGTTCGCCAGGGCCCAGTCGGTGACCCGGCAGCGGTTCCGTCCGCTGCTGCGGCCGATGAGCTTCCGTCGCGGCGGGCACACCGTGCGCAGGTTGTTGCGGCTGGTGCGCCTGCGTTACGGACGTTGAGCGGGCGCCTCCGGGTGTAGAAAGAGGAGGCACCGAAGCCACGGAGGCGCAGCGATGAAGAAGATCATCAACGACCCGTCGACCGTGGTGGTCGACTCCCTGCGCGGCATGGCGGCCGCCCATCCTGATCTGCTGCGGATCACGTTCGAGCCGGCCGTCGTGGCCAGGGCGGACGCGCCCGTGGCCGGCAAGGTCGGCGTCGTGTCCGGCGGCGGCGCCGGCCACGAGCCGTTGCACGGCGGGTTCGTCGGCCCCGGCATGTTGGATGCCGCGGTGCCGGGCGCCGTCTTCACGTCACCGACACCGGACGCCATCCAGGCCGCGATCACCGCGGTCGACGGCGGCGCGGGCGTGTTGCTGCTGGTCAAGAACTACACCGGTGACGTGCTGAACTTCGAGACCGCCGCGGAACTCGCCGAAGCCGACGGCACGTCGGTGCGAACCGTGGTGATCGACGACGACGTCGCGGTGAAGGACTCGACGTACACCGCGGGCCGACGCGGTGTCGGCGGCACGGTGCTGCTGGAGAAGATCGTCGGCGCGGCCACGGCCCGCGGCGACACGTTGGACGCGGTGGCGGCGCTGGCCGGCCGCGTGGTGGCCAGC
>DASXXM010000166.1:0-22810 GCA_036503065.1 Pseudonocardiaceae bacterium | reverse complement strand
AGGAACGCCCCACCGGAGTCGACGAGGTAGATGCACGGCAGGTGGTTGTGCAGCGCCACCTCCTGCGCGCGCAGGTGCTTCTTCACCGGCATCGGGTCGTAGGTGCCGCCCTTGACCGTGGCGTCGTTGGCCACGATCACGCACTCGCGCCCCGCCACCCGTCCGATCCCGGTGATGATCCCCGCACCCGGCGCCACGTCGCCGTAGAGCCCGTTGGCGGCCAGCGCGGAGAGCTCCAGGAACGGGCTCGACGGGTCGACCAGAGCGTCCACCCGCTCGCGGGGCAGCAGCTTGCCGCGCGACACGTGCCGTTCCCTGGCCCGCTCCGGGCCGCCGCGCCGGGTGTCGGCCAGCCGGGCGTGCAGCTCGTCGACCAGCGCGGTGTGCGCCTTGGCGTTGCGGCGGTGGGTGTCCGTCGTCGGGTCGGCCGTCGTGCGCAGAACGGGCGCGTCCATCGTCCCCCCTTTCGCCTCCAGGTTAGTGTGCGTTAACAACCACGATACCGCCAGACGACGAGTGCCCCCGATGTCACCTTCGACATCGGGGGCACTCAATCGATCGAGCTGGTCAGCCGGTGACGGAATCCAGCACGGGCAGATATCCGCCGGAGTAGCCGGCGGCGAACGGATGGTACGAATCGGTCAGGTTGGTGAAGTCCACGCTGTGCAGCCAGGAGGTGCCGGACGAGCAGATCTCGTGCGGATTGAAGGCGTTGCGCACGTCGGCGAAGTGGAAGCCGGCGAACTTGCCGACCTCCGTCTGGATGGCCGCGTCGAGCACGTCCGCGCCACTGTTGATCGCGGTCCGCTTGGTGTTGTCCAGGCCGAAGATGCAGGAGCCGGGTACCTGGTAGAAGTGCGGGTAGTCGAGCACGACGACGGACGCGTTGGGTGCGTGCGACCGGATCGCGCGGTAGGTGTTGTCCAGCAGGCCGGGCAATGAGTTGCGGACGAACGTCTCGGCGTTGTTGATCGCGTTCTGGCAGCCGGAGTCGCCCTCCAGGATGCAGTTCTCGATCACCGTGGTGAAGCCGGCGTCGTTGCCGCCGATGGTGATCGAGACCTCGGTGGTCGACGCGGAGAGGCCACCGAGCTGGCCGCTGAGCACGTCACCGGTCTTGGCGCCGGAGCAGGCCGCCAGAGTGAAGGACGCCGCGTGGTGCGCGGCCGACCAGAGCGCCGGATAGCTCTGCGGGCTCCGCAGGCAGTTCGTACCGTCGTTGAAGTAGTTGTCGGTTCCGACACCGGATGCGTAGGAATCACCCAAGGCGACATAATTGACGGCGGAAGCCGCCGAAGCCGGGGCTACCACCCCCAGCATCGCCGCGACAGCAACCACCGCCGCGCCGGCAACGATTCTTACCGCTTGCATGGCACCTCCTTGGGCCGCAAAGGTCTACTCATGAGTACCAAGGTGTGACCAACTAAAGAAGCATTGCGTCAAGAGTTAACCAAGTCGGGGGAAAAGGCCGGAAAGTCGTTGCTCCAAGGACACTTGACGGCCTACCGGCGGCCTACTGAGCGTGGGTGAGTTAGCCTGCACTAACCTGCGAGGGTGGCGTTCTCCGCGGATCCGGACGTGACGGCCGGCAAACCGACCCGCCGCGAGCAGATCCTGGCCGCCGCGGCCGAACTGTTCGCGCGGCGCGGCTTCCACGGCGTCAGCATCGACGACATCGGCGCCGCGGTCGGCATCTCCGGCCCCGCGCTGTACCGGCACTTCCGCAGCAAGGACGCCATGCTCGGCGAGATGCTCACGTCGATAAGCGAGTACCTGCTCACCGGCGCCCAGCGCACGATGGACACCAACACCGAGCCGGACCGTGCGCTGCCCGAGCTGATCCGGTTCCAGGTCGACTTCGCGCTGGACAACCCGGCGCTGATCACCGTGCAGGAACGCAGCCTCGCCATCCTCACCGACCCGGACCGGCGCCGGGTGCGCGCGATGCAGCGCCGCTACGTGGAACTCTGGGTCCGCACGATCATGGTGATGGTGCCCGACGTGACCGAGCCGGGCGCCAGAGCCGCGGCACACGCGGTGTTCGGCCTGATCAACTCCACCCCGCACAGCGCCTACCTGGACCGGGCCCAGATGGCCGAGCTGCTGTACCGGATGGCACTGGCCGCGCTGGTCAGCCCCGGCAGCCTGACCGACCAGACTTGACAGCTCCCACCAAGTGGTAGCTACACTCATTTTTCTCGGGCTGAGTGTTCTCGCCCACTCGACCAGCGAGATGCGCGATGATGTCGTCGGTTCGCCGGACGAAGCGGAGCGAATGGGAGCGTGAGTCCATTGCATGGCCCTCGTCCCACCGTCGGGTTGCGGGAACGCAAGAAGGCCAAGACGCGTGCCACCATCAGGGAACACGCGATGCGCCTTTTTACCGCGCAGGGGTATGCCGACACCACCGTCGACCAGATCGCCGATGCCGCCGAGGTGTCCCCGAGCACGTTCTTCCGTTACTTCCCCACCAAGGAAGACGTCGTGCTCGGCGACGACTACGGCGAGTTGATGGTCGAGGCGTTCCGCGTCCAGCCGGCCGGGCTGACACCGATGCAGGCGATCCGCGCCGCGCTGCGCGCGACCTTCGCCGACATGTCCGACGAGGCGATCGCGCACGAGCGGGACCGGATGCGGCTGGTCAAGGCGGTGCCGGAACTGCGCGCGGCGGCGATGGACGACTACACCAGGTCCATGCGACTGCTGGCCGAACTGCTCGCGGAGCGCCTTGGCCGGGAGCCGGACGAGTTCCCGGTGCAGGTGTTCGCGGGCGCGGTGGTCGGCGTGGCGCTGGCGGCCATGCAGTTCGATCTGGAGCAGTCCACCGACAACTTCACCACGGTGCTGGACCGGGGCTTCGAACTGCTGGAATCCGGCCTGCCGCTCTAGCGTGCCCGACTCAGCGTTCCCGGCCTGCGGCGCCGTAGTCGCGGATCAGTTCGGTCACCGTGTCGAGTTCACCGGGCGGCAGCGGGCGCGGCAGGCCGGCGGCACGCGCGGTCAGCCAGACCTGGCAGAGCCATTCCAACTGGAGCGCGCGATCGTAGGCGGCCGCCAGGTTGCCGCCGACGGTGACCGCGCCGTGGTTGGCCAGCAGGCAACCGGTCCGGTCCCCCAGTGCTTCGAGGGTTCTCGCGGCCAGTTCCGCGGTGCCGAAGGTGGCGTACCGGGCGACATGCACGGCGCCGCCGAAGATCGCCAGCACGTAGTGCACCGGCGGGATGCGGTCCACCAGCAGTGACGCGGCCGTGGCGTGCACGGCGTGGGTGTGCACGACGGCGCCGATGCCGTCCGGCCGGCTTCGGTGCAGCGCGAGGTGCAACGGTGTCTCGCTGGTCGGCGCCAGGTCGCCGTCGATCCGTCGGCCGGTCAGGTCCAGCACCGTGATCGACTCCGGTGTCAGGTCCGCGTAGTCGATCCCGGTCGGGGTCACGGCCACCAGGTCGTCCCGCCGCAGCGAGATGTTGCCGGACGTGCCGACCACCAGGCGGTCCGCGGACATCCGTCGGGCGTAGGCGCAGACGTCGGCTCGCTCGGCCGCCAACAGCAGTTGACTCATGTCCCCTTGTGTACGCGCCCGCAGGCGTCGTGGGCCGCACGAGGTCGGTCGGTAGGGAAAGATGGGCCGCGTGGCATCGGCTGAGCAACCGGATCGGCGGCAACGAATCATCGTGGTCGCCAGTCAGGCCCTGGCCGCCGCACAGGAGGGCGACGACGGGGACGCGGTCGAGCGGCTGATCGAGTTCGTCCGGGAGTCGCGGGACGAGCACACCGATGTGCGGGAGCTGGTGCTCCTGCTGTTCGCCGAGTGCAGCAAGATGGTGACCGAACTCTCCGAGGGCGGCGCGACACCGGTCCGGATGCAGGTATTCGACGAGGACGGCCAGGAAGTCCCGATCGACGAGGCCGATCCTCCGGTCCGCACCGCCGTGCGCACCCTGCTGGCCGAGGTGCACGGGGACGAGGACGCTGCGGCGGAACAGGTGGAGATCGCACTGTCCAGCGCCGCCCCCGAGGAGATGGCGACGGTGGTGATCCAGGCGCTGCGCTGGACAATCCGCCTGGCCACCGCGTGCGACGAGCGCGACCTGCCGGTACCGGACTGGATCGCCGAGGCACTGGGCCAATAAAGACCCGGGCCCCTCACAAGCGAGAGAACCGGGTGGTGTACCGCGAACATACCAGTTCGCTGTCGTCGGCCCGAGGAGATGGCAAACGATGGCGATCGAAGCACTGTGCCGCACAAAAGAACCCGGCCCCTCGCAAGCGAGAGAACCGGGTGGTATGGGCCAAGCATACATCAGTTACATGTCGCGCGCACATGTCACCAACCGGGCGGCTTGGGGTATGGGCCGACGAGGTCGGGCAGTTGATGGTTGAGGAAGTCTCCGGGTCGGAGCTTTCGCCACCAGTGTCGTCCGACACCTTCACACGGATCTCCTCTGAGGTCGGTCGCGGTACGGCTGGGGCTGGGGTTGACCGTCGCGACCGGGACGTGCAGGCGAGCTTGCTGGAGCGGAAACCGCAGGTCGCTGTCGTTGGAGAACACGATCGCGGCATCGACTTGGCTGGTCAGGACGTCGATCAGCAGATGACTGGCGACGCTGACGTCCGAGCCCTTCTCCTCGAATGTCGACACGGCGGCCAGCAGCTCAGGATGCCCGCCGGGACCGGGCACTTCCTCGACCGGCAGCCAGGCTGGCAGATGGGCCGGGCCGGGTGAGTGGATGCGGCGTGGTGGTCGGCTGTTCTTGTCGACGATGATCCCGCGCTTGATGCGTGGCACGTACTTGCCGCCGGTCACGGTCATCCTGTCGTTGCTGTGCTGTAGCGCGTTGATGTAGGTCCGTTGATCGGCCAATGAACTGGGGTCACCCTCCCGGTCTCTTGGCGCCGTGCAATAGACGAGCCGGGTCAGTTCGGGACTCGGCCATATACGTGGGTTGATCAAGTCTGCGGCCAGGTCTGCGATGTCCAGCCACCGCCATCCTGGCGTGCCTCGACCACAGAGCGCGCCGCCGCCGTAGTAGACGTTGAACGCGTCGACGTACACGCCGACCCGCGTCGTCGATGGGGGCGCCAGCGTCGTCACGCCAGCACAATACTAAGCACAGAGTGACCAAGACCTACTGCCTGTGTCTTGACCCGCGAAGCTCGCCGACGGCCGGGTCTTCCTGGTCGGTGACGCGGCCAAGGTCACCCCGCCGACCGGCGGCATGGGCGGCAACACGGCGATCGGCGACGGCTACGACATCGCGTGGAAACTCGCCGACGTGCTCGCCGGAGTCGCCGGCCCCGGACTGCTGGACAGCTACCAGGCCGAGCGCCTGCCGTATGCCGAGCAGGTGGTGATCCGGTCGCTGCACAACGCCAAGGAACGTGTGCTGCCGTCACTGGACCTGAGCGACATCCCGGAACACTGGACCACATCGGTCTCGGCTTCGGTTTCCGCTGCCGGTCCGCCGCGGTGCTCGCCGATGACGATGACCCGGCCCTCACCGAGGGTCCGACGAATCCGACCGGACGGCCGGGATTCCGCGCCCCGCACGTGTCGATCGTGGTCGGCGACACCGGATGTCCACTGTGGATCTGTGACGGGGAGTGGCAGTGCGCGGCCGTCGACCTGCCGGTGCAGGTGTTACCGGCTCGGCGCCGACCTGTCGGAACCGACGGGCGGCTGGCGACGCGTACGGCATCGGTGCCTTCGACGCCAGCGATCCGACCGGACGGCGTGGTCGCCTGGTGCTCCGACACCCTGCCGAACGATCCGGCGGCCACCTTGACCGGCGTCCTGGATCGGGGTGTTGGCCAGGGCGTGGGCAACGGGCCGGCCACGGAGTACGTGGCCGGCCCGTGACGCTGGACGGGGCGCCTGACACGGTGCCGATCATCTGGGGGGAGGCGATCGGTACGCATCCTGGTCCCTGCCAAGGCATCCATAGCGTTACCGCTCCAGGAGCCAGGCGTCCCGTACTTTTACGACACCATGCCCACCTGTGAAGTACCTGGCAACGACCTTCGAGTTCGGTGTCACGGCGTACCGGCGTCCTCCGACAGGCTGTAGGGCACGGCGATTCGTCGATTTCGACCTGAACCACCTTGTTGAGCAGTCCGTGACCGACCGGTCACCGATCCAAATAGGCCGTTCACGGTCACCGGTGGAATACGGCCGGTAGCCAATGGCATCATCGGGGGCTGTGGGGTCCAGCGGGCGGACCGGGGGTGTCAGGGCGATGATGATCGACGACGCGGGCATGCGCGAGCGCCGCGTTCTGACCTATGCCGTCAGCAGGCCCGCGGTGATCGACGATTCCGTGTTCCATTCCCTGACCGACGATGAAATCCGTCGGCCGGGGCAGTTGGTCCAGGATCGTAACGGTTACTGGTTTCCGATGCTGCTGTTCGGCCTGCTGATCCTGGTCGCGCCACTGGTGTATCGGCCGTCACAGTTACCGACCGGTATCGACTTTCTGTGGAATCCGAACGGTGGCACCCAATCCGCCATTTCGGGCCTGATGTTCGCGCCGATGCAACAGTTCGGCACGTTCGCCGGTGCGTTGGGCGATCCGATGTCGGTGGCCCTCTACTGGTTCTGCGTCGTGATGTTCGGCCCGCTGATCACATTGACCTGGTACCACCTGCGGGCCCGGCGCCTGGGCACCGTGCCGCAGACCGGCTGGCACCTGCTGTACGCCTCGGCCAGCCTCGCCCTCTACGTCGTGCTGTATCCGGTGATCGAGTTCGTGACCCTGAACCTGCCCAGGAACACCGTGGCCGCGCTCAGCCCGCACGCTCAGGACCTGGCGGGCGTGTTGAACGTCGGCGGGTTCGTGGTCGGACTCACGGTGGCGGCCGTGGCCGTGGTGCCGCGCCGGTCGGGCCGCCGGCTGTCCACCGTTCGCTGGACCGTCGGCGGGCTCGGCCTGCTGATGGCGATCGCGTCCGCCGCCGCGATCGAGTTCGTCGCGTACCTCCAGCCGCGCAACAGCTTCGGCGCGCTGCTCATCATCAGCATCGGCCTGCTCGCCCTGTCGCTGGTGGAACCGGGCCGGGTGTGCGCGGTGATCGCCGCGATCTTCACGGCCGTCGCCCTGGCGACCAACCTGTTCGGCATACGCGTGTCGAACGCGCTGTCCAGCGGCCTCTCCCCGGTGCACATGGCGTTCACCAGCCTGTTCCTGCCCGGCGCCGTCCTGGTCGTCGGCGGGCTGATCGGGTTGGCCGGCTGCGTGCGGGCCCGGCGTCGCGCTCGTTGATCACGTTCGGTGGGTGATGGGACACGGCGGGTGCCCGTGATCCACCGGCGGGATCGGTCCGGTGCGACGATGGTGCCGACGGATCAGGCTGGTCACGATGACGGAGCCGCGATGCTCACGGTGCAGGGGGTCGTCGACCGGGTCGGGCCGACGTTGTTGCGGGCGGTGCTGATCGCGCCCGCGCCCTGTTCGGTCAGCGACGTGGTCATCGCGGAACCGGGCCGCAGGGCCCAACTGTCAGCGGGCGACCTGGTGCTGGGCGCCGCGGTGGGCACCGGCCGGGACGCGGTCGAGTTGGTCCGGCATGCGGGCGAGCGCGGCGCGGCCGCGGTACTGCTCAAACCGCCCGCCGCTGCCCAGTCGGCGGTGGTCGCGGCCGGGCGGTCGGCCGGCACGTCGCTGGTCGAGGTCAGGTCCGGCACGGGCTGGGCACAGTTGGTGTGGCTGCTGCGCACGGTGCTGGACGCCGAGGCGGACGCGGCCGAAACGGACCCGCGTGACGTCGAACCCAGCGGCCTTGGCGACCTGTTCCGGCTGGCCGACGCGGTGGCGGCGGTGGTCGACGCGCCGGTCACCATCGAGGACGCCAACTCGCGCGTGCTGGCGTATTCCGCCCGCCAGGACCGCACCGACCCGGCCAGGGTGTCCACCATCATGGGCAGGCGGGTGCCCGACGACGTGCTGGCGCGCTTCCGCTCCCGTGGCGTGTTCCGCGAACTGTCCAGGGGCGGGAACCCGATCTACGTGGCCGCGCAGCGCGACGGCACGCTGCCCCGGCTGATCGTGCCGATCCGGATGGGCGGCGAACTGCTCGGCTCGATGTGGGCCGTGGTGCCCGGCAAGGTGCCCGACGCGCGGGCCGCCGCGTTCGCCGACGCTGGGCCGGTCGTGGCGCTGCATCTGTTGCGCCGCAGGGCAAGGGTGGACGCGGAGCGCCGGCACTCGGCGGAACGGGTCCGGGCGATCCTGGAGGGCCGGGGCAGCGTCCGGGTCGCGGCGGCCGAGCTGGACCTGGCCGACGTGCCACACCGGGTGGTCGCGATCGACGCGGCCGGCCGGGAACAGGTGGACGAGCTGCGCAGCGAGGGCCTGCGGCTGGCCATGTGGGAACGGATCACCACCGGCATCGGCAGGCGGCCCGCTGTCGCCGACATGCATGGCCTGCTGTACGCCGTGGTGCCGGACGGGCCCGGCGACGGCGGTTGGGAGGCGCTGCGTGCCGCGCTGGCAGGTGCCGCGGGCGAGCAGTCGCTGGCCGCGGCGGGCGCGCCGGTGCCGATCACCGAACTGCCCCGCTCCAGGGAGCAGGCCCAGGAGACGCTCGGCCTGCTGCGGGCCGGCCTGGTGCCCGGTCGGGTGGCCGACTACCAGGACGCGTGGGCCGTGCTCGCGCTGCACCGGCTGGCCAACGCGGCCGCGGCGGCCGGCGTGGCGGACCTGGGGCCGGTGCCGTTGTTGCGTCAGCACGACGAGGCCAACGGCACCGAGTACGTGCACACCCTCTACGAGTGGCTGCGGTACCCCGGCGATCCGCGCGCGGCCGGGCAGGCGCTGCGCATCCACCCGAACACCCTGCGGTACCGAATGCGCAGGGTGGCCGACCTGAGCGGTGTCGACCTGACCGACGCGAACGTGCGGCTCGCGCTGCTGACCCAGCTGGTCGCGGTCCGCTGGGCCTGACTCGAACGGCCCAGCGTTGTGCTGACAGCACAAACGCTCTGCGGTCAGCTGGTGCTCAGCGCATGATGACATCGGACAAACACTGCTTCAGGGTGGAGTCAGACACGGTTTCCGCAGGCACTGATGGGGAGAGGACACGCAGGTGAAGATCGCCGTCCCTCGTGAGATCAAGAACAACGAGTACCGGGTCGCGCTGACCCCGGCCGGGGCGCACGAGCTCACCAGCCGAGGTCACACGGTGTTCGTCGAGACGGGCGCCGGTCTCGGCTCCGCCATCTCGGACGAGGAGTACCTGGCCGCGGGCGCGAAGCTGCTCGCCACCGCCGAGGACGTGTGGGCCGAGGGCGAACTGGTGCTCAAGGTCAAGGAACCCATCGCCGCCGAGTACCCGCGACTGCGTCCGGACCTGGTGCTGTTCACCTACCTGCACCTGGCCGCGGACCAGCCGCTGACCAGGGCCCTGCTGGACGCGGGCACCACCGCGATCGCCTACGAGACGGTGCAGTCCGCGAACGGCGCGCTGCCCCTGCTGGCCCCGATGTCCGAGGTGGCGGGCCGACTCGCGCCGCAGGTCGGCGCGTACGCGCTGATGAAGCCGTCCGGCGGCCGGGGTGTGCTGCCCGGCGGTGTGCCCGGCGTGCACCCGGCCCGCGTCGTGGTGATCGGCGGCGGCGTCGCCGGTGTCAACGCGGCCACCGTCGCGCTGGGCATGGGCGCGGACGTCGAGGTGCTGGACACCAACGTCGATCGGCTGCGAGCTCTGGACCACCAGTTCGGCGGCCGGCTGCGCACGGTGGCGTCCAACAAGTACGCCATCGACCAGGCGGTCCGCGAGGCCGACCTGGTGGTCGGCGCGGTGCTGGTGCCGGGCGCGCGGGCACCGAAACTGGTGGACAACCACCTGGTGTCGACCATGAAGTCGGGCGCTGTGCTGGTCGACATAGCGATCGACCAGGGCGGCTGCTTCACCGACTCGCACCCGACCACCCACGACGACCCGACCTACCTGGTGCACGACGCGGTGTTCTACTGCGTGGCCAACATGCCCGGCGCCGTGCCGCGCACGTCGACCTACGCGCTGACGAACGTGACCCTCCCCTATGCGGTCTCCATCGCCGACCACGGCTGGCGGACCGCCCTTGCCGCCGACGAGGCCCTGGCGCTGGGCCTGAACGCCCACGCGGGCGCCCTGGCCAACAAGCCGGTGGCAGAGGCACACGATCTCCCGCACACACCGCTGGCCCAACTGCTGAGCTGACCGCACGAGCAGGCAAACTGCGACTTCGCAGGGCGCGGATAGACCCCCGCCCTCACCGGGGGCTTACGGCCCTTTTCAAAGCTACCGTTGTCAAGCCCCAAATGGGTGGTTCGCCCGTTGCCTGTGGACAACCCTCGAAGCTGTGGATGGGCGGCTTGACAGCACCCTAGGGGCCGAGTAAAGCCCCGTCGCCCCTTCGGCCTACGCCGAAGGGAGGGGCGTGAGCCGACCGTCGGGGGTTATCCCTGGGTGCCCGACCGCATACGCTCGGTGGCAGCCGGCACCGTGCTCGGTTGTTTTATGGTACCCATTTCAGCATTACCGGATAAACACCTGCTGGTTAGCAGTGAATAACTCACCGTTGACCTATTGATCACCCTCGACGTAATTTTCGGCGAGCGGCCGAATTGGCGCGCTGTCCAATCGATCTCACTACGTCGTGGAGTCTTCGTGAAGAAATCCCTGCGCGCCCTTGCGGCGGCCGTGGCTCCGGTGCCGATCATCGCGAGTCTCGTACTCGCCGGCACGGCGAGCGCGAGCACGCAGCCGCTCGTCGCGGTCCCCCAGAACGTCAATCCCGCGGTCGCCACCAGCGCCCGGGTGGCCGACCTCGCACACACCAGCCAGGTCTCGTTCGCCGTCGCGCTGAAGTTGCGGGACGAGGCCGGGTTGAACAGTTTCCTGGCCCAGGTGAACAACCCGACTTCGCCGCTCTACCACCATTTCCTGACCCCGGCGCAGTTCAACGCCCGATACGCGCCGACGACCGCCGACGTGGCGGGCGTGCGCTCGTTCCTGACGGCCAACGGTATTCAGGTCACCAAGGTGTCCGGCAACCGTGACGTCATCGACGCGGTCGGCTCCGCAGCGCGGGTGGAGAAGGCGTTCGCCACCAACATCGGCGTGTACCAGCAGAACGGGCACCAGTTCTACGCCAACGACACCGCGCCGATGGTGCCGGCGTCGGTGGCCGGCGTGGTCCAGGGCGTCGTCGGCCTGGACAACCACACGGTGCGGCACCCGGAACTGGTGAAGTCCGCCGTGGCGCCGAGGGCCAGCAGCCCGGTCGGCCTGACCCCGACCAACCTGCACAGCGCCTACGGGACCACGGCGCTGGGCAGCGGCACCGGCCAGACCGTGGCGCTGTGGGAGTTCGACGGCTTCCAGACCCCGAACGTCACGCACTACGACAGCCAGTTCGGGCTGGGTTCGTCGACGCCGGTCACGGTGTCGGTCGACGGCGCGAACTTCGACAGCGCGCCCGGTGCCGGGCAGGGCGAGGTCGAGCTGGACATCGAGATCGTCCAGGCCATGGCCAAGTCCGTGAACACCCTCGTCTACGAGGCGCCCAACTCCGACCAGGGCGAGATCGACCTGGCGGCCCAGATCGCGTCCGAGGACCGGGTGTCCGTGACGTCGATCTCGTGGGGCTCCTGCGAGCCCGAGACCACCCCGTCCGCCATCACCGGCACCAGCAACGGGTTCGCGCAGGGCGTTGCCGAGGGCATCACGTTCTACTCGGCATCCGGTGACAACGGCTCGAACGACTGCCAGAGCGGCACCCAGGGCGTCGACTACCCGGCGTCCGACCCGAACGTGAGCGGTGTCGGCGGCACGACCCTGCGGCTGCGCAACGGCGCCCGTTCGTCCGAGACCGCGTGGAGTGGTTCCGGCGGCGGCGTGTCCACGGTGTTCACCACCCCCGGCTTCCAGGTGGGTTCCGGCGGCATGCGCACCGTGCCGGACGTGTCCGGCGACGCCAACCCGAGCACCGGCTACGCGATCTTCTCGGCCGGTACCTGGGTGGAGTTCGGTGGCACCAGTTGCGCCGCGCCGTTGTGGTCCGGCTTCACCGCGCTGCACGACGCCAACGCGGGCACCCGGCAGGGCAACATCAACCCGGCGCTCTACACCATTTCGCACGGTAGCGGCTACGCCGCGTCGTTCCACGACATCACGTCGGGCAGCAACGGCGCCTTCCGCGCCGGTACCGGCTACGACGAGGTGACCGGCCTCGGCACGATCAACGGCAGTGGCCTGAACTCCGCGCTGCACTGAATCGTACTGCACTGAATCCGCGCTGCACTGAGGCTTGGTCGGCGGCACGACGCGGGTGCCGACACGGTGGCCGTGCCCGGGTACGCCCGGCGCGGCCACTGGCCCAGGGAATCCTCCCGGCTCGTATCCCCGACGAGCCGGGAGGATTCCCGCCTTGCACACCGTAACGAGCCGTGGATCACCTGGCGAGTGCGATCAGGTGGCGAGGATCACGTCGGACCGGCGTCCGGTGGCCAGAGTCCGCGCGCCGACGGAAACTCCGTCGACGGTGCGCAATCGGGACGGAACCGGGCGAGGGCAACAAAGGGGCGACCCGCTCATACCAGCCTGGGGGTCGCTGGGAGCGGGTCGCCACCACCAGCTTAGGCGCACGAAAGCTCCGGTGCCGAACCGCATCGGTTCACTGATGCGGCTTTGTCACCAGGGAGCACTCACCCGAACGAGCCTCGTTGACTCCTTCGGGTGAGGACCGGTTGCTACCTGTAAAGAATTGGCCGGTCACCACCGATACAGCCAGGGTGGAAGACCCGGAGTCCAGAACCCCGCAGGTCGGGCCGGTATCGGCCGACACCCACTGGTGGCTGGCGTGTGCTGATCCGTTCGGCCGTAGTCGTGCGATGAACGTGCTGGTCCAGCACGGGCAGGTGGTGGTCGTCGCGCCGCCCGGCGAGTCGGCGGTGCTCGACCCGCGGCAGACCCGCCAACTGGGCCACCTGCTGGCCAGCGCAGCCGCAAGTGCGCACGGATGAAGGCCCCGGAGGACGGCTTACGCGCGGCGGTGCTGCAACGGCTGGCCATGCTCGACCAGCTGGCCGAACACGGCACGCCGGAATCACTGCTCCCGTTGGCGCGCACCGAACTGCACCGGCTCGCGGACGGCTGGCGCCTGCTGCTCGCGGTGCACGAGCCGGACACCGACGGGCGGTGCCGCGCCTGTCCGGCCCGGCTGCGCCGCCGTCGTTGGCCGTGCCGGTTGTGGACGATGGCCTACGACCACCTGATCAACGACGGCGACCCGCCATCGGGCCGACGTGGCCCGTTGCGCCGCAGAGCGCGCTGAGCGGGCTGAGCGGGCAATTCTCACCGTATTGGCAACGGCCGCCGGACGCATAGGGCAGGATGACCGCGAACACTCAGCGGATCCAGCCGGGAGGACGCGTGCACGACGGCAGCGGCCGTATCACGGTGCAGCAACTGACGAAACGATTCGGCCCGGTCACCGCCGTGCAGAACCTCAGTTTCACGGTGGAACCCGGTTCGGTCACCGGCTTCCTCGGCCCCAACGGCGCGGGCAAGACCACGACCCTGCGCATGATCCTCGGCCTCGTCCGCCCGTCGGTGGGCATCGCGACCGTCAACGGCACGGCGTTCAACACCCTCGGCGATCCGGCCAGGGTGGTCGGCGCGGTGCTGGAGGCGCAGAACTTCCACCCCAAGCGCAAGGCACGCAACCACCTCCGGGTCTACGCGGCCGCGATCGGCGTGCCGGACACCAGGGTCGAGCAGGTGCTGCAGCTCGTCGGTCTCGGCGAGGTCGGCGAGCGCAAGGCGGGCCAGTTCTCCATGGGCATGAAGCAGCGGCTGGCGCTGGCCACCGCGCTGCTGGGCGATCCGCAGGTGCTGCTGCTGGACGAGCCGGCCAACGGCCTCGACCCGGAGGGTATCGCCTGGCTGCGGACGTTCCTACAGTCCTTCGCGCGGTCCGGCCGCACCGTGCTGGTGTCCAGCCACATCCTGGCCGAGGTCGAACAGACCGTGGACCAGCTGATCATCATCAGCCGCGGCCAGACCATGTACAACGGGCCGCTGGAGCACCTGCGCCGGTCGCAGCAGGCGCGCGTGCTGGTCCGCCCGTCTGACCCGGAGAAGCTGATGACCGCGTTGCGCGACGCCGGCATCTACAACCTCGAGCCGACGCCGGACGGTCGGCTCGCGGTGGTCGGCGTGCAGTCGGAGCAGGTCGCGGACATCGCGTTGAAGGCGGGCGTTTCGGTGTACGGGATCGAGGAGGAGCGCGTCAACCTGGAGCAGTTGTACTTCAGCCTGACCCAGGGCCAGTACACGCCGGGCACGGTGCCGCAGCAGTTCGGGCCGGGTCAGCAGCCCTACCTGCCGCCGCAGCCGCCCTACCAGGTCCAACAGCCCTACCAGCCGCAGCAGTACCAACCCCAGTACCAACAGCAGCCCTACCAGCCGCCGCAGGACCAGTACCAGCCGCCACCGCAGTACCAACCACAGCCGGGCTATCCGCCCCAGGGCTACCCCCAACAGAACACACCACCGCAGGGCATGCCGCCCCAGGGCGCGCCGCCGCAGAACACACCGGCCCAGCACACACCGGCTCAGCCCACGCCGCCGCAGGGCAACCCGGTGCCGGACGCGCCGCCGCCGCAGTTCTCGCCGTGGCAGCAACAGGTTCCGCCGCAGGACGGGCAGCAGCCGGGCCAGGCCGATCCGGCCCAGCACGACCAGGGTGGACTCGGAGGTAGGTCCTGATGGGCAACGCGGTCAAGGCGGAGTTCCGCAAGATCTTCACCACCAAGATGTGGTGGGCGCTGCTCATCCCGTCCGTGGTGGTCGCGTTCCTGGCGAACCTGGGCTTCGCCGCGGTGCAGAAGACCGGCCAGGCCGACCTCGCGCAGGTCTCCGGCCAGACGGTGCACGTGCCGATCGCGCTGATCAGCCTCGGCGTCTCGTTCGGCTTCACCGCGATCTTCGCCGCGATCTACGGCGCGATGGCGATCTCCGGCGAGTTCCGGCACCGCACGATCGGCACCACGTATCTGACCGGCCGGTCCCGGGGTGACGTGCTGGCCGCGAAGCTGATCGCCTACAGCGGGATGGGCCTGCTGTACGGCGTGACGACGCTGATCTGCGCGACCCTCGGCGCACTGGCCGGCGACGGCTCGGACGCGTTGCCCTCCGGCGGGTCCTGGCTGCTGGTGGCGTTGGTGGGCATCGTCATCATCATGCTGTGGACGCTGCTCGGCGTCGGACTGGGCGGCCTGATCAGCAACCAGATCGCCGCGGTGGTGATCCTGCTGGCCTGGAGCCTGGCCGGGGAGAACATCCTGAGTGTGCTGCTGCGCGCCATGAACATCAGCTCGGTGGCGCACTACCTGCCGGCGTCGTCCGCGTCCGGCTCGCTCGTGGTGTTCGCCTACGACCGGTTCATCTCCGAACTGTCCCTGCCGCCCAGCGCGAACCTGTCCGACCTGGAGAGCGTGTTCAACGTCGCCGGACTGCCGCCGTGGTGGGTCGGTGGCCTGGTGTTCATCGCCTACGCGGCGGTCTTCGCCCTGGCCGGCTGGGCCATCAGCCGACGACGCGACATCAGCTAAGTCGCTTTGTCGACAAAGCTTACCGATCCGTCCCGGGTCGGGTTTCGTTAGGTCTGGCAACAATCGATTCGGTTACCGACAGGGTCGCCGAATAACCTGGGAGTCGTGCCCACCACCGCTGATGAGAAACCTGAGCTGAGCTCCGACCAGGCCGGCTGGATCCGTCGTCTGCTGACCGCGGCGTGGCGACATCGCGGTCTGGTGATCACGGTGGTGGTCAGCTCGGCGCTCGGCGTCGGGCTCGAAGCGGTCAGCCCGCTGCTCATCCGGCTGGGCGTGAACGACGCGATCGCCGGCCGCACCAACCGGCTCGTGCTGCTCACGGTCATCCTGGCGGTGCTGGCGCTGATCCGGTTCGTCGGCGCCTTCCTGCGTCGCTACCTCGCCGGCAAGCTCGCGCTGGACGTGCAGCACGACCTGCGGCAGGCCGTCTTCACCTCCGTATCCCGGCTGGACGGCGGCAAGCAGGACGCGCTGCGCACCGGGCAGGTGGTGTCCCGCGCGAACACCGACCTGCAACTGGTGCAGGGCTTCATGTCGATGGTGCCGCTGTCCATCGGTGTCGTGGTGCTGGTCGCGTTCTCGGTGGTGGCGATGCTGTGGCTGTCTCCGCTGCTGACCCTGATCGCGCTGGTCATGGTGCCGCTGCTCGGCATCGTGGCGGCCCGGTCGCGGCGCAGGCTCTTCCCGGCCACGTGGTCGGCACAGCAGCGGGCCGCGGACATCGCGCAGCTGGTCGAGGAGACCGTCACCGGGGTGCGCGTGGTCAAGGGGTTCGGCCAGGAAGGCCGGGAGACCGGCCGGCTGGAGAACTACGCGCGCCGGCTGTTCGCGGAGCGGCTGCGCGCCGCGCGGCTCCAGTCGCGGCCGAACGCCACCATGTCCGCGCTGCCGCCGCTGGGCCAGGTCGCGGTGCTGGCGCTGGGCGGCTGGCTCGCGCTGCGCGGCCAGATCAGCATCGGCACGTTCCTCGCGTTCGCCAGCTACGTGGCCACCCTGGCCGGCCCGGCGCGGCTGCTGTCCGGGCTGGTGATCATCGGCCAGATGACCAGGGCCGCGGTGGAGCGGGTGTACGAGCTGATCGACTCGCAGCCCGAGATCGTGGACCCGCCGGACGCGGTGGACGTGCCGCCGGGGCCGGTCGAGGTGGTGCTGGACGACGTCCGGTTCGGCTACACGCGCAGCGAGCCCGTGCTGGACGGCGTGTCGCTGCGTGTCGAGCCGGGTGAGACGCTGGCACTGATCGGCACGTCCGGGTCGGGCAAGTCGACGGTTTCCCTGCTGCTGCCCCGGTTCTACGACGCGCAGGGCGGTGCGCTGCGGGTCGGGCCGCCCGGCGCCGCGCTGGACGTCCGGACGCTGCGCCTCGCGTCGCTGCGCCGCACCGTCGGCATGGTGTTCGAGGAGGCGTTCCTGTTCTCCACCACGGTCCGCGCCAACATCGCCTACGGCAGGCCGGACGCCACCGACGACGAGGTACGCGCGGCGGCCGCCGCGGCCGAGGCCGACGAGTTCATCGCGGCACTGCCCGATGGCTACGACACCGTCGTCGGCGAGCGCGGTCTGACGCTGTCCGGCGGCCAGCGGCAACGGATCGCGCTGGCACGGGCCCTCCTGTCCGACCCGCGGGTACTGGTGCTGGACGACGCGACTTCGGCCGTTGACGCGGCCACCGAGGCGGCCATCCAGGACACGCTGCGCGCCGTGACGGCCACCAGGACCACGCTGATCATCGCCCACCGCCGCTCCACCCTCGCGCTGGCCGACCGGATCGCGGTGCTGGACCGCGGCCGGGTGGTCGACGTCGGCACCGAGACCGAACTGCGCGAGCGGTCCGAGCTGTTCCGTGCCCTACTGGCCGCGCCGGGCGACACGATCGACGAGCTGACGGAGGTCGGCCGCAACGGGCACGAACCGGTCGGCCCGGACGGCACGACACCGGCACTGTGGCCGCCGCCCGACCCGGACAGCCAGCCGGTGACCAGCAGCAACAACGACCAGCTCGCAACGGGTCCTGGCTTCGGCGCGTTCGGCGGCCTGCCCGCCACGCCGGAGCTGATCGCGGCGGTGGCCACCCTGCCGCCGCCGACGGACGTACCGGAGCTGCCCGGTGTCGACCTGCGCGCCCCCGATCCGCGGTTCCGGCTGGCGGGGCTGCTGCGGCCGGTCCGCTGGGCGCTGCTGGTGGCACTGGTGCTGGTCGCGCTGGACGCGCTGGCCACCGTGGTGCTGCCGGCGCTGATCCGGACCGGCGTGGACAGCGGGGTGTCCGTGCACCGGCTCACCGAGGTGTGGGTGACCAGCGGTATCGCGCTCGTCGTGGTCGCGGTGGACTGGGTGGTGCTGGCGAACCAGACCGTGATCGCGACCAAGGCCGGCGAGACCGTGCTGTACCTGCTCCGCGTGCGCAGCTACGCGCACCTGCAGCGACTCGGCCTCGACTACTACGAGCGCGAACTCGGCGGCCGGATCATGACCAGGATGACCACGGACGTGGACGCGCTCTCCACGTTCCTGCAGACCGGCCTGATCACGGCCGTGATCAGCGTGCTCACCGTGGTGGGCATGGCGGTGGCGATGGTCGTGATCGACCTGCCGCTGGCACTGGTCGCGCTGTGCGCGCTGCCGGTGCTGCTCGTGGCGACCGTGGTGTTCCGGCGTCGGTCGTCGGAGGCCTATGCGGAGGCCAGGGAACGGATCAGCGCCGTCAACGCCGACCTCCAGGAGAACGTGTCGGGTCTGCGGGTGGCGCAGGCCAACACGCGCGAACAGTTGGCCCGGGACCATTTCGAGCAGCTCTCCGACGACTACCGCCAGTCCCGGCTGCGGGCCCAGCGCTACATCGCGACGTACTTCCCGTTCGTCACGTTCCTGTCCGAGCTGGCCCAGGCCATCGTGTTGGGTGTCGGCGCGACCTGGGTGGCGCACGGCTCGCTGACCGCCGGTGTGCTGGTGGCGTTCCTGCTCTACCTGAGCCAGTTCTTCGCCCCGGTGCAGCAGCTCTCCCAGGTGTTCGACGGCTACCAGCAGGCCCGCGTCGGCCTGCACCGGATCGGCGACCTGCTGCGCACGCCGAGCACCGTGGTGCCGGCAACGCAGCCCGTGCCGGTACCCGCCCGGCTGCGCGGCGAGGTGGAACTGCGGAACGTGAGCTTCCGCTACGGCAGCGCCGCACGCCCGGCGCTGGACCGGGTGTCGCTGCGCGTGCCGGCCGGTCAGACCGTGGCGCTCGTGGGCGCCACCGGCGCCGGCAAGTCGACCCTGGTGAAGCTGCTCGCCCGGTTCTACGACGCGACCGGCGGCAAGGTCCTGGTGGACGGCGTCGACGTGCGGGACTTCGACCTCGGCGGGTTCCGCCGTCGGCTGGGTGTCGTGCCGCAGGAGGCCCACCTGTTCACCGGGGACGTGGCCGATAACGTGCGCTACGGTCGGCCGGACGCCCCGGACGGCGCGGTGGAGCAGGCCGTCCGGGAGGTCGGCGCGTTGCCGATGGTGGCCGGCCTGAGCGATGGCTTCCACCACCGGCTCGGCGAACGCGGCCAGGGCCTGTCCGCCGGGCAACGGCAGCTCGTCGCGCTGGCCAGGGCCGAACTCGTCGATCCCGACCTGGTCCTGCTGGACGAGGCGACGGCGGCGCTGGACCCGGCCACCGAGTCTGCGGTGCTCACGGCCAGCGAGCGGATGACGCACCGGCGCACCACGTTCGTGGTGGCGCACCGGCTGGCCACCGCGGCCAGGGCGGACCGGATCGTGGTGCTGGACGCAGGCCGGATCGTCGAGGACGGCAGCCACCGGGAGCTGATCGCGGCCGACGGCACGTACGCCCGGCTGTGGCGCTTCGGATCCGCCGACGAGCCGCGCGACGACGCGGGGCACGTCGCCACCCGCGCCTGGCACGACGGCTCAGAACGCACCGGATAGCACCCATCCGCCCAGCGTCCGGACCCCGGATCGATCCTGTGACGGACCCGACGTTGCGGGCAATCCGTTGGTTATGAAACGGGCACGCGAGAGGGCTAGCCTTGCGGATGGAGTTTTCACGGGATCCACAGCGAGACGGATAGGGGCGAGCACCAACCGTGTCCAGCAGCACCGCGTCACAGTTCGGTCCGAACGAGTGGCTTGTCGAGGAGATGTACGAGCAGTTCCTCGCGGACCCCTCGTCGGTGGACCCGGCGTGGCACGACTTCTTCGCCGACTACAAGCCGACCCAGCGCGCGGCAGGCGTCGGCGACAACGTCGCCCAGCCCACCGGCAGCGCCGCGACCGAGGTCGCCACGCCGATGAGGGCCGCCACGAACGGCCAGGTGGCCACGGCGCCCAGCCGGCCGGCCCCGCCGGTCATCGCACGACCGGCCGCCGCGCCACCGCCGACCCCGCCGAGGACCGGACCGGGCACGGGACTGCCCAGCGCCGGCAAGCCCGCGCCTGCCGCCGCGGCGAAGGCCGCGCCGGTGCTGAGTCGATCGAAGACGGCGGTCGAGGGCGAGAAGGTCAGCCCGATCCGTGGCGCGGCCGCCATGATCGTGAAGAACATGCAGCAGTCGCTGACCGTGCCGACCGCGACCAGCGTGCGCGCGGTACCGGCCAAACTGTTGGCGGACAACCGAATCGTGATCAACAACCACCTGAAGCGGACCCGTGGTGGCAAGGTCTCGTTCACCCACGTGATCGGCTACGCGGTGGTGCGCGCGCTCCAGGCGTACCCGAACATGAACCGGCACTTCGCCGAGACCGACGGCAAGCCGACCGTGGTCACGCCGGAACACGTGAACTTCGGCCTCGCCATCGACCTGCCCGGCAAGGACGGCGCCCGCACCCTGGTGGTGGCGTCGGTCAAGGGCACCGAGGCGATGTCGTTCAGCCAGTTCTGGCAGGCCTACGAGGACATCATCCGCAAGGCCCGCAGCGGCTCGCTGACCACGGACGATTTCAGCGGCACCACGATCTCACTGACCAACCCGGGCACGATCGGCACGAACCACTCGGTGCCGCGGCTGACCGCGGGCCAGGGCACGATCATCGGCGTCGGCGCCATGGAGTACCCGGCGCAGTTCCAGGGCACCAGTGAGCACGCGCTGGTCACCATGGGTGTCAGCAAGATCATCACGTTGACGTCCACCTACGACCACCGGATCATCCAGGGCGCCGAGTCCGGCGAGTTCCTGCGCCGCATCCACGAACTGCTGCTGGGCGAGGACAACTTCTACGAGGACATCTTCACCGCGCTGCGGCTGCCCTACGAGCCGGTCAAGTGGGTGCAGGACATCCCGGAGGGCGCGGTCGACAAGGCCGCCCGGGTGCTGGAGCTGATCGACGCGTATCGAACCCGCGGTCACCTGATGGCCGATGTGGACCCGCTGAACTACCGGCAGCGCCGGCACGACGACCTGGACATCCTGTCGCACAACCTGACCCTGTGGGACCTGGACCGGGAGTTCCCGGTCGGCGGGTTCGGCGAGCACGACCGGATGAAGCTGCGCGACGTGCTCGGCGTGCTGCGGGATTCGTACTGCCGCACGGTCGGCGTGGAGTACATGCACATCCTGGAGCCCAAGGAGCGGCGCTGGTTGCAGGACCGGGTCGAGGTCAAGCACGAGAAGCCGCCGACGGCCGTGCAGAAGTACATCCTGTCCAAGCTGAACGCGGCCGAGGCCTTCGAGACGTTCCTGCAGACCAAGTACGTCGGGCAGAAGCGGTTCTCGCTCGAAGGCGGCGAGACCGTGATCGCGCTGCTGGATGCCGTGCTGGACAAGGCATCCGAGCACGAGCTGGACGAAGTCGTGATCGGCATGCCGCACCGCGGCCGGCTGAACGTGCTGGCGAACATCGTGGGCAAACCGATCTCGCAGATCTTCCGCGAGTTCGAGGGCAACATCGATCCGGGCCAGGCACACGGTTCCGGCGACGTGAAGTACCACCTCGGCGCGGAGGGCAAGTACTTCCGGATGTTCGGCGACGGCGAGACGCTGGTGTCGCTCACCGCCAACCCGTCGCACCTGGAAGCCGTCGACCCGGTGCTGGAGGGCATCACGCGGGCCAAGCAGGACCTGCTGGACAAGGGCGGCGAGGGCTTCACCGTGCTGCCGGTGGCGATGCACGGTGACGCGGCGTTCGCCGGCCAGGGTGTGGTGGCCGAGACGCTGAACCTGGCGCTGCTGCGTGGTTACCGCACCGGCGGCACGGTGCACGTGGTGGTCAACAACCAGGTCGGCTTCACCACGAACCCGGAGCACTCGCGCTCGTCCAAGTACTGCACGGACGTGGCGAAGATGATCGGCGCGCCGGTGTTCCACGTGAACGGCGACGACCCCGAGGCGTGCTACTGGGTGGCGAAGCTGGCCGTGGAGTACCGCCAGGCGTTCCACAAGGACGTCGTGATCGACATGGTCTGCTACCGGCGCCGCGGCCACAACGAGGGCGACGACCCGTCGATGACCCAGCCCGCGATGTACGACATCATCGACGCGAAGCGCAGCGTGCGGAAGACGTACACCGAGGCGCTGATCGGCCGCGGCGACATCTCCATGGAGGAGGCGGAAACCGCGCTGCGCGATTTCTCCAGCCAGTTGGAGCACGTCTTCAACGAGGTGCGCGAACTGGAGAAGGCCGCGCCGCAGACGAGCCCGTCGATCGAGGAGGAACAGCCGATCCCGACCAAGCTGGCCACCGCGATCTCGGCGCGGACCGTCGCCAGGATCGGCCAGGCGCACGTCGACCTGCCGCCGGGTTTCACCCCGCATCCGCGGGTGCGGCCGGTGTTGGAGCGCCGGCACAAGATGTCGGTGGACGGCGAGATCGACTGGGCCTTCGCGGAACTGCTGGCCTTCGGTTCGCTGGTGCTGGAGGGCAGGCTGATCCGGCTGTCCGGCCAGGACTCCCGGCGCGGCACGTTCACCCAACGGCATTCGGTGCTCATCGACCGCAAGACCGGCGTGGAATACACGCCGCTGCAGAACCTGTCGGACGACCAGGGCCGTTTCATGGTCTACGACTCGGCGCTCAGCGAATTCGCGGCGGTCGGCTTCGAATACGGCTATTCGGTGGCCAACGCCGAGGCGCTGGTGTTGTGGGAAGCGCAGTTCGGCGACTTCGTCAACGGCGCCCAGTCGGTGATCGACGAGTTCATCTCCTCCAGCGAGGCCAAGTGGGGCCAACGGTCCAATGTGGTCATGCTGTTGCCGCACGGCCACGAGGGCCAGGGCCCGGACCACACG